>DASRYU010000178.1:0-11358 GCA_035687045.1 Thermoplasmatota archaeon | reverse complement strand
CCCGCGGCCGGGGCGTGGCCGCCGCCCGCGCCGCCGACCTTGGCCGCCGCGACGCGCATGACCTCGGCGAGGTTGACGCCGGCGGCGACGAGGCCGCGGCTGGCGCGGCCGCTGACCTTGACGACGGGGCCCTTGAGGTCGCGGCCGGGGAGCTGGCTCGCGTCCCCCTCGCAGTCGGCGAAGGCGAAGATGGGGAGGTCCTTGCGCACGCCGTCGGCGTTGTACATCATGCCGGCGACGATGCCGACGATCGTCTCGCGGATGGTGCTGCCGGCGTCGAACCACTGGAGGTGCGCGCGCTCGGTGAGGCCGCGCTCCTTGACGCTCTGGATGCCGGCGACGAGGTTCGCGCGGTGCCCCTTGAGAAGCTCGAGCCCTCGCGCGTACATGTCGTCGCGGTCGCCAAGCGCGATGGCGAGCCCGATGTCGGCCTCGCCGTAGCGCGCGGTGCTGTTGAGGAGCGTGGCGAACTCCTTCGCGTCGCGCACCGGCTCGCCGGGCTGCTCGCCGCGCAGGACGTACACCTCGCCGACGAGTCGGCGCACGCTCTTCGCGCCGTACCCCTTGGTGAGGAGCGACTTGGCGACGGCGCTCATGACGCGGCGCCGCTCCTCCGTCGTGAGGTGCCCCCAGCGGCGCTCCTGCTCGTTCTCGTGGAGCGGGATGCCGACGCTCTCGAGGAACTGGCACGTCTCGTTGTGCCGGCCGGAGACGCCGGGCACGCACGGGTCGTCGGCGAACTGGAGCATCTTCGCGAGGCCGCGCGTCTCGCGCCCGAAGTAGCGCGTGTCGATGAGCGGCGTGAGGACGCCGGCCGCGCGCGCGTCCTCGACGACGACGGCGTTCATGCCGCCCAGCCGCCCGAGGTCCGTGTCCTGGAGGTCGCCCACGCTTCCGACGACGGCGATGCCGGCCATGTCCCGGTTGTCGCGGTGCAGGGCGCGCGCGACGAGGTACGTGGTCGTGCTGCCCGAGAGGTAGCGCGCCCCGTCCTCGCCGGCGAAGTGGCAGTTGAGGTGGTACTTGCCCCCGCCCGTGGGGACGTGGTGGTCGGTGATGACGGGCTCGACGTCGCCAAAGAGGCTCGCCGCGCCCGCGCCGAGGTCGGTGAACCAGAGCGTGTCCGGGTTCTCGTCCTTGAGGCGGGCGACGTCGTGGGGCTTGAGCGACTTCAGGAACTCGACGTCGTAGCTTTTGCCGGCCCGCTGGAGGGCACGGACGGCGACCGCGGCGCTCGTGAGGCCGTCGGCGTCGATGTGGGAGACCACCTTGACGTGCCGCGCGTCGCGGAGCCGGTCGGCGACGACGCGGGCCTGGTGGTCGAGCATCCCGGCGGGGATGAGGCGGCGCCTGACTTGAAGCCTCCCCGGGCGTCACCGAACGCGCCGCAGGGCGAGCGCGGCGACTCCGAGCGCGGCCAGGAGCAGGGCGGGCGGCGCCCCCGGCGTCTCGCGGGTCGGCTCCTCGGCCGATTCCATCGGGCTCGCGGTCGGCGGCGTCGTCGGCTGCGGCGAGGCCGCGTCGGGGGAGGCCGGGAGGACGACGAGCACGCCGCGCATGCCCGTCCCCTCGTGATACTTGCAGATGAACGCGTACTCGCCGGGCGTCGCGGGCGCCGTCAGGGTGCGCTCCTCGCCCGCGCGCACGGCGTCGGCGTCGAAGGAGCCGTCGACGGCGGTCATCGTGTGGATGATCTCGCTCGCGTTGTTCGTGAACAGGATCGTCTCGCCGGCGCGGACCTCGAGCCGCTCGGGATAGAAGCGCGTGTCGTAGCCGTTGCCCACGCCGACGGTCGGCCGCTCGCTCGCGTCCTGCGCATTCGCAGGCTGCGCGTCCGAGGCCTGCGCGCCGCTCGTGGCGCTCGGGGCCTTGACGATGAGGAGGCCCTTCGCCTCCGGGTGGTGCTTGTCGTGGAACGGGTACTCGCCGGGCGTGGTGGGCGCGGCGAACTCGGCGACGTGGACGATGCCCGCGCCGGCCGTGTCGACCTCGGCCTCGTACTCCGGCATGCCGTCGAGGGTCACGCTGTAGAGGCCGTGGCCTTGGCCGAAGATCATGAGCTGGACCGTCCCGCCGGGGACGAGCACGATGCGGTCGGGGACGAAGCGGAGCGCTCCGTCGCTGTTGTCGACGTGGAGCATCCACGCCTCCTGGGGCTCGTCGCCGTGGTCGGCGGCGATGGCGCCAGGCGCGAGTGGGACGAGGGCGAGCGCGAGGAGGACGAGGAGGCTCTTCATGGTGATCAGGGGAAAGGGAAGGGGTTCCCCGGGGCTTGCTCCCCGGGGAGAGGTGTCTGTTCAGCTCTGCTGGCGGCGGCGCATCACGAGGAGGCCGATGCCGATGGCGGCGAGGACGGCGACGATGCCGAATCCGGGCACGTCGTTGTCGCCTTCATCGTCGGTCGACTCCGCGGGGGTCGCGCGCGGGGGGCTCGCGGCCGTCGGGCTCGCCGGCGTCGCGTTCGCCGGCGTGGCCGGCGTCGCGCCCGTGGGCGTCGAAGGCGTCGCGTTGCCGCCCGTGCTGCCTGTCGGCGTCGCGGGCGTCGTCGCGTTGCCCGTGCCGTTGCCCGTGCCCTGGCCCGTGCCCGTGCCCTGGCCCGTGCCGTTGCCCGTGCCGTTGCCCGTGCCGTTCGCCGAGGCCTCGCGGATCGGGACGACGGCTTCTCCGGTCGCCACGACGATGTTGAGGCCGAGCGCGCTCACGGAGTTGCTGACCGCCGCGTCCGTCACGATGGGTCCGTCGGCCTTGCCGCCGGAGGTGATGAACGTGTAGCGGCCGTCGCCGTCGCTGTCCGCGTGCGGCATCGCGATGAGGAGCTGGCTCGCGTTGAGCGCGCCCTTCACGCAGCCCGCGCAGTTCGTGCCGGGGAGCTCGATCGTGAAGTTGCGCTTCAGGCCCGTCTGCGCTTCGCTCACGCCGACGACGCTCGAGAGCACGTTGCCGGAGACGTTCGCGAGAAGGCTCGCGTCGTGCAGCGCGACGAAGCCGCTCTGCGCGAAGTCCGCGTAGTCGATGCGGATGGAGCTTCCGTCGCTCGCCTGGTGGGCGGCGATGCGCACGGTGGCGCTGAGGTTCACCGCGGCGGGCACCGCGTTGACGCCGCCGAGCCCCTGGCCCTGGAGGGCCGCGGGGAGCTGCTCTTCGCTCAGGCTGCTGGGACCGCCCGTGTAGGGGCCGTCCTGCGCGCCCTGCGAGGACACGAAGTCGTAGCTCGTGTTGTTGTTCGTCTCCTTGTGGAGCATGCCGACGACCGTCTGGCTCGCGTTGAGGCCGCCGCTGCCGTTGAAGTTCAGCTCGACGCTGACGTTCTTGTGGAGGCCGGGAGCGAGGAAGGGCGAGACGCCGACCACGCTGCCGAGGACGTTGCCCGCGAGAAGCGTCTCGTCGTGCACCGCCGCGTAGCCGCCCTGAGGCACGAAGAGCTCAGGGAAGATCACGATGTTGCCGCCGGTGGCCTGCGCCGGGAAGGTCTGCGTGGCGACGTCGCTGTAGGTCGTCTCCACGATGGCGATGACCGCGGTGAGGGGCGCGCCGGGCTGGCCGGTGAAGGGGCCGTCCTCGGTGCCGCCGCTCGACACGAAGTCGTAGCGCGTGGCGTTGCCGCCGGTCTCCTTGTGGACCATCGGGACGAGCGTCCCGTTCGTCGTGCCGTTCGTCTTGCAGCCGTCGCAGTTGTTCCCGACCTGCACCAGGATGTTGTGGTGGTGGCCGGCGGGGAGCAGGTCCGAGACGCCGATGACGCTCGTGAGGACGTTGTTGCCGTTGATGCCCGACGCGTCCGCGCCGGTCACAAGCGTCGCGTCGTGCACCGCGACGTAGCCGGGCGCGCTCAGCTCGACCGTGTCGATGAGCACGCTCACGCCGGAGGTGTTCTGCGCGCTCGCCTGGATGAAGGCCGTGTTGTTGACGACCTTCGGCACCGCGCTGATGCCGCCCAGGCCCTTGCCGGCGAGGGCGGGCGCGTTCGCCTCGAAGAAGGACTCGGGGATCGCGTTCGGGCCGCCGATGAAGGGCCCGTCCTGCGCGCCCTGCGACGACACGAAGTCGTAGATGCCGTTGTCGTTCGTGTCCTTGTGGGGCATCGCGATGACGGTCTCGTTCGCGCCCGCCAGCTCGCGCGTCAGGTACACCTTGACGTCGGCGTGCGTGCCGGCGTCGAGGCGTTGCGAGACGCCGATGACGCTCGCGAACACCTCTCCTTGGAGAAGGGTCGCGTCATGGATGGCGACGAAGCCGTCCTCCGTCAGTGTGACGGAGGCGACGACAACGTGTCGTCCGCCGGAGTTCTGGTCGTCGAATGTGGTCGTCGGCGAGTCGGCTTGCCCGAATGCCGCTGGTAGGGGCACGACAAGCGTCGCGGCCACGAGGAGGATAACGAGGTGTGATCTCATGCTGTTGCCGGGAGCCTCTGGGGCGCGCTCCATGCATATTCGTTTCTAATACAAGAAACGGACGCAAAACGAACTATCGGCCAAGCGAGACGCGCACCCGCTGCGGGCCGATCGCCTCGCCTGCGGTCGTCGCCGAAGCATGCTGCTTGGGGAGAACGCCGCGAAGGAAGCCGGCGAGAAGGGTCGCTGTCAGCTTGAGCGCCTCCTTCGTCTGGGCGTAGCGCGGGTTCACGTCGAGCTCGAGGCCGAGGCGCTCGAGGTCGATGCGCGCCGTGCGCGTGATCCCCTCGCGCTCCCAGTATGCTGCCACGCGCGGCAGGAGCTCGCGGACGTCCGGGGCGGCGAGGAGCGGGGCGGCGAGCTCCCCGAGGCGCGTCGCCTGGCGCTGGATGACCTCCTGCGAGCGTGGGCCGCCCGCCAGCAGCACGTCCATCACCTGCTGGAGGGGCAAGGCGTGCGCGAGCGGGCTGACGCTCACGTACCGCTTGACCGCTCCGCGCAGCTGCTCGATCGGGATGTTGGAGCTGCCGATGCGGTGCCCCTTGATGCGATACAGCTTGCGCCGGGCGTCCGTCGGGTGCGCCAGCTCCTCGATGAGCTTCTGGGTGAGGAGCTCGCGCATGTGGATGTTGGAGAGGGTCGGCTTCGCCTTCCCCGTGATCTTCACGAGCTCGTTGAGGTCGCGCTCCTTCTTCGAGAGCGCCTCCAAGATGGTGCGGCGGACCTCGTTCGTGACGGCAACGTATCCCACGTCGGTCTGGTAGACGTCGAACTCGTTGGCTTCGGCCACAGGCGTACCTTCGTCATCCTCGTTCAAAGATGTTTCTCATTACGAAAACGTTCGGGCGGGTGCGCGGCCGCGCGTGGCGACCGGGTGCCCACGATAGCACCGGGTCATACCTCGAAGGCCCTGCCGGGCTCGGCCAGCTCCACCGCGCCCTCGTACCCCTCTTCCGCCTGCCGCCGCGAGAGGTCGCGGTCCAGGTCGTACTTGAGGTGCGTGAGGACGAGCCGCTTCGCGCGCGCCTTGCGCGCGACGATGCCCGCCTCCCGCGCCGTCATGTGGTGGTCGCGGCTCTTCTCGGGCTCGCGGCCCGGGGGCAGGTCCTGGTACGTCGCCTCGCAGAGGAAGAGGTCCGCGTCCTGCGCCGCCTCCTCCAGCAGCGCGCCCGCGCGCGTGTCGCCCGAGTAGACGAAGCGCTTCCCGTCCGCCTCCGCGCGCAGCGCGAAGCACGCGACGTTGTGCTCGACGGGGCACGCCATGAACCGGAGCTCCCCCAGCGTGTACACGCGCCACTCCTGCATCTCGGTGATCTCGAGCGCCTGCACGTACGGGTCGGGATCGCTGGAGAAGAGGCTGAACCAACGGTAGAGGAGGGTCCGCGTGCCCACCGGGCCGAAGATCGGGAGGCGCCGCCGGGTGAAGCGTGCCCAGAGGGCGAGCGGGTAGAGGTCCGCCACGTGGTCGTTGTGAAGATGGGAGAGGAAGACCCCGGAGAGCGACTCGAGGGGCGCGTGCTTCGCGAGCGCGCCAAGCACACCGCCGCCGCAGTCGACAAGAAGGCGCGTCGGGCCGCTCTCGAGAAGCGCGCCCGTCCCCGAGTCGCCCGAGCGGGGGACGCCGGCCGCGGCGGTGCCGAGCGTGACGAGGCGCATGGGCGGGCGACATCGGGCCCCGGCTTCAAGATGCCGTCTGCGCCCGGCGGGCACTTCCGGGGCGGCATGACGCGACGCGGGGAGAACTGATATCGCCTCCTCGCGCGCTCCTCGCACGATGACGCGGCTTCGCCTCCTCCTGCCCCTCGTGCTCCTCGCCGGCTGCCTCGGCGGCCCCGCCGCCCCCGCGCAGGACCCGGACGCTCCGCGCTGGGCGCACGTGCGCGTGACGGACGCGGACGGGACGCTCCTGTACAGCTCGTGGCCGGGCGAGGGGGGCGTCCTGGCGGATCCCAGCATCCCGGAGGGCCACCTCTGGTGGCCACGCGAGGCGGCGCCCTCGCGCCTCTCCCTCTGGACGCCCTTCCTCGACGCGCTCCAGCGCGCGCCGCCCAACGCCACCCTGCGCTTCGAGGGGCACGTCGTGCCCGAGCTGCGGCAGGAGCGGCTCGAGATCGCGCGCCACCTCGACGTCCCGCGCTACGAGATCCTGCGGCGGGCGCAGGTGGACGAGAACCTCGCCAACGCCACCGCCGGCGCGCGGATGCACTACCTCGGGCTCATCCCGCTCGACGTGCTCGCCGCCGACGAGGAGCTTCTCGTCCTCCGCTACGCCATCGACGCGCCGCTCCGCCTCCCTCTCCCGCGCGCCGTCGGCCTTGAGCTCGCCGCGGAGCCCCTCCCCGGCGGCATCGTGCGCTTCCGCCTCGAGGCGCCCGAAGGCGCATTCACCGCGCACGCCAACTGCCAGGCGCCGCGCCAGCTCCTCGCGAGCGGCTACTACCTCGTGCGCGAGGAGCGCGAGGACGCCTTCGTCGTCGACCGCTACGTCGGCGCGGCCGAGCCGGCGCTCGTCGGCCGCACGGTCGACCTGGAGGTCACCTTCTTCGACGGCGCGCCGCCCGAAGGCGCGCCCCCCTCTCTCCCCGCCTCCATACCTCACCATCACTGACAGGAACGTGACACGATGCGAACACAACACATCTTCGCCGCACTCGCCATCGCCGCACTCGCCATGCCCGCCGCCCTCGCCGACCCTCCCGCGCGCGCCGCGCCCGCGGAGGGCTCGCTGGACCGCCTCGCCGAGCTCTTCGGCGAGCGGCCGCTGACCCTCACCGGCATCGCCCGCGGCGCCGCGTGCGGGAGCGAGGGGCACTGCAGCTTCACGCAGTGCAACCTCCCCACGTGCGCGCCGGGCGAGACGCCCGTGTGCAATTGCGTGGCGTCCAGCGAGCAGTGCGAGGACGCGCACAACCCGTGGAACCCCTTCGACAACGACTCGCACGCGCTCTTCGACTGCAGCTGCGGGTGCACCGGCGGCGGCGAGCCGCCCGCCTGCACCGTGCACGACCCGCGCGACCCCGACAAGTGCCTCGTCGGGCCGCTTCCCGGCGTCATCCCGCCCTTCGAGCACCACGGTGGTGACGCGTGAGGCTCGCGGCGGGCGCGCTCGCTGTCGCGCTCCTTGCGGCCGGCTGCGCGCGCCCCGCCGACGACCCCTGGGTCCCCACGCCGCCGCAGGCGCTCCTGTGGGACATGTTCTTCCAGGAGATCCTCGTGGAGGTGGATCACGCGCCCGGCCGCGAGCTGCCACGCGCGGCGCTCGATGGCGCCATCGCGGAGCTGCGGACGCTCACGAAGCGCGAGGTGAGGCTTGGCAGCGTGCGCGAGATCGCGGGCCACGACCCCGACCCGTCGCGCGAATGGTCGCTCGACGAGCTCCTCGCGCTCTCGCACGCGACGCGGGACGACCCGGCGAGCGCGGAGGGCTACGGCAGCGGCCGCTCGGCGATCCTCCACGTCCTCGCGCTCGACGGAACGGTGCGCGCGGACCGCCCGCTCCGGGGCTACGCCCTGGAGAACGTCGCGGCGGTCTTTCCCGACGAGCATGCGCGGATCCAGCCGCTGGGGCGCGCCCACCCGAGCTTCGCTCTCGACGTGCAGCAGACGCTCACGCACGAGATGGGCCACACGGTCGGGCTCGTCGGCTGCGGCGTGCCGATGGTGCGCCCGCGCAGCGACGGAGGCTGCCACAGCACCTCCGAGGAGAGCGTCATGTACGCCTGGCACGACCGCTTAGGCTCGACGCTCGAGCTTGTCCAGCCCGGGAGCCAGCCGCTGCGCTTCGACGCGGACGACCGCGCCGACATCGCCGCGTACCTGGAGCTGGGGAAGCGCTGCGCCGTCGACCCCGGCTGCGGCGCGCCTCGCGGGACCACCGGCCTCTGAGGCAACGCGGCCCCGCCCCCTTTCCCGCACGCTTCATGTAGTCAGGGGGCGGCTGGACAAGCATGCAAGGGCAACGCATCGCGGTGCTGGGCGCGGGCAACATGGGCCGCGCGCTCGTGCGCGGGATGCTCAAGGCGAAGTGGGCGAGCCCCGGGAACTTCGTCGCGACGACGCGGCGGCCGGAGACGGCGGCCGCGCTCGCGAAGGAGACGGGCATCGAGGCGCACACGGACAACCGCAAGGCGGCGGAGGGCGCGGACGTCCTCGTGCTCGCGGTGAAGCCGCAGATCCTGCCCGCGCTCCTCGACGAGATCCGACCCGTCGTCAAGCCGGGCCAGCTCCTCATCAGCATCGCCGCCGGCGTGTCGACCGAAGCCATCGAGGCGAGCGTGCCGGGGGCGAGCGTCGTCCGCACGATGCCGAACCTGCCCGTGCACGTGGACGCGGGTGCGACGGCCTACTGCTTCGGAAAGCAGGCGAAGCGCGAGCACGGGGCGATCGCGCGCGCCATCTTCGAGAGCGTCGGCATCGCCGTCGAAGTCGACGAGTACCTCATGGACGCGGTCACCGGCCTCTCCGGCACGGGGCCGATGTACGTCTTCCAGATCATCGAAGGGCTCGCCGACGCGGGCGTCAAGGTCGGCCTCTCGCGCGACGTCGCGATGGCCCTCACCATCCAGACCGTGCTCGGCGCGGCCAAGATGGCGCAGATGAGCGGCGAGCACCCGGCGCGCCTCAAGGACCGCGTCACCTCGCCGGGCGGCACGGCCATCGCGGCGCTCCATACCATGGAGCGCGGGGGGTTCCGCGCCATCCTCATCGACGCCGTCGAGGCCGCGGCCAAGCGAAGCGAGGAGCTCGGGAAGGGCGCGCGCAAGTAGCGCGTGGCGAAACCGTTTCGTCCCCTGCCGCGCCTCGCCGCCCATGCGCCCGCTCGTCGTCGCCGCCGCCGTCGCGCCCGCGCTTCCCGTGGTCGGGGGCCTGCTCCAGGCGCTGCAGTCCTCGCTGGGCCTGCCCGTCCCCTCCTTCGTTCGCGCGTCGAGCATCCTCTTCGTCACCTCCTACTTCGTGCTGACGCTCGCGCTCGCCCTCACCGCGCGCGGCCCCCGCGCGCCCGGCTGGATCCCCCTCGCCGTCCTCGCCGCGCTCCCCCTCCTTCTCACGCTCTTCCCGGTGCGCGTGCCGCCCGCTTACTCCGCCGTCGGCTTCGCGGCGTGGGCGGCCGTCCCGGTCGCGCTGGCCCTCGCGGCGCTGCGCTGGGTCCGCGCGCGGGGCCGACGACCTCACGGCGCCTCCCTCGCTTTTCTCGGGCTCCTCGCGGCCGCGCTCGTCGTGCAGGTCGCGAACAACCCGGCGTTCTCCCGGACCGGGATGCGGGACGCGCTGGTCTACAACCTGCTCGGCATCCTGGTGGCCGCGCTCCTCCTGTCCGCGCTCGCGACGCTGACCGGGGAGGCGCGGCGGGACCTGCGCGCGCTCGGCGTCGCGCTTGGTGCCGGCGGCGGCCTCCTCGCGGCGGCGGCCATGGCGACGCTTCTCGCGCTGGGCGAGCTGCGCCCGATCGAGGGCATCGTCCACGCCGCCTTCGCGCTCCACGCGCTGGGCAGCGGCGCGCTCCACGCGGGCGTGGGCTGCGTCGCCGTCGCGCTCCTGCGCGGCCCGCGCGGCGCAAAAGCTCATGACGAGGCCGCGTCGATGGAGCCGCGTGCCCTCGTGTAGCTGCGGGAAAGCGAGCGTCTACCTCGCCCGCTACGCCGGGGAGCACCTTTGCGCCGAGCACTTCTGCGAGCTCGTCGAGCGCCGCGTGCGCCGCGAGCTGCGCCACCAGGGCCCCTTCCGGCGCGGACGCATCGCCGTCGCCGTGAGCGGCGGCAAGGACAGCGTCGTCGCGCTGCGCCTTCTCCACGAGACGTTCCGCGGGAACCCCGCGCTCGAGCTTGTCGCCGTCACCATCGACGAGGGCATCGCAGGGTACCGCCCGCCCAGCATCGAGACCGCCGCGCGCCACTGCGCGGAGATCGGCGTGCCGCACCACGTCCTCTCGTACGAGGAGACGGCGGGCGTGACGATGGACCGCGTCGTCGCGCATCCTGGCCGCACGATGCTCCCGTGCGCGTACTGCGGCGTCATGCGCCGGCGCAACCTCAACGAGGCCGCGAAGCGCGCGGGCGCGACGCACCTCGCCACGGGGCACAACCTCGACGACGTCGCGCAGACCATCCTGATGAACCACCTCAAGGGAGACGTCGACCGGCTCGCGAAGATGGGGCCGCACCGCCCCGAGCACGTGCAGCCAGGGCTCGTGCCGCGCATCCTGCCGCTGCGCATGATCCCGGAGCGCGAGGTCGCCCTCTACGCGATCCTGCGCGGCTGGAGCTATCACGACGGCGAGTGCCCCTACGCGACGGAGGCGACGCGCGGCCGCTACCGCGACCTCCTCCTCCAGCTCGAGGAGGAGTCGCCGGGGACGCGCCACGCGCTTGTCGCGGGCTACGACCGGCTCGCGCCGCTTCTTGTCTCCAAGGCGCCGCTGCGCGCGTGCGACGCGTGCGGCGAGCCGTCGTCGGGCGAGCGCTGCCGCGCTTGCGCCCTCATCGAGACCGTCGGAGGGAAGATCCGTGCGCCTGGTTAGCCTCGACCTCGACGGGACGCTCATCCACCCCGCCATCTTCAACGCCGTCGCCGACGCGCTCGGCTTCGGCGACAAGCTGGAGGAGACGACGCGCCTCTACTTCGAGGGGAAGATGAGCGCCGACGAGACGTTCCACGTCGACCACAAGCACTTCGTGGGCCGCCGGGTGGACGAGATGCTCGCCGTCCTGCGCGAGAGCGACCGGTGGACGCCCGGCATCGCCGACGCCGTCCAGCGATGGCACGACGCGGGCATGGAGGTCGCGGTGACGACGGACCAGCCCGACTACCTCGCGCAGGCGACGCGCGAGCTCTTCGGCGTCGACCACCTCGTCTGCACGCCCGCAGAGGTCGCGAACGGCCGCGTCACGGGCCGGTACGACCTGCAGCACGACAAGTGGGCGAACCTCGAGCGCCTCCTGCGCGCGCGTCGCATCGACCCGCGCGACGT
>DASRYU010000177.1:0-54407 GCA_035687045.1 Thermoplasmatota archaeon | reverse complement strand
TAGCCCCACCACCCACGCGAGCGGCGACGGGCGCCCGAGAAGCGCGCCCAGCGCCAGAAGCTCCCCCGCGAGCGCCGCCGCGCCCGCGAGGAGCGCGACGAGCCTGTCCGGGTGGCGCCGCTGCGGCATCAGGCCGCGCGCGAGCGCCACGAACAGGATGCCGACGTGCGCGCACAGCGCCACGAGCGCCACGGCGAGAAGCGAATCCGCCGGGTTCACGCGAGCGTCCCCGCGAGCGCCTCCACCAGATGCTGCGCGAAGTGCCCGCGCGTGACCGCCACGCCGCCCAGCGCCCGCACGGCCTCCGCCCGCCGCACCTCCACGTGCGGATAGCACGCCAGGATCGGCACGTCGGGCCGCTCCTTCCGCAGCGCCGCGAGCGCCTCCTCCACCCCCGGCGCGCTCACGTCCGCCACGACCCGCGCCGCGCCCGCCGCCGCGCGCGACGCCTCCGCCGGCGGCGCGTACCGCAGCTCCACGCCCGCCTGCGCGGCGGCGGCGGAGAGCTTGGGCTTGAAGAAGAGGTCGAACCCGAGGGCGAGGACGACGTCCGCCATCGAGGGCGCGCACGCCCGAGCGCGCGTATGGGCTTTCGCTCACCCGCTCGAACGCGCGCGCGTTCGTTCGTTCGCAGTTTCGAAAATGCGTCTGAACGCGCGCCCGCACGCGCCGGCCGCAACAAATCCTATATATACACTGCCCGTGCGGAACGACGAGGCTGGTCCAGGTGAGGCTCCTTCTCGCGCTCGTCGCGCTCGCGCTCGTCGCTCCGTCGGCCGTCGCGCTCCCCACGCCCGGATTCAACGGCGCGGCGAGCGACGCCGTCCTCGGCCGCGTCTTCCCGGAGGCGCTGCAGACGAACGACTACATCTCCTACGCGGAGGCGCGCGCGGGGCTCGACATCCTCGTCGCGGAGAACCCGGACCGGCTGGAGCTCCTGCTCCTCGGCCCCAGCCTCGGCTGGCAGAACCCGCTCACGGGCGAGCGCGAGCCGCACGACATCTTCGTTGTCGAGGTGACGAACGAGAAGAGCGCGGTGCCCGTGGAGCAGAAGCGGACGCTCGTGTTCATCCTCTCCATCCACGGCAACGAGAAGGGCGCGCGCGAAGGGGGCCTGCGCGTCATCGAGGACCTCGCGCGCGGCATCGGACTTGCCGCGGAGGAGCCCGACCTTCTCGACATGCTCGACTACCAGAAGCTCTCGTTCATCTTCGCCAACGCCGACGGCTGGACGCACGAGGAGGCGGAATACCGCGCCTCGGGCGGCGTGCGCCCGGACCATTTCACGCGCGAGAACGCGAACCGGACGGACCTCAACCGGCAGTTCCCGACGGTGGGCTACCTCTACGAGCAGTACACGCCCCTGTCGGAGCCGGAGCCGCGAGCGATGGCGGCGTACACGAAGTCGCTCACGAACGTCGTCGCGGGCGCGGACATGCACGGCATGATCCAGAACTCGAACCTCGTGCGCCTGCTGCTCAAGGACGGACAGAAGTCGCAGCAGCGCCTCTTCGAGAACCAGCGCCTGGCGGAGCTCTACAAGGAGCGCCTCAACGGCAACCCGCACTACGACGCGTGGGCGAGCGCGCCCGACGTCTCCGGCGTGTGCTGCGGCCAGGTGGCGGAGTGGGCGGCGACGTTCGACGCCATCGGCTACTCGGCGAGCGGCACCGCAGGCGCGTGGATCGTCCAGCGCCAGGGGCTCGACGCGCCGGGCTACACCGTCGAGTTCGCGTACAACCACCTCGTCACGGACAACTACTATCCTGGCGCCGGCGCGCAGCTCAACGACTACCACGTCGAGGCGACGCGCGACATCGTGAGCGTCTTCATGCGCTACGCCGCGCAGGTCGTGATGCTCTCCGTCGAGACGCACGGGAAGAAAACGGCCGTCCTCGCGAACCCGTACGTCGCGACGAACGCGGACGACGACCGCAGCGCGTACTCGGGCTGGTTCGCGGAGACGGACCTCGACGACGCCTTCGACATCCAGCACAACACGTTCCACGCGTCCCCGCACAGCTTCTGGACCGACCTCGCGCAGTACGTGCGCAACGGCGACGCCGCCGGCGTCGTCGACAGCTACGACTCCGCGCCGGAGCTCGTCCGCCGGCTCGACCAGTACCAGAACGTCGTCGTCCCCGGCACGGCGCACACGCGCCTCGCGAACGACGCGGCCGCGCTCGCCGCGCTCAAGGCGTGGGTGCAGCGCGGGGGCAACCTCCTTCTCACGGATTCCGCGCTCCAGCTCGCGCCAGCGCTCGGCGTCGCGGCGCAGGCGGGGAACAAGTCCGCGTACTCGGGCTACATGGACATCCTTGACCGGAAGCACCCGTTCACGTCGAACCTCGCGGGCTTCCCGCGGCAGACGTACGACCCGAACCCGCTCGGGTTCGCGCCCGGCACGAGCCCCGTCTGGTACCTCGACCGCCAGGCGTGGGAGGACGCCGGCGGCGTGACCGTCGGCGCCGTCGGGAAGAAGGGCACGGGCGAGGCGGTCGTGGAGAGCCCGGCCGAGTGCGCGCAGGGCATCCCGCTCATCCCGCTGCGCCTCACGCGCCCGGGCCACGACCACGCGGGCGAGGGGCTCGAGCTCGGCCTCCTCAAGCCGCCGATGGTCGTCGCGAACGTCGCGAGCGCGTGGGAGAAGGGCGTGGACTGCGAGGACCTGGACGCCGTCGTCCTCGGCGAGATGGCGCTTGGCTCGGGCCGCCTCGTCGTCTTCGGCGCCATCCTTCCCGACCCGACGGAGGCGTCGAACCACCCGTACGGGCTGGACGGGCACGCGGTGGCCGCGAACGGCAACCTCGCGCTCCTCAACATCCTGGGCTACGAGTACGTCTACAGCACGCCGCCCGCGATCGACATGCTGGAGGCGCTCGCGGCCCCGCGGGCGGAGACGAGCGCGGCCATCGGCGCGGGGGCGCGCGTCCCTGCGCCCGGGGCGCTCCTCGCGCTCAGCGCCGTCGGCGCAGCGCTGCTCCTGCGGCGCCGCCGAGGATGAGCATCCACGCCGGCCAGGGCGTCTCCTGGCCGCCCGCCTCGGCGGACGGGGCGGGCGCCGCGCTGGCCGTGGGCGTCGGCGACGGCGTCGGCGCGGGGGAGCCCTCGCGCACGACGAGCGTTCCCACCATCCCGCTCCCCTGCCGGTCTCCGTGATAGCGGCAGAAGTACGGGTGCTCCCCCGGCTCGAGCGGCGCGTTGAACGGGTGCGGCGACGCGTCGGGCGGGATGTTGCGGATGTCGAAGCGCGGCGGCTCCGCGACGTCCGTCACCGTGTGCGGCTCCGTCTCGTCCTCCGTCTTGCCCGTGTCGGGGAAGCTCATGATGACGACGAGCTGCCCGGGCGTCACCTCGAGCGGGTCGGGCAGGTAGCGGTAGTCGATGATGTGGAGCATCACGTAATCGCCCTCCCCCTCCTGCGCAAGGCCGGGGGTGGACGCTGCCGTGATAGCAGCGAGCGCGAGAAGAAGAAGGGCCGGGACCCGCATGCGCGGCGACGCGCGCGTCCCGTTTTGTACCTTACGCGACCCGGATCGCGTACTCGTCGCCGAGGACCTGGCCGCCCGGCGCGGGGTAGATGGCGTGCGGGCGGAAGTAGAGCGTGCCGCTCTGGGGCATCGTGAGCTCCGCGCAGAAGGGCCCTGGGAGCGTGAAGCTGCCCGTGGTGGTCGCGGGCCCGTTGTCGGGATAGACCGCGTTCGGGTAGTCCTGGAACGAGATGGCGTTGGGATGGCTCGTCGTGTCCCAGTGGAGCGCGGTGTGCGTCGAGACGCCGGAGCCTTCGGCGCGCCAGCACACCTCGACCGCGCTGCCCGCCGCCGCCGTCGCGGGCAGGCCGCCGGAGACGGCGATGCGAGGCCCGACGGCGACGCTGCGCTCGGGGCCGAGGAACGACCCGTTGGGCGTGATGGCGTGGGCGCGGAGGAAGAGCGTGCCGCTCGCCGGCATCGTGATGTTCGCGCAGAAGGGGCCGGGGAGGGCGAAGCTCCCCTCCATCGTGGCGGGGCCGTTGTCGGGGTACACGGCCTCCGGGTAGTCGGCGATGCCCGTGGCGTTCGGGTGGCTCGTCGTGTCGTAGTGGAGCGCCGTGTGCGTCGAGGTGCCCGAGGAGCCGGGCAGCTCCCAGCAGAAGGTCCACGACTGGCCGGCGGTGAAGACGTCGGGCGCTCCGACGAGGTCGACGGTGTTGTTGCCGCTCCCCGCGATGATGACCTCCTCGGGGCCGAGCACGCTTCGGGTCGGGTCGACCATCGCGTGCGCCTTGTAGTAGATGGTGCCGCTCACGGGCCCGAGCGTCGCGCAGAACGTCCCCGGAAGCCGGTGCGTCCCCGCCGCGGGTCCGTTGTCGGGGTAGACGGCGTTCGCGTAGGCGGCGAAGCCGGCGTCGCCCTTGGGCGAGGTGTCCCAGTGGAGCGCCGTGTGCGGGATGGTCCCCGTGCCTTCGACGCGCCAGCAGACGTCCGCGCTCGTGCCGTTCGCGGCCTTCTCGGGCGCGCTCGTGACGTACACGCGCGTGACGGTGGCGTCGCCGCCCGCTCCGCCGCCGGGCGTCGGCGAGGGCGGCGTAACGGCGGGCGACGTCGTCGTCGGCGTCGCGGCTGTCGGGCTCGCCGCGGGCGTGGTGGCGGGCGTCGAGGTCGGCGTCGATGTCGTCGGCGTGGCGCCCGCAGGCGTCGAGGTGGGCGTCGGCTGCGTGTCCCCGCCGTTGTTCGCGCAGCCGGCGAGCGCGGCGCCGACAAGGACGATAGCAAGGAGGCTGCGGTGGTTCGGCATGGTTCCCGCGCCGGCAGGCGCGAGCACGCCTTTATCGTTTCGGTGACCATGAACGGAATCGATGCCCGCGGCCGCACGTCTTATGAGTGGGCGCCACGTAGGCGGAGCCGTGCGCCACGCGCCGCTCCCTCCCCGGTGGGATCGTCATCACGCCCGCTTCTGATAGCATCCGGGCAGCGGCGAGCGCGCAGAGGTTTTCCGCATGCTGAAGATCGCCGTCCCCAACAAGGGGCGCCTCAGCGAAGCTACCCTCGAGCTTTTCCGCAAGGCGGGGCTCAAGGTGGAAAGCTCGCCCGAGCGCCAACTCTATGCGACGGCGCTGGACGGGACCGTGCAGATCCTGTTCGTGCGCGCGCAGGACATCCCCGAGTTCGTGCAGGACGGCGTCGCCCATCTGGGGGTCACGGGCGAGGACATCGTGCAGGAGACGCGAAAGGACGTCGAGGAGATGCTTGACCTGCGCCTGGGCTACTGCCGCCTCGTCGTCGCCGTGCCGGAGGCGAGCTCCGTCCGCGACGCGAAGGACGTGCGCGCCGGCTCCCGCGTCGCCACGAGCTTCCCGTCGGTCACGCGGCGCTTCTTCGAGGGGCTCGGCAAGACCGTCTCCGTGGTGGAGGTCTCCGGAGCGACGGAGATCACGCCGCACATCGGCGTGGCGGACTGCATCGTCGACCTCACCTCGTCCGGCTCGACGCTCGCGATGAACAACCTGCGCGAGGTCGCGACCATCCTCCACAGCACCGCGCGCGTCATCGCCAACAAGCGCGCGCTCGCAGACCCCGCGCTCCACGCGCGCATCTCGCCCATCCTCGCGGGGCTCGAGAGCGTCGTCGCCGCGCGCGGCAAGCGCTACCTCATGGCGAACGTCCCTCGCGCGAAGCTGGACGAGGTGCGCGCCATCCTTCCTGGCATCACGGGACCCACCATCATGGACGTCATGAGCCATCCCGACGTCGTGGCCGCCCACGCGGTCGTCGACGAAGGCGCGCTCTTCGACATCGTCCAGCGGCTCAAGGCGCTGGGCGCGGCGGGCATCCTCGTCCTCCCCATCGAGAGGCTCGTGCCGTGAAGCTCGCCTACGAGGGCCCCCTCGCGCGCGCGCCGGCGAGCCTGCTCGAGCGCCGCGCGTCGTTCGAGCCTTTCGTGGACGCCGTCCGCCCCATCCGCGACGCCGTGCGCTCGCGCGGCGACGACGCGCTCCGCGAGCTCACCGCGCGCTTCGACGGCTGGAAGCCGGAGGCGCTCGAGGTCCCGCGCGCGGCGTGGGACGCGGCGCTCGCGCGCGTGCCCCAGGCCGAGGCGCTGCGCAAGGCGCACGCGAACATCGAGCGCTTCCACCGCGCGCTCCTGCGCGAGCCGGTCGAGCTCGAGGTGTCGCCGGGGCTGCGCGCGGGGCGCCGGCACGTGCCGTTCGCGCGCGTCGGCGCGTACGTGCCCGGCGGGCGCGCGAGCTACCCGAGCACCGTCCTCATGACCGTCACCCCCGCGAAGGTCGCCGGCGTGCGCGAGGTCGTCGTCTGCACGCCCGCCCACGACGGGCGCGTGCCGGACGCCACGCTCGCCGCGTGCGCGGTGGCCGGCGCGGACCGCGTCTTCGCCCTCGGCGGCGCGCAGGCCGTCTTCGCGATGGCGTACGGCACCGCGAGCGTGCCGCGCTGCGACAAGGTCGTCGGCCCCGGCAACGCCTACGTCGCGGCCGCGAAATCGCTCGTGGCCGGAGAGGTCTCCATCGATTCGCCGGCGGGTCCCAGCGAGGTGCTCGTGCTGCACACGGGCGGCGACGCGCCTCCCGAGTTCGCGGCGGCCGAGCTTCTCGCGCAGGCGGAGCACGACCCGGAGGCCGCCGTCTGCCTCGTCACGACGAGCGCCGCGTTCGCGCGCAGCGTCCGCGAGCACCTCGCCCCGAAGGCGCGCGCCGAGGTGGTGGAGGCGGCGCTCGCGAAGCGCGGCGCCATCGTCGTCGCCGCGAACGAGGAGGAGGCGCTCGCGTTCGCCGACGCCTACGCGCCCGAGCACCTCGTCGTGCTCGCCCCCGACCCGCGCGCGACGCTCGCGAGGCTCTCGCACTACGGGAGCGCCTTCCTCGGACCCTGGTCGTCGGTCGCGCTGGGCGACTACAACGCCGGCACGAACCACGTCCTCCCGACCGCCGGCCTCGCGCGCAGCTACTCGGGGCTCTCCGTCGACGACTTCCTGCGGCGCCCCACGCACCAGGAGGCCACTTCGGAAGCGTTACAAGCCCTCGCCCCGGTCGCGGAGGCGCTCGCGGAGCTCGAGGGCCTGCCGCACCACGCCGCTGCGCTCCGCATCAGGAGGGAACGGCTCTGAGAGGCGTCGACCACGTGCGGCCCGACATCCGGCAGATCAAGGCGTACGACGAGGAGCAGGGGAACGGCCTCAACCTCGCCGCCAACACGAACCTCTTCGGCGTGAACCCCGCCCTCGAGCGCGCGCTCGCGCGGATGCGCCCGCAGGACCTCACGGAGTACCCGCCGCTCACGTCGAACGCGCTGCGGAACGCCATCGCGCAGAAGCTGAACGTGCTGCCGGACCAGGTGGTCACGGGCAACGGCTCGAACGACCTCATCGACGTCATCTGCCGCACGTTCCTCCAGCCGGGCGAGCGCGTGGCGTACCACCCGCCGACCTTCGGCATGGTGCCGCTCTTCGTCCGGATGAACCACGGCGTGCCGCTCCCCGTCCCGCTCGCGAAGGAGGACTGGTCGCTCGACCCCGACGCGCTCCTCGCGGCCGAGGCGAAGCTCACGTTCGTCGTGCGCCCGAACAACCCGACCGGGAACGCGTTCCCGCGCCGCGACGTCGAGCGCATCCTCGACCGCGCGCAGGGCATCGTCGTCCTCGACGAGGCGTACGTCGAGTTCCTCGGCGGCGAGAGCTTCGTGAAGGAGGTGCGCGAGGCGCGCGACAACGTCATCGTCCTTCGCACCTTCAGCAAGGCGTACGGCATGGCCGGCCTCCGCGTCGGCTACGCCGTGGCGCCGCTCCCGCTCGCGCAGGAGCTCAACAAGGTGCGCGGGCCCTACCGGCTCGACGGCCTCGCCGAGACGGCGGCGACGATGGCGCTGCAGGACGACCGCTTCCTCCAGGAGACCCTCACCGGCGTGCGGCTCGAACGGCCCAACCTCAAGCGCATGCTCGAGGACCGCGGGTTCAACGTCTTCCGCAGCGACGCGAACTTCCTTCTCGCGCAGCCGCCCGTCGACGCCGACATCCTCGCGCTCGGCCTCTCCAAGCGCGGCGTGTTCGTCCGCTCGTTCGCGGGCGACCTCGCCCCGTACGTGCGCATCACCGTGGGCCCGCCTGCCGCGACGGCGCGCCTGCGCGTCGTCCTCGACGAGGTCATCGAGGTGATGAAGGGTGGCTGACATCGCGATCCTCGACTACGGCGTCGGGAACCTCCACAGCGTCCGCAAGGCCCTCGAGAGGGCGGGCGCGCAGGTCCGCGTCGTGAGCGACCCGCGCCTCCTCGGGGATGCGGACGGGCTCGTCCTTCCCGGCGTCGGCGCCTTCGGCGAGGCCGCGCAGAAGCTCGCGCCCTACAAGGACGCCCTCTTCGCGCAGCTCGACAGCGGCAAGCCCCTCCTGGGCATCTGCCTGGGCATGCAGCTCCTCTTCGAGTCCAGCGACGAGAGCCCCGGCGCCCAGGGCCTCGGCTACATCCGCGGCCACGTCCGCCGGCTCCCCCACCCGAAGCTCCCCCAGATCGGGTGGAACACCCTCGCGGCCGTGGACGGGGACGAGCTTTTCGAGAGGCTCCCCGAGGGGCCGCACGTCTACTACGTCAACAGCTACGCCCCCAAGCCGGAGGAGCCCGTGACGGTGGGCACGACCACGTACGGTGAAACGTTCACCGCTGCGGTGCGGAAGCGCTTTGCGTGGGGGGTCCAGTTCCACCCGGAGAAGTCCGGTCCGGCGGGACTCGCCATGATCCGGAACTTTACCCGCGTCGTCGAGGAGAACGCGTGAACATGGAGATCATCCCGGCCATCGACCTCAAGGAAGGCGCCTGCGTCCAGCTCGTCGGAGGGGACCCGCGCCACGAGAAGCTGCGCATCGACGACCCGGTCGAGCAGGCGCGGCGCTTCATCGGCATGGGCGCGCGCTGGATCCACATCGTGGACCTCGATCGCGCGCTCGGCATCGGCAACAACCTGCAGGTCATCAAGAAGATCCTCGAGGTCCCCGGCGCGCGCTTCCAGGTCGGCGGCGGCATCCGCTTCACCGAGGACATCGACGCGCTCCTCGAATGCAACGCGGCGCGCGTCGTCGTCGGCACCCGCGCCGTCACGGACGACAAGTGGTTCTCCCACGTCTGCGAGCGCTACGGCGACCGCGTGGTGGCGGCGGTCGACGCGCGCGGCGACGACATCCTCATCAAGGGCTGGCAGGAGTCGAGCGGCAAGAAGCTCCACGAGTGGAGCGCGCGCGCCGCGGAGATGGGCATCGGCGGCCTCCTCTACACCGACGTGAGCCGCGAGGGCCGCATGGGCGGCGTCAACGCGGAAGGCGTCTCGCAGCTCACGCGCAAGATCAAGATCCCGATCGTCGCCTCGGGCGGCGTGCGGAACATGGACGACCTCCAGGCCCTCTGGGAAGCGGGCGCGTGGGGCGTCGTCGTCGGCATGGCCGTCTACACCGGCGCGCTCGACCTGCGCGCGGCGATCCAGCACTTCGAGCGCAAGGGCAGCCGGTGATATGGAGCGCGAGACGAAGGAGACGCGCGTTCTCTGCGCCGTCGCGCGCGGCGCCGGCAAGGCCGACGTGCGCTTCGCCGGCGTCGCTCCAGGCAGCGAGCCGGGAGGCGCGCCCTCCGGCCGCCTCGCCTTCGCGAAGCACATGTACGAGACGCTCGCGAAGTGGAGCGGCTACGACATCACGCTCCACGTCGACTCGAAGGACCACCTCGAGCACCACGCCGTCGAGGACGCCGCCATCGCGCTCGGCGCCGCCTTCCGCGCCGCCATCGACACCGGCTCCATCGAGCGCACCGCGAGCGTCACGCTCCCGATGGACGACGCGCTCGTCCTCGTCGCACTCGACCTCGTGGAGCGCCCGTACTACGAGGGGCCCCTCCCGGACCCGATGATGGACCACGTCCTGCGCAGCCTCGCGACGGAAGGGCGCTTCACGCTCCACGTCCACACGCTGCGCGGCCGCGACCCGCACCACATCGTCGAGGCCGCCTTCAAGGGCCTCGCCCTGTGCCTCGCGCGGGCCACCGCGCCGCGCGCCGAGCGCCTCAGCACGAAGGGCGCCGTCGAGGTGCGCTGAGCATGCTCAAGAAGCGCATCATCCCGTGCCTCGACGTGAAGGGCGGGCGCGTCGTGAAGGGCGTGAAGTTCGAGAACCTCCGCGACATGGGCGACCCCGCCGAGCTCGCGGCGCGCTACTACGACGAGGGCGCGGACGAGATCGTCTTCCTCGACATCAGCGCCACGAGCGAAGAGCGGCGCACGACGCTCGAGGTCGTGCGGCGGACGGCGGAGCAGCTCTTCATCCCGCTCACCGTGGGCGGCGGCATCCGCACCGTCGAGGACGTGCAGGCCGCGCTGAGCGCGGGCGCCGACAAGGTCAGCATGAACACCGCCGCCGTCCAGCGCGACGACCTCATCACCGAGGCGCGCGAGCGCTTCGGCGCCCAATGCGTCGTCGTCGCCATCGACGCGAAGCGCAGCGGCGACGGCTGGGAGGTGCGCACGCACGGCGGCACGCGCGGAACCGGCCGCGACGCGCTCGCGTGGGCGCGCCACGTCGGGCAGCTGGGCGCCGGCGAGATCCTTCTCACGAGCATGGACCGCGACGGCACGCGCGACGGCTACGACCTCGAGCTCACGCGCGCCGTCGCCGAGGCCGCCGGCATCCCGGTCATCGCGTCCGGAGGCGCCGGCTCGCTGGAGCACTTCGCCGAGGCACTGACGACCGGCGGCGCCGACGCCGCGCTCGCCGCCACGCTCTTCCACGAGCGCACGCTCACCGTCGAGCAGGTCCGCCGCTACCTCCTCGAGCGCGCCATCCCCGTCCGGCCAGGCGACACCGCGCGCAAGCTCCGCGAGGCGGGCCTATGATGCCCGACTTCTCCAAAGGCGACGGCCTCCTCCCCTGCGTCACGCAGGACGCGCGCACGGGCGAGGTGCTCACCCTCGCCTACATGAACGCCGAGGCGCTCGCCAAGACGCGCGAGACCGGCTTCATGCACTACTGGTCGCGCTCCCGCGGCAAGCTCTGGAAGAAGGGCGAGGAGAGCGGCCACGTGCAGGAGCTCGTCTCCCTCACCCTCGACTGCGACGGCGACGCCATCCTCGCGAAGGTCCGCCGCGCCGGCCCCGCCTGCCACACGGGCGCCGCGACCTGCTTCCACGAGCCCCTCCACGGCGAGCGCGGCGTCGTCCTCGAGGACCTCCTGCGCATCATCGACGCGCGACGCGCCGACGCGCCCGAAGGAAGCTACACCGCGAAGCTCTTCCGCAGCGAGAACCACCGCCTCAAGAAGCTCCCCGAGGAGGCCGGCGAGGTCCTCATGGCGGCGAAGGACCACGACCGCGAGAAGCTCGCCGAAGAGGCCGCGGACGTCCTCTACCACCTGCTCGTCATCCTGCGGGCGGAGGACGTCGCGTGGGCGGACGTGATGCGCGTGCTCGAGAAGCGCGCGAGCCAGTGAGACGCTCGGACGCGCGCACGCTCGAACGTACGCTCGCTCGAACGCGCGAACGAACGAGCTTTCGCATGTTCGAAATCTCGAACCTGCGCCCTATCGTTCGCCCCGCAGCGCGCGCAGCGCATCCGCGAGGAACGGCAGGTGCCGGTTCGCGTGCAGCCGCGCGGGGAGGAGCTCGCGGACGCTCGCGCCGTCGATGGCGAGGATGCCGGTGCCGCTCTCGCCGAAGGCGTGGCGGTCGCGGCGCAGCGCGAGGAGGGCGGTCTCGAGGGGGACGC
The DNA here is from genome assembly GCA_035687045.1 of Thermoplasmatota archaeon. Lineage (GTDB taxonomy): Archaea > Thermoplasmatota > SW-10-69-26 > JACQPN01 > JAJPHT01 > JAJPHT01. Next base: position 42,677 of record DASRYU010000177.1, on the reverse strand, counting down.
CGATGTAGCTGCGTTGGCAGCCGACCTGGTAGGCCATGGCTTGGCGGTGCGCGGTCCGGTAGTCGCGGAGCTTCAGCTCGACGGCGACGACCTCGTCGTCCTTGAGGGCGATGACGTCGGCGATGCGGCCGTTGAAGTGGACCTCATAGTGGGGGTCGTAGCCTTGGGCGGCGAAGTAGCGCCCGACGGGCTCCGCGAGCTCCGACTCGAGGGCGGGGACGGCCACCTGGTGCGGGAGGCGTGGCGGCTCATCAAGCCTTCTTGCGGCCGGGCGAAGCTACATCCCGCGCCGCGCGCTCGCGGTGGCCGATGGTCTCGACGTGGGCGGCGTGGGAGCTGTGGGCGCCGGGGGCGCTCGCGTTCGCAGGGGTGCTGGGGCCGTCGCTCCTGGCGTCGCGGCGCGTGTCGCTCCGGACGGCGCGGGCGCTGGCGCTGGCGGCGCTCGCGGGCGCGCTCGTTCTCCTGCTCGTGGCGGTCTTCACCGCGCAGGCGCGGATGCTGCTGTTCGACCTCTCGCTCGCGGGCGCGCTCGTGGCGCTCGCCGCGTTGGGCGTGCGGCGCGCCTTCGCGTGGGCGCTTCTTGTCGCCGCGGCGCTCGCGTCGGCGAAGGCGCTCGCGCAGGCGCGGCTGGCGTTCCTTGACCCCTCCGTGCTGGGCGCGGCCCTCGCGGGCGCTTCCGGCTGGGCGGCGGCGGCGCTGCTGGCGATCTCGCTCTGCGCGCTCCGGCTGCGCCGTTAGGTCCCGAGCGGCGGCGCGCCGACGACCCACTCGACGCGGAAGGAGGCGCGGGGCGCGCCGGCGGTCGTGACGACGAGCGAGTACTCGCCGCCGCCGCGGAGGTTGGGCGCGGCGATGCGCACGGCCTCGCGCGGGGTGGGCGTGCCGGAGGTCGCGATCGTCTCGCCGTCGGGGCCGACGATGGCGAGGTCGAGGTCGGGGATGCCCACGCTCTCGCTGGTGTTCATCCAGGCGACGACGTAGGCGCTCCCCTCCGGGACGTCGAGCGCGACGCGCGCGCTGGTCGTGGGCGGCGCGGCGGGGCCGGCGTAGATGGTGCCGACGACCTCGCCCTGCCCTGAGCCCACGACGGGGGTGGACGAAGGAAGCCGGAGCGCCTGCACCGTCCAGCGGACCTGGCTCGCGCGCTCGCCTCCAAGAAGGATGCGGATGTCGGCGCTCTCGTCCTGCTGCATCATCACGGGGACGACCTTGAGCCCGAAGCCTTCGGCGGCCGGCACCCAGAGCCCTCCGGCGGGGAACTCGAGCTCCACCTCGAGCTCGACGACCTGGCCGGGGCGGAGCGCGGTGACGTCGCGTCGGTCGCCGAAGCCCATCCACGCGTCGCCGCTCCCGCCGTAGACCATGATGTCGGGGAAGCGGCCGCTCTCGACGACGGGACCGGTCGCCTCGAGAAAGAGCGTGACGGTGGCGGCGGTGACGAGCGCGTCGCTCCCGAGCGGGTCGGCGACGAACGTGGGGTAGTCGTCCCCGGCGGCCCACCGCTGGAAGAAGGCGCCCGTGCGGACGGCGGAGGCGTTCTCCTCCGGGCGCGCGGCGAGCGTCATCGCGCTGTGGAAGTAGGAGACGCGCTCCCCCTCCGCGAAGGCCGCCTCCGCGCGGGGGTCGTCGGCGCCGAGGGAGAGGCAGCCTGCGAGCATCGGGAGCGCGAGCGCGAGCGCGAGCGCCGACAGGCGGTGCACGCGCGGCCAGCGGCGCGGGACGCCTTGAACCCTGCCTCGCGGCTCACGGCGGGCGCACGAGCGCGAACTTGAGCTTGCGCCCCACGAGGCAGGGCACGTCCCCCTCGACCTTCTCGATGGGCGCCGTGACGCCCTCAGGCAGCGCGGCGGGGTCGCAGTGGCGCTTGAGAAGGCAGCTCGCGCCGCACTCGACGAAGTGGCGCGAGACGCCGGTGCCGCGGACGGCGCTCGCGGGGATGGCGACGCGCACCGGGAGCGGGCGCGGCTCCACCTCGACGACCTGCACCTTCCCCTCGTGCACGTGGCAGACGTCGTGCTGGACGGGGCGCACGTTCGTGATGAGGTAGTCGCGCTCCTTCTTGAGCGCCGGCGGGTGGCACACCTTGTGGAGCTTGCACGAGGCGCAGCCGGGGTCGGTCTCCCCCTTGTAGGTGAAGACGGTGCCCGGCTTCGCGAGCTTCTCGCCGACCACCGTGAGCGTCATCGCTCACGCCACCCCGGTCACGCGGACGAGCTCCTCGGCGGCCTCGCGGCTGAGCCCCTTGTCGCCGAGGATGGTGTAGCGGTCGGGCTTGTTGAGGTGCGCGCGCACGAGCGCCTCCACGACAAGCTCGCGCGAGAGGCCGACGGCCTTGGCGGTGGTGGGCGCGCCGACCTGCGAGAGCGCGTCGCGGATGCCGCGCCAGTCCCCCCCGTGGAGGTACATCATCATGATGGAGCCGATGCCGACCTGCTCGCCGTGGTAGGCGACGCCAGGTGCCAGCTGGTCGAGCGTGTGCGAGAACATGTGCTCGCTGCCGGAGGCCGGGCGCGACGAGCCGGCGACGGACATGGAGACGCCGGAGACGATGAGCGACTTCACGACGATCCACGAGCTCTCCTCGAGGCCGGGGCGGATGAGGCCGGCGCTCTTCATGACGAGGTCCGCGGCGCTCTCGGCGAGCGTCGCGGCGAAGCTGCTGTACTCCTCGCCGCGCAGGCGGTGCGCGAGCCGCCAGTCGAGGACGGCGGTGGAGTTGGAGATGGCGTCGGCGCAGCCCGCCGCGAGCATGCGGTACGGCGCCTGCGCGATGACGCCGGTGTCGGCGACGATGGCCCACGGCGTGTTCGCCTCCTTCGAGGCGTTCCCCTTGTCCTCCTTGATCGAGGCGCGCGGGCTCGTGATGCCGTCGTGCGCGGCGTTCGTCGGGACGCTCACGAAGGGGACCTTGAGGCGGTACGCCGCGAGCTTCGCGACGTCGATGATGCTTCCGCCGCCCACACCCATGAGCGCGGACGGCTTCACGCGGCGGCCCTCGAGCTCGACGATGGCGACGTCGTGCAGCGTCGCGCCGCCGATCTCGACGAGCGTGGGCTCGTAGCCGGCCTTGCGCACGACCTCGGCTGCGCGCTCGCCGGCGAGCTTGCGGGTGTGCCCGCCGGTGACGAGCAGCACGCGCTCCCCCACGTCGAGCTGATCGAGCACGTCCCCGAGCTCCTCGAGGACGCCGTGGCCCACGCGCACGTCGCGCGGGAAGACCATGGTCTTGGACTTCGTGAAGTCCTCCATACCTGACGTGCGAGTATCCCGCGCCCCGGTACTTAAGCGGCTGGGACCGTGACCTTTAGGCGGCATCCCGACCTGCCGGCGTTGCTCATGAACCCGGCCGACGAGGGCGCACGCGAAGGCGGAACGACGGACGCCGCGCCCCCGGCCGCCGCGGACCCGGCGTCGCCGCCTCCTTCCGCCGCCGCGCCCGTCCCCGCGTGGCGCGCGCACGTGGAGCACCACGCCCTCTGGTACGCGCTGGGCGCCCTCGCCCTCGCCGGCGCGGTCGTCGCCGTGGGCATCCAGGTCGCGCCCGAGACGTTCTACGACCGCTTCTGGTGGGAGGACATCTACGGCCCGCTCGTCGTGGACGCCCGACAATGCCGCACGGCCGCCACCTGCCCCGGCCTCGAAGGGCCGTCGAACGTGGTGGTGAAGGACGGGTACACCGTCACAAGCGAGCTCACCTACGGGCTCGTCCTCGCCACCCTTCTCTACGGCATCTACGTCGGCCTCTTCCGCCGCTTCCGCATCGTCGCGGACGGCTGGTTCGTCCTCGGCCTCCTGCCGTGGATCCTCCTCGGCCCGCTCGCGCGCGCCCTCGAGGACGCGAACGTCTTCTGCAAGCCAGGAACGGACTGCGACCCCGGCGTCTTCGCGTACCTGTTCATCAGCCCGGTCATCTACATCCACATCGCGCTCTACGTCATCCCGGCGCTTCTTCTGGGCGTCCACATCCGCGAGAACCGGCACAAGGACCCGCGCATCCTCACCGGCATCATCGCGAGCCTCCTGGGCATGGGCGTCGCCGCCTACGCCATCGTCGGCTTCACCTACGCGCGCGGGTTCTCGGCGCTCCCTCCGCTCTGGTTCGTGGCGCTCTCGGCCGTCGGCGCCGCGGCGCTCTTCCACTGGCGCGCGCGGCAGGGGCTCGCGAGCGTCAACCTCACCACGTTCACGCTCGGCCTCCCGTACGCGCTTGGCTGCATCTACCTCATCGGCAAGTGGCTCGCAGGCGACGTCTGGTCGCCGGCCGCCTGGAACGGCCGCATGTTCTACCTCGCCGGCGTCTTCATCATCACGATGGCCGCCCTCGTGGCCGCCGCCGTGTACGCGCTCGGGCGCATCCTTGACCGGAGCGCCCTTCCTGGCGCGTGGGCGCGCGCGGGCGGCCGCATCGGCGAGCGGACGCAGAAGGCGCTCGGGAAGTACGGCCTCATCGCGTTCGCGCTCGGGCTCGTGCTCGCCGGCATCCTCCCCGCGCTGGCGCCCGTCGTGCAGGACGTGCCCAACCGCGAGCTCCTCATCCCCGCGCTCACGCTGGGAGGGCTCGCGCTCCTCCTCGCCTACGTGTTCGCGCACGTGGGCCGCGAGCTTGGCAAGTTCCCGCAGGCCTTCCTCGTGTTCACGCTGGGCATCAACGTCGCGCTCGTGTTCGCGCACATGATCGACGGCCTCGCGACGTGGGTCGCGCTCAACGACCCGGTCGGGTTCGGCATCCCGCAATACAGCGAGAAGCATCCGTTCAGCGAGTTCCTCCTGCGCTACTGGAACGGCTTCATGTTCCCGTTCATCAAGCTCATCATGGTCATCGTCGTCGCGTGGATGCTGGACCGCGAGACGCGCGCGAGCGACGTCGACACGCTGGACTCGCGCAACATGGTGGGCCTCGTCAAGATGGCCATCTTCGTGCTCGGCTTCGCGCCGGGCCTGCGCGACGTGCTCCGCCTCACCATGGGCGTTTGAGGCAGGTTCAAGAAGCCGCGGCGACGCGACCGAGAGCGTGCGCCTCCTCGCCGTCGCGCTCGCGCTCGCCCTCGCAGGCTGCGCCTCGCCCCCGGAGCGGCCGGAGGCCATCGTCTTCGCGACGGCCCTCGTCGACGTGCACGCGCCCTGGGAGCGGGCGCACGCGCTCGCCGCGCTCTCGACGCTTGGCTACGACATCGCCCACTCGGGCCCGAGCGGCCTCCTCAGCGAGCCGCGCGACGGGCACACCGTCTTCGTGGGCGCGACGAACGACGCGGGCGAGGCGACGAGCCTGAGCGTCGGCTTCCGCTTCGACGGCGCCGACGTCTGCGCGGCGCGGACGTACGACGAGTGGGTGGACGCGCTTCTCGCGCGCCTCACGCCCCTCGTGCGCGAGCGCATCGACGGGTTCGCCGCCGCGAGCGGCTGGAGCGTCGGCGAGCCGGCGTGGCAGGTGAGCGCCATCGCGCCCGACGGCTCGCTCCTGGCGTTCCCGCAGCACTGCGGCGCGCTCCACGCCTGCGTGGGCTCCGCTCCGTGCGAGAGCCGCAGCCGCTGGCAGGACGCGCACGCGGCGCCGTCGCGCTAGCGCAGGACGCTGCCGCGCACGGTGAGCGCGCGCACCTTCGCCATCAGCCCCCGTCGCGCCGGCGCGCCAGGAGCGGGCGCCGCGGCGGGCGAGGCGACCCGTTCGCGCGCTTTGCGGCCGGGAAATCGGGGGAGCCGGCGCGTGAAGATCGCCCACGAGACGGCGACGAGGGCCGCGACGAGGATGAGCGCGGGCACGCCGGTCGGGATGGGCGCCACCGCCTGGAACACGATGCCCGTCGCCATGAGCGCCCACAGCGCCACCGCGAGGCCGCCGCAGAAGACGAGGAGCGCCGCGCCGGAGAGGAAGCTCACGGAGGCGGCGCGGGAGATCTCGTCCGCGTCGGCGCCGCGGTTCTTCAGGTCGGCGCGGAGGATGCTCGCGCGGGACACCGCCGCGTAGAAGGCGGCGATGATGGCGGGGCTCGCGACGAGCGCGTAGTCGAGAAGGCCAGGCTTCTGCTCGGTCGTGAAGTTCGACTCCTTGATGAACTCGTCCCAGGGGATCGTCGACCACCAGTACGCGCCGATGCCCGAGAGGATGAACCCCGAGACGAGGAGCATGCCGAGGTAGCGTCGCCCGAAGAGGAGCGGCAGGAACGAGAACACGCCCGCCATCGCGAGGACGATGAGCTGGACGGGCACGTCGCCGCGCAGGCGGAGCGCGAAGGTGCTGCCCGCGAGGAGGGCGTACCCGCTCAGGAACATGAGCACGCTGCACAGGAGGCGCAGCGCGTACGCGGACCACGGTCGGGCCTTCACTCACACCACCTTCCCACGGATGACGACGCTTTCGAGAGGATCGGCGCCCGCGCGCCACGTGACGACGCGGACGTTGACGGCGCGCGCGGCCGCGATGGTCGCGACGCGCGACTTCTCCAGCGCGCGGCGCGCGAGGAGGAACGGCGCATCGCTGCGCTCGACGGCCGGCGGCTCGATGTCGAGCACGAGGCCCGGGACGATGCTGCGGCCCCAGGCGTGACCGAAGGCGCCCAGGCGCCGGATGGCCGCGCGCAGGTCGTCGTCCTCGCCCGCGACGCGGGAGACGATGAGGATGAGCGGCTTGAAGCGCATGAGGAGCGCGGCGTCGCGGTTGAGCACGTCGACGAGGCTCGGACCCTCGGCGGGCGCGAGGCGCGCGAGGCGCTCGCGGGCGTGCAGGATGTGGCTCTCGCCCGTGCCGAAGCGCAGCGGCGGGATGTCGCCCGAGCGCGCGAGCGCGAGCGCGACCTGGTAGCCGCGCTTGAGGTAGAGCTCCATCATCGAGAGCGCAGCGTCGGCGGCGTGCTCGCGCGCGTCCTCGACGTTCGTGCCGACGGACAGCTTCGGCGCGCCGTCGACGAGGATGTAGACGCTCTTCTTGCCTTCCCACTCCGTCTCGTTGACGAGCGGGACCTCCGACTCGCCGGTGCCGGTGCGGCGCGCGGTGGCCTTCCAGTTGATGCGGCGCGGCGGGTCGCCCGGCACGTACTCGCGCAGCTCGCGGAAGTCGTTCGTCGCCACACCCAGGCGCGCGAGGTCGCCGTCGGGGAAGGGCCGCTTGGCGCGCGCGCGGATGTCGCGCGGGAGCTTCGCGCGGCGCGGGCGCGGCTCGACGTGGAGCGTGACGGGCTCGTCCTGCGACACGGGGAGCGTCTCGGCAAGGCCCATCGGGTGGAGAAGCTTCACGCCCACGGGCGGGAGGACCCACTCGCCGCGCTTGGGGCAGCCGACCTCGAAGCGCAGGACCTCCTTGCGCTTGCGGAAGAGGCCGGTGGAGAGGACGTGGAAGTTGTTCCCCGAGAGGAGCTCGAACTCCTCGGGGAGCTGCTGGTGGACCTCGACGACACCGGGGCCGCGCGGGAGATCGACCTCGAGCGTGATCGCCACGCGTCCGCCGCGCTCGATGCGCGTCGCGGAGAGCGTGCGGCGCACGGCAGGGGGAGCGGAGATGCTGCTCGAGGCGACGAGGAGCAGGAGCAGGGCGCCGGCCCCGAAGAAGGGCCAGTTCCCGAAGAGGAGGCCTCCGATGGCGAAGGCGACGCCTCCTGTCCTCAATGCGCGTCCGGTCGGTGTCAGCAGGATGTCTCACCTCAAGCGGTTGCCTTTCCCGGCGAGCCAAAGCGCGTCGGGGCGGCGGTCTGTGCCATGACGTCCTCGATGATGCCGCGGACCGTGCGGCCGGAGAGGCTCGCCTCGAGGTCCACGATGGTGCGGTGGCCGAGCGCTTCCACGACGAACATCTTGACGTCGTCGGGCGTCACGTAGTCGCGGCCCTGGACGAGCGAGTACGAGCGCGAGACGCGGAGGAGCGCGAGCGAGCCGCGGGGGCTGGGGCCGACGCGCACGTCGGGGTGCTCGCGGATGCCGCGCACGATGCGCGCGATGTAGCGCAGGATCTCGCGGTCGATGTAGATGTCGTTCTCCGCCGCCTTCTGCATCTGGCCGAACTGCTCGAGCGTGACGGCGGGCTGCAGGTCGGCGGTGGGGTCGTCCTTGCGCCACGAGACGCGGCGCTCGAGGATCTCCGTCTCCGCGTCGAGGTCGGCGGGGTAGCCGGTGCTCATGCGGAGAAGGAAGCGGTCGAGCTGCGCCTCGGGCAGGGGGTACGTCCCTTCCTGCTCGATGGGGTTCTGCGTGGCGAGCACGAAGAAGGGCGTGTGGAGCTTCATCGTGTGCCCCTCGATCGTGACCTGCCGCTCCTCCATCGCCTCGAGAAGCGCCGACTGCGTCTTGGGGGGCGCGCGGTTGATCTCGTCGGCGAGAAGGACGTGCGTGAAGACCGGGCCCTTGTGGAGCTCGAACTTGCGCTCGGCCTGGTTCCAGACGTTCGTGCCGAGGATGTCGGCGGGCAGGATGTCGGGGGTGAACTGGACGCGCTTGGCGTCGCAGCCGATGGCCGCGGCGAACGCCTTGACGAGCAGCGTCTTGCCGAGGCCGGGGTTGTCTTCGAAGAGGACGTGGCCGTTCGCGAGAGCGGCGGCGAGGAGCTTCTCCGTCAGCGCGCGGTTCCCGACGAAGACGGACTCGACACGGTCGAGGATCTCGTTCGCCTTCACGTGGGTGGACTGCATGGTTCTCAGACTCCTTGTTCGAGATGCTTCTTCAGCAGAGATTCGCGCTTCCGACGGGAAGCCTTGACAGTGAGCTCGCTGGCGAGCTGCGCGCGCAGGCGCTCCCGCTCGACGGCGTCGTGCGTGCGCGCGCGCGCGATGACGTCCGCGGCGGCGGAGGGGTCCTCGCCCGAATGCACCCAGCGCTCGAGCGCCGCGACGTCGGGCCGGAGCGCCGGGTCAGGAAGGTCGCGCACGACCTGCGCGTGCCGGCGCCACGCGACGGGCGGCGCCTTCGGCCGGCGGCGCGCGAGCGCGGCCCACAGCAGGATAGCGACGACGAGCGTCCCGACCGGGAACTCGAGGATGTCGAGGTAGGGCACGCGGCCGAGGAGGCCCGGGCGGACGAGCACGTAGCCGATGGCGAGCGCGCCCATGAGGAAGACGGGGATCAGCCTAAGCCAGCCTCGCATCGGCGGTCACCTCCTTGACGCCGCCCTCGGCGGCAAGATACGCGGCGAACTCCGCGCGGCCGGCCACACGGGGGCTGTAGTCGGCCTCCTCGAAGACGCGCACCAGGCGGCGCACGACGTCCGGGTCGAGCCCGGGCGCCTGCTCGTGGAGCCAGCGCTCGAACTCGCGCGGGGTGACGGACTCGCTCTGCCCGTGCTTGTGGCGGAGCGCGAGGTAGCGCCTCTCGATCTCCTCCGCGTAGCGGACGACATGGAGGGTGAGCGTCCGGCGCGAGACGACGCGCCCCTTCGGGTCGACGATCTCGGCGCGGATGTGCACGTCGCCGAGCTTGTCGGGCACGACGCGCCAGTGCGCGCGAAGCTCGGCGTCGAGCGGGACCTCCGCGGTCTGGCGGTGCGCGCCCATGCGCAGGCGGTGCCCGTCGGGCAGAGGCTCCTCGAGGAAGGCGCTCGCGACGACGGCCTCGCCCACGCCGGCGTAGCCCGCCGCTTCGTCGGAGGGCTCGGTGAAGACGAGCGTGAGCGTGGGGCCGCCCGTGATGAGGGGAGCGTAGCGCTGGCGCCAGCCGCGAAGCACCTGCCACGCGACGAACGCGCCGAGCGCGACGAGGGGCCAGACCCACCAGGGGACGGCGAGGAGCCAGGGCGGGATGAACGCGAGGGCGCCGCAGACGTAGAGGTCGTCCTGGGCGCGCGAGCCGCGGACGCCGTCCGCGCCGGCGAAGCTCGCGTGGGCCGTGCGGGCGCCGCACTCCGAGGTGCCCGAGAGGGCGACGCTGCCGTCGGGGCCCGTGACGTTGGTGACGGTGCCGGTGGGCGTCGTGACGACGACCTCGCGGCCCGCGAGCGGCGCGCCCGTCTCGTCGGTGAGGACGACGCGGACGTCCCAGCCGCGGCTGAAGAGGCCGGTGCCGTCGCCTTCGACGGCGAGGACGCTCGGCGCATCGAGCGTGACGTCGTACTCGTAGGTCTTCTTGAGCCCGCCGCCCGAGACGGCGATCGCATAGCCGCCGGCGGGGACCGTGGGCGGCACGGTGAACGTGACGCTGAAGGCGCCGTTCGCGTCGAGCGGGAGCGTGAACGTGCCGTTCGCCGGGCAGCCTTCGCAAGCCGTCGCGTTGAACCCGACAAGGCGCAGCGTGACGCTGTCCTGCCGCGCGGCGTCGGCGACGTAGACCTGCCCCGTGAGCGTGTTGGGCGCGGAGCGCAGGAGCGCGATGGGCTGGGGGACGACGAGGTCCTCGTCCGCGACAAAGAACTTCGTCTCGTTCTTCGACGGGTCGTAGAAGCGGCTCCCCTTGTACTCCGCCGCCCACGTGACGTTGCCCGAGCGCTCGGGGACGTACCGGTGCCTGAAGGCGCCCTGGTCGTCGGTCGTGAACGACAGGCGCTCGTTGTCGAGCGTCACGTTGACCGTGGCGTTGCGCACCGGCCCGCCGACGCTGTCGATGAGGCGGCCGTTGAGCTCCACCTCGCGGCCCACGACGGGGCGCTGCGGGGGGTCGAGGACGACGATGGACTTGGCGAGCACGTCGACCTCCGGGTCGCTCCAGTGCTCGAGGTAGTCGACGCAGTTGATGCGCTTCTGCTTCGCGTGCGCGACGATGTGGTAGTGCTGCGCCTGGAGATCGAACGGGATGCTCGTCGTGAGGCGGAAGGTGCCGGACGGGTCGCTCTCGGCCTCGCCGAGGAAGACGCCGGGCTTCGACTTCGTCTCGTTGAGGAAGACGTCGACGCGGATCGTCCCGACGCCGAGGCGGCCGTCCTCCTCGCTCTGCACGACGCCGCGGAGCTCGAAGGGCTCGTCCTTCCGGATGCGGGTGGGCCAGTGCGTGATCTCGCTGTAGAGGTGCTTGGGGCTTCCGCCGCAGTTGGGGAAGGGGAGCGTGGGGGGATCGTCGTGCGACCAGCGCCAGAGGTGGAAGGGGGTCTCGCGCTGGAAGTTGAGATCCTCCACCTTCTCGTGCACGCTCGCGACCGTCGGGGCGAGGAGGAACGCCGCGAGGCAGAGCGTCAGGAAGGCGAGGACGGGTCGGAGCAAGTGCTCCGCGCTGGGAGACATGGATAAAACAACTTCAGGTGCGATGGCCGAAGGAACGATCCGGTTTGGCGCTTTCGGGCTTCGTCCGCCACCCGTCGCCGCTCCTCGGCCTCGCCCCCATGATCAGCCGCGCGGGAGGTCCTTCACGCCGATGAACGCGCCGGGCGTCTGGTACGACAGGTGCAGCGGGTTCGCCGTCTTGCCGTCCCGGATGGCCAGCTGCTCCGCCAGGTCGCTCGCCACGTGCTCGACGTAGACGCGGCGGCCGACGCGCGAGTAGTCCGTGTCCGTGATGAAGTACACGTACTGGACGGTGTTGAGGACGTTCAGGAGCTCGCCTCCGACCGCGGCGCGGGCGCGCAGGAGGATGGCCTCGGTCGCCTCCGCCATGCTACCCACGGGCAAGCGCATCGCGACCGCCTTGTGGTTGTTGTTCGTCGGGGACGTCCAGAGGGTCCAGCCGTACTCGCGGGGCAGCTTCGCGCGCAGGGCCGGAGCGGCCTCCTTGTCCTCGCGCAGCTGCTCGCGGATGTGGTCGCGCAGGCGCAGCGGCTCCATGCGGACGGTCTTCTCGTCGCCGATGAGAAGGACGTCCTTCGCGTCCTTCACGTCGTCGAGCGTCGCGTAGAGCCCGACGATGGCGAGCTCGTAGTTGTAGTCCGGCTTCGCGCGCGGGACGCGGGCGAGCACGCTCTTGCGGCCCAGCTGCGTCACGACGCGCACGCCATACTCGCGCGGAAGCTCGTTGCGCGCCGCCGCCAGCGTCGCCGCGTCGACGGGCGGGGCATTGTCCACTAGGAACGGCATCTGTGCATCCCTGCGTCCTACCTTGCGGCTCCGCTCTTAAGGCCGCCGATGTGCGACGCGAACGCAACGACGGGGCCACGTCCGCGCGAGCGCCGACGCTGAGGCGAAAAGAAAGGAAAAGGAGGAAGGGGCGGCGGCGTGGGCCGCCCCCGGGCGACCGTCGAGGATCTACTTCGGGTTGACGCCGCTGATCGTCGGCGGGAGCGCCTGCGGGACGACGCGGTACGCCACGAGGCCGATCTTGCGCCACTGGTCGAAGGCCGCGTCGCGCGCGTTCAGGAAGTAGTCGCGGACGTCGCCGCGGATGGCAAGGAGCGCGCCCGCCTGCATGCCGGTGATGACCGCCTGCATGCTGTAGACCGTGTCGAGCATGATCTCCTCGTCCGTGAAGAACTTCTGCGTGGAGTTCTTCGGATAGTTCGCCATGCGCGTGTTCACGTCCACGTTGTAGAAGGGGATCTGCGCCTTGCCGAGGATGCGCGTCGGCTTCTCGAGGTTGGGCTTCACGAACTCGTCGCGAAGCTCCGTGAGGACGTGCCGCACGTCCGGGTTCTGGCACTGCGTCAGGAAGAACTCGCACTTGACGAGCCCCAGCTGCAGGTTGTAGAAGGACTGCTGCAGCGCCGTGATCTCCGCCGTGTTGAGGCGCGTGTCGTCGTTCGTCAGCTTCTCGATCGTGCCCTGGATCTTGTCCATCATCGTCAAGTGTGCGATCCGCTCCACACCGTTGTTGGACGTCTCCTGCATGTGGTTTACGCCTCCTCGGCGCGCATGCAAGCGAGCGGACGCTTCGACCCGCGTCCCACACCGCTTCTTGGAACCGACGACCCACAAGCCGCCGATGAACGTCCTCGCGACCCTGCGCCGCACCGCGCTCCTCCTCATCGTCGCCGCCGTCGTCGCAGGCTGCGCGACGCCCCCCGACGAGAACCGTCCCGGCGACCTCCACTGCGACGGCGACCGCAACGGCATCCCGGACGGCCAGTCGCCCGACCCGTGGGCCAACGAGACGTGCGGCGGCCAGCCGGGCGGCGAGGACACGAGCCAGCTCCCGGCGGACGGCAACGAGACGCAGACGACGATGCCGGGCGTCCTGCCGTAACGCGGGCGTGCGCACGCCCGTCGGCGCGCGGCGACGCGGGCGTACCATCACCCGTACCTTCGGCCGCCCCCGCATGACGTGAAGCCCGGGCAAAGCCTACGTCCCCCAGCCGCCTCGTCGGGCTTCGATGGAACCCATCGCGAACGAGACGTGGCGGTCGTTCATGCGGAGCTACTACCGCTCCCGCCTCCTTCTCCTGCTCTCCTCCCTCGGCGAGGCCTACGTCGGCCAGCTCGCGCGGATGCTGCGCATCCCGCACGGGCGCGTCGTGGCGCTTCTCGAGGGCGATCCGGACCAGGGCTACTCGGTCGATCTGGCGCTCGTGCCGCTCGGGCTCGCGCGGCGCAAGGACACGCTCGCGCGCGGCCGCGCCTACGAGATCACGACGAAGGGGCGCCGCAAGGCGCGCTCGGTGACATCGAGCGTGGCGAGGCGCGCCCCCCAGCGGGCGCCGGCGGTCGCGCCTGTGCCCGAAGCCCCCGCTGCGACGGCGAGCGTGCGCTGGTCGGTGGAGCTCACGGGTGAGAGAACGTCCGCCTCGTGGAGCGTTGCCGGGTGAGAGCACGCCCGCGCGCGGCCTCAGACGATGTGGTCCGCCACGTCCGCGACCTCGCGGTCGCAGTAGCCGCAGCGCAGGCGCAGCGGCTCGCGCGCGGTCACGAGGAACTGCGAGGTGACCGGCTCCGAGTTCGTGACGCAGTTCTGGTTGGGGCACTTGACGAGCCCGCTCACCTTCTCGGGGAGCTGCACGACGTCCTTGCGGATGACCTCGTACTCGCGCACGATGTTGATCGTCGCGTTGGGCGCGATGAGCGAGATCTTGTTCACTTCGGCCGTGTCGAGCTCGCGGTCCTCGATCTTGAGGATGTCCTTACGCCCCTTGCTCGACGGGACGTTCATCGCCGCCGTGATGACGCTCGTCCACCCGGTGCGCGGCATCTGGAGGATCTTGAGCACCTTGATCGCGCGCCCGGGCGTGATGTGGTCGATGACCGTGCCGTTGCGGATCGGCTGGACCTTGAGCTCCTTCATCCGCGCACCTCCAGCCCGAGGAGGTCGGCCAGAAGCGCCATGCGCACCGGCACGCCGTGCGCGGCCTGCTCGAAGTACTTCGCCGCGGGCGTCTCGTCGACGCTCGGGTCGATCTCGCCCACGCGCGGCAGCGGGTGCATGACGATGATGCCCTTCTTGCCGTCGGCGACGAGGCGGTTGTTGACGTGGAAGACGTTCTGCACCTTGCGGTACTCGTCGAGGTCGGGGAAGCGCTCCTTCTGGATGCGCGTCATGTAGAGGACGTCCGTCTCGGCGATGACCTCCTCGAGCGTCGTCGCGGTGCGGATCTTCGCGCCCATGCGCTCGAGGTTCTCGCGCATGTCCTGGGGCACCTGGAGCGACTCGGGCGCCACGAAGATCATGTCGACGCCGTAGAGCGCGAGCGCCTGCGCGAGGCTGTGGACCGTGCGGCCGTACTTGAGGTCGCCCGCGATGGCGACGGTGTTGGGCGCGATGGCGCCCTTCGCCTTGCGGATGGTGAAGAGGTCGGTGAGCGTCTGCGTGGGGTGCTGCCCCGCGCCGTCGCCCGCGTTGATGACGGGCACGCGGCTCGCGCGCGCGGCGAGGCGCGCGGCGCCCTCGCGCGGGTGGCGCAGAACGATGACGTCGCTGTAGCTTGCGACCATCTTGATCGTGTCCGAGAGCGTCTCGCCCTTCGCGGTCGAGGTGGAGCCGGATTCGGCGGTGGAGATGACGTCGCCGCCCAGGCGCAGCATCGCGCTCTCGAACGAGAGGCGCGTGCGGGTGGAGGGCTCGTAGAAGAGCGTCGCGAGGATGCGCCCGTCGGCCGCGCTCACGACGCGCTCGCCGCGGCTCGCGGGCAGCATGCGCTCCGCCGTGTCGAGCAGCCTGTCCATGTCCTCGACGGTGAGATCGCCAATGTGGCAGAGGTGCCGCGGCGCCGCGCTCCGCATGGCGGCGCCATTCGGGGATGCCGGATAAAGGCTTTCTACCCCGCCCGCTCGCGGAGCTCGATCTTGTTGCCCCACGGGTCGAGCGCGTAGAAGCCGCGCGTGCCCGCCTCGGGGGGCGCGTCGTAGTGGCGGAAGCGGGCCTTGTCGACCGCCATGCGCATGGCCTCCGCCTTGTCGACGCGGAAGCGCGCCTGCGGCTTGTCCTGCGCGGGCTTGAAGTCGGCCTTGGGCACGATCTTGAAGAGCCCCGTGTCGCACTGGAACCAGACGCCGCGCTCGCCGGGCGGCTTCATCGTCTCGCGTAGGCCCAGGAGCTGGCCGTAGAAGCGTCGCGCGTCGGCCTCGCCGCCGGCAGGCATGGCGACGCCGTCCCCCATCTCCTTCGAGAGCGCCTTGGGCACGGCGGCGCGAGCGGCGCCGCGCCGGAAAAAGGCGCGCCTACGCTTGCTTGGGCAGGTCGTGCTCCTTCACATGCCGGATGAAGTAGCGCTTCCCGAGCACGTACATCAGGATGAGCGCGGCGACGACCGCGAGGACGGCGATGGTCGTCGTGCGCAGCACGTCGCTCGACTCGGACGCCTGGTCGCCGATGAAGTAGCCCAGGAGCGCGAGGACCGTCACCCAGAGGCCGGCGCCGGCGGCGGTGAGGAGCGTGAAGCGGCCGAAAGGCATGCGCGCGAGCCCGGCGGGGATGCTGATGAGCTGCCGCACCGCGGGAAGGAGGCGCCCGACGAAGGTGGTGAACGAGCCGTGCTTGGCGAAGTAGACCTCCACCATGGTCATCGTCTTCTCGCTCACGAGGAACTTCTTGCCGATGCGGTGCATGGCGGGGCGGCCCAGGTGCAGGGCGAGGAAGTAGTTGATCCAGGCGCCCACGACGCTGCCAAGCGTGCCCATGAGGATGGCCGCGAAGAGGTTGAGCTCCCCCTGGTAGGCGAGGTAGCCGGCGGGGATCATCACGACCTCGCTCGGGAAGGGGATGAAGCTGCTCTCGATGGCCATCAGCACGAAGATGCCGACGAGCCCCCACGCGCCCACCGTGTCGAGGAGGTACTGCGTGAGGCCGTCGAGGAAGGACAGGGGACCACTCCGGTGCGTGCGAAGGCGTGCTTCCTCATGAAGCGTGCTGGGTCCCACGCGCTCCGGCGCGCGCCGGCGGCCGCGTACGTTCCACCGGCGGCGCCTGCTCGGGCACGCTCAGCCGCGGTTCTTGATCGCGACGACCTCGACGATCTTGAGCGCGACCTCGTCGTCGACGGCGAGGCTGCGCTGGATCTTCTCGAGGAACTTCTTCTCCTCGGGGGCGACGTGGCCGTCCGCCATGAGGAGGTCGGCCGCCACGGCGAAGGCCGTCTGCTTGAGCTCGGCGCGGATGGCGACGGAGGAGAGGTCGAGAAGCTTGTCGACGCCCTCGCTGCGCGCGAGCTTGATGAGCTTCTCGAAGACCTTGTTGATGTCGCGGTTGCTCATGCCGCTGTAGAGCTTCATCCGCGAGAGCGTCGTGCCGAGGCCCGCCGCCTCCTCTTCCGTGATCATGCCGTCGGAGGCGATGGCCGCGAGCGCGATGCCCGCCATGCCCTCCGCTTCGCTCAGCTTGTCCGTGCTGCCGCCGAGGACTTTGTCGAACAGGCCCATGAGGGTCTCCGAAGGCGGCCAATCCGGGTGAGGTACATGAACTTGTCTTGCGCGAAGCCGTCACACGACGGTGGGGAGCGTCACGACGACGTTGCGCAGGAGCGCGCCGCCGGGGAGGCGCGCGCCGTTGTGCGGGTACCACTCGTTCAACCCTTCGAGGCGCAGGAGCAGGCGGTCCCCCTCCTTCAGCGTCGTGGCGACCGCGGCGAGCTCGGCGTCGAGCGTCGCGCCCGGCGTGAGCGGGAGCGGCATCGACTGGTCGTTCACGACGCGCGTGAAGCCGTCGGCGCCGACGACGACGAGGCTCGCGAAGGCGGTGCCGCCCGGCGAGGCGGCGTCGACGCTCGCGGCGAGGCGGGGCGCGCCCGCGATGGCGAGCGGGCCCTCCGCGAGCGGGAGAAGGAGCGCGCCGGCGGCGCTGGGGGCGGGGACGAGGTCGTGCCGCGCGAGCGCGATGCCCCCCGGGAGCGCGTCGAGGCGCACGCACGAGCGGTCCTCCATCGCGAGGCTGACCTTCGGGATGCCGCTCGCCGGCCCGCCGCGAAGCTTCTCGTCGAGCCACGCGACGACGGTGTCGCTGACCTTGCCGCAGGGTCCCTCGTCGAGGAAGATGCCGTGGCGGTGCGGCGTCGTGCCGAACGGCTGCAGGTAGGGCGCCACGTGGCCGGTGAGGTGCGTGAACAGGCGGACGTCGACCCAGCCGTCGAGCGCCTCGTACGTGCGAAGCGCGTGGTTGAGCGGGAAGAGCGTGTCGGGCACCCCCTGGATGAGGAGGACGTCGGCGCGGATGGTGCGAAGCACCGGGCTGGAGCCTTCGAGGTGCTCGAGCGCCGCGGGCGGGAGCTTGTTCTCCACGAGCGCCTGCTCGTACCATTCCAGGATGCGCGGCTCGACGCGCGTGCCGCTCGCGTGCGCGGTGCCCACGAGGAAGTCGAGCCACAGGCTCTTCGGGACGCCGGCGGGCGCGAGCGCGTCGGGCAGGTCGCTCCAGGTGATCTCGGGCGCGATGGCGTCGAGGCGCGCGTCGTAGCTCGCGGTCATGAGCTGCATGCCGCCGGCGTAGGAGTAGCCCGCGCCGCCCGCGACGATGTCCTTCGCGATGCCGGTGTCCTCGCGCTGCACCCAGTCGAGGTTGTCGTGGATCCAGTCGAGGACGACCCGCAGGTCGCGCACCTCGACGTCCTTGTGGTGGACGTTCGCGAAGCCGCCGCTCGCTCCGTGCCCGCGCGCGTCGATGCTCACCACACCGAACTGCGCGTTCCAGAGGCGCCCGACGATGCCGCTCCCGTCGGTCGTGCGCGTGCCGGCCCACCCGTGCGAGTGGAGAACGACCGGCACGGGCGCCTGCGCGCTCGCGCCGGCGGGGCGGTAGACGGTGAGCTCGATGGGCGTGCCGTCGAAGCTCTCGACGGTGGCGTCGAAGCTCGTGGCGTCGAGCTCGAGAAGCGTCTGCTGCCCTCCCCCGCGCTGGGCGCCGGTCATGAAGCCGGTCGCCGCGACGACGAAGAGGGCGGCGAGGGCGAGCGCGGCGACGGAGGAGCGCACGAGCAGGCAAGCCGCGCCGCCGAGGATAACCCTATCCCACGGCGGCGTCGGCGCCCGCCGAGCGCGCCGAAGGGGCGGCTCGTGCGGGCGCCGGAGGGCGCTCACTCGCGGCGGCGCAGCGCGAGCGCGAGCGCGCCCACGGCGGCGACGACGAGGAGCGCGCCCGGGGCGGGCATGGCGGCCAGCCCGCGCGGCTCGCGCGCGGCGCCCGTGACCTCCAGCGCGCCCGGAGCGGCGCCGCCGATGGTCGTCGCGCCCGACCAGAGCGCGCGCCCCGTCAGCGAGTCGAGGACGTGGACGTGCTCCTCGCCGATGGTGAGGAGGACGGCCTCGCCGTCGTAGCTCGACGCGACGTGCGCGTGCGTGTCGGAGAGCTCCGCGGCGACGTTCGCGCGCGCGGCCCAGCGGACCTGCCCGTCGGCCCCGTCGAGGAGCGACAGCACGAGCGTGCGCGTCTCCTCGCGCATGGGCTCGAGGACGGCGAGGTCGACCCCCTCGGGCGTGGGCACCGGGACGACCTGCGCGCCGGCCGGAAGCTGGGTCGACCACGCCTCCGCGCCGTCGATGCCGTCGAGCACGGAGAGGACGGCCCCCTCCTTCTGCTCGACAAGCGTGGCGACGTCGGGGACGCCGTCGCCCGTGAGGTCGTGGAAGCCCTGGATGTCGCCGGTGAAGGGGTCGAGCGCCCCGTTGACGGGCATCGCGTTCGCCGGGAGCTTCGACGTCCAGCACGTCGCCTTCGCCTTGACGCACTCGAGCGTGAGCGGCGCGTCCTGCGCCGTCTGCGTCAGCACGAGGAGCGCGTCGCCGTCGCCGGGGAGCTCGGGCGTGACGTCGCCGAAGGGGAGCGCGGCGAGGAAGCCGTTGTCGCTCGCGCGCTCGAGGATCAGCTTGCCGCTCGCGCCCGAGAGGACCGCGAGCATCGCGCCGCCGGGGAGGCCGAAGCCCGCCGGCAGGGTCTCGACGATGAGGTCCTGCACGCCGTCCGCGTCGATGTCGCCCGCGCGCGGCACGAGCATGAGGTCCTGCGTGGTGGCGGCGAACTCGACGCTCCAGCGCAGCGTTCCGTCCACCGCGTACGAGGCGATGGTGGGCACGCGCGCGGGCGCCTGGTCGAGCGGCGAGGCGTCGGCGGCGGTGAGGAGAAGCACGCTCGCCTCGCCCTTCGCGGCGACGATGGCGTGCGCGAGCACGTCGGCCTGCGGCGGCGTCTCGATGACGCCCAGCCGCTCGCCGGCAGCGTCGAGCACCTCCATGGTGACGTCGGTGTCGCGGCTGGAGAAGGCGACCTCCTCGAGAAGCGACGTGACGGCGGACGTGCGCTCGCGCACGACGACGAGGTAGAGCCCCGCGCCGGCGGTGGAGAGGGAGACGTCGCTGCGCGTGCCGCCCGAGACGCTCGCGGCGCCGCCGGCGGTCGCGCGCTGCGTGGCCTCGACGGCGACGACGGCCTCGCCGGTCGCGCCGCTCAGGCCCTGGAGGCGCGCGAGCACCTGCTGGGAGGACACGGGCGCGCCGCCGGGGGTCGCGGAGCTCGCGGCCTCCTGGACGACGAGGAGCGGGTCGGCGACGCCGTCGCCGGCGACGTCGGGCGCGCACTGGAGGAGCGCGTTCTCGGCGACCTCGTTCTCCCAGAGCGTCTTGGCGTCGGCGCCGCTGAGGGCGACAAGCTTCGCCTTGCCCTGGTCCTTCATGCGCACAAGCATGTCCTGCGCGCCGTCGGCGTTCACGTCGCCGAGCATGCACGCCACGGCGCCGTGCGCCATGTCGAGCGAGGGCTCGGCGGCGTGGTGGCCCCAGGCGAGGGCCCAATGGCGCTGCGCCTGCGTCGCGCCCTGCGGCGCGGCGGCGGCGCCCGTGGCGGCGACCAAGAGACTGGCGAGGACGAGCAGCGTGAGTGGCCTCATCGGGCGCCCTCGACGCGGAGGACAGCTTGTACCTTCCCGGTCGGACGCGCGAACGCTGCCCGCTTCTCGTGGGACGATGCGCGGAACGTCCGTCAGACGACGCGGAACTCCGCCTTCTCGCCCGCGAGCACCTTGCGCACCTGCTCGGCGACCATGAGGCCCGCCTTGCTCTGCGCCTCGTGCGTGCTCGCGCCCAGGTGCGGCGTGAAGACGACGTTCGGGAGCGACGCGAGCGGCGACTCCTTGAGCGGCTCCACCTCGAAGGTGTCGAGCCCCGCGCCGCCCACGTGCCCGCTCTTGATGGCGTCGTGGAGCGCCTTCTCGTCGATGACGCCGCCGCGCGCGACGTTGAGGAAGTAGCTCCCCTTCTTCGCGCGCTTGAGGAGGTCGGCGTTCACGAGGTGCTTCGTCTCGGGCGTGAGGGGGACGTGGACGCTCACGAAGTCCGCGACCTCGACGACGTCGCCGGGCGTCTCGACCTTCTCGACGCCCAGCTCCTTCGCGCGCGCGGCGTCCACGTACGGGTCGTAGACGACGACGCGCATGCCGAACGCCTTGCACAGCTCCGCGACGCGGCCGCCGATGCGCCCGACGCCGAGAAGGCCCAGCGTGCGCCCCTGGAGCTCGATGCCCATGAGGCTCTTCTTCTCCCACTTGCCCTCCTTCGTGGACGCGTCGGCGCGCGGGATCTGGCGCGCGAGCGCGAGCATGTGCGCGAGCGTCAGCTCGGCCACCGCGTTCGAGGCGGCGAGCGGCGCGTTGACGACGGCGACGCCGCGCTCCTTGGCGGCGGCGATGTCGATGTTGTCGACGCCGACGCCCGCGCGGCCGACGACCTTGAGCTTGTCCGCGACGCCGAGGACCGCCTTCGTGACCTTCGTCTCGCTGCGCACGAGGAGCGCCTCGTAGTGGGGGATCTCGCGGAGAAGCTCGTCGGGCGAGAGCTTGCGCGCCTCCACCTCGTGCCCGGCCTTGCGGAGGGCTTCCGCCGCGGCGGGGTCCAGGGGGTCGGTGACGAGGATGCGAGCCATCGGAAGGCGGGGACGCGCGGGCCGGGGAAAGCGTTTTCGCGCGCCCCTGCGGACCGCGAAGGCAGCCTCCGCGCGGCTGTCTCCCCGCGCGGTGACGCACGAAGGAGGAGGATTCCCGCGGCCGTTCGAGCCGGCGGGTATGGTCGTGGGCCGCGGCAGCTTCATCCTTGTCATCGTCGCGCTGCTCGCCGTTCCGTCGGCGGCCGCGGTCGATCCGCTCCATGAGCAGCTCTGCGTCCAGGAGGGCATGTGCGCCGGCGCCGGGACGTGCACGCCCGCCGCGTGCCTGCCGCGCGGCTGCGTCGTCGCCTCCTGCTCGAGCGAGCTTGGCCCCGACGGCGCGGAGTGCGGCTTCAACGAGGCCATCGACGGGCGCACGTGCGCCGTCCACGTCGGCGGCGAGGTCGGCCGCGGCTCCCCGACGCGCGCCGGCGCCTACGTGCACGTCACCAACGGCTCCGTGGACGCGCAGGAGCTCCACAACGCGTGGCTGACGCCGGGCGCCGAGGGGCACGCCTCCGTCGCGGGCGCCGACCTCGGCTACGTGTACGCGGTCGTCTACCGGAGCGACATCCAGACCGAAGGCCCGCGCGGCGGCCCCTTCGCGCGCTTCCAGCCGAGCCCGCACCACACGTGGACCGAGGTCGGCGTCGCCGCCGGCCACCACGGCGGTCCCGGCTTCGGCGAGGACGTCGTCGTCGCGCTCATCCTTCTCGACCACGCGCCCGAGAGCTGCTTCGTGCGCTCCCCCTCCGGCGCGCTCCCCGGCGTCGAGTGCCCCAGCTTCGGGCGCTACTACCGGATCGCGCTGCCGTAGACCTCGAGCAGGCGGTCCACGACGCGCGGCAGCGTGAAGCGCGCGAGCACACGCTCGCGCGCCGCCTTCCCCATCGCGGCCG
Source organism: Thermoplasmatota archaeon (assembly GCA_035687045.1). GTDB lineage: Archaea > Thermoplasmatota > SW-10-69-26 > JACQPN01 > JAJPHT01 > JAJPHT01. The sequence goes on along the minus strand of DASRYU010000177.1, from coordinate 20,676 downwards.
CGAGCTCAGGGTCGAGCGCGACGCGGCGGATCTTTGCCGCGAGGTCCTGCGCGTCGAGCGGCTCCGCCACGAGCCCCGTGACCTCCGGCTCGAGGACCTCGCTCACGCCGGGGATGTCGCTCACGACCACCGGGCGGCCGCTCGCCATGCACTCGAGCGCCGCGATGCCGAACGCCTCGAGCCGCGACGTGCTCGGGAGCACGCCCACGGAGGCCGCGCGGTAGTAGGAGGGGAGGTGGCGCGCGTCGACCTGGCCCGCGAACACGACGCGCCCGCCGCGCACGCCGTTCACCGAGCGCGCGAGCGCCTCGAGCGCCTCGCGGCGCGGGCCGTCGCCGACGATGAGGTGGACGACGGGCGCGGTGTGCTGCGCGGCGCGGATGAACTCCTCGACGCCCTTGTGGTGCGTGAGGCGCCCGACGAAGAGCGCGATGGGCGCGTCGCCCAGGCGGTGCCGCCGGCGCACGTCGAGCGTCAGCGGCGCGTCCGGCGCGAAGCGCTCCGTGTCGACCATGTTGGGGACGACCTGCACGTCGCTCCTGTGCCACAGGCTGCGGCTCGTCTCGGCGTACGTGCGCGTCGTCGCGATGATGACCTTCGCGGCGCGCACGGCGCTGCGCCCCAGCGTCCGCCGGTACGTCTCGACGACAAGCGCGCCTCCCGGGAGCGGGATCTCGAGGTCGCAGTGGTACGTGAGCGCGAAGGGCGTCCCCGTCGCGCGGCACCAGCGCGCCGCGTACCACGACGAGAGCGGCGGCGGGCTGTGCGCGTGGACGAGGTCGCGCCGCGACGCGGCGAGCGCGCCCCCGATGTCGGGCGTGATGGGGGTCGAGAAGAGGATGCGGCGCGTGCGCACGCGCGTGACGAGGTAGCCGTCGCGGATCTCGTGCGGCGGCGTCCCCTCCAGCCGCGACGTGACGACCTCCACCTCGTGGCCGCGCCGCGCGAGCTCCGCCGAGATGGCCTCGACGTGGCTCTCGACCCCGCCCACGTGGGGGGCCAGGTAGGGCGCGACCTGCGCGATGCGGAGCGTCTCCACTCGCGCCCTCAGAGGCGCGCGGCTATTTCGCCGTTGGCTTCTGCGCCGCCATCTCGGTGAAGAAGCGGGCCGTCGTCTGGATGCCGCGGTAGAAGTTCGCGACGCGGAAGTGCTCGTTGGGGGCGTGCAGGTTCTCGTCGTGGAGGCCGAAGCCCATGAGGACGGTGCTCACGCCGAGCACGCGCTGGAACGTCGCGACCACCGGGATGCTCCCGCCCTCGGCCAGGAAGAGCGGCTTCTTTCCGGTCACGCCGTGGATGGCGCGCGTCGCGGCCTGCATCGCCGGGTGGTCGAGGGGCACCTTCGCGCCCATGCCGCCCGAAAGCTGCGTGACCTTCACCTCGACGCCCGGGAGCGCGTGCTTCTTGAGGTACGCCTCGAAGCTCTTCGCGACGCGCTTGGGGTCCTGCCCCTCGACGAGGCGCATGGAAACCTTGGCGTGCGCGTGGCTCGGGATGACCGTCTTCGCGCCGTCCCCCTGATAGCCGCCGTAGATGCCGTTGACCTCGAACGTGGGGCGGACGCTCGTGCGCTCCGCCGCGGTGTACCCCTTCTCGCCCCAGAGCGCCTTGACTCCGAGCGCCTTCTTGTACTCGGCGTCCTTGAAGCCGCTCTTGGCGAGCGCCGCGCGCTCCGCGCGCGAGAGCTTGACGCCCTTGTAGAATCCGGGGATGCGGACCTTGCCCGTGCGCGGGTCCTTCATCGCCGCGAGCATCTGCGCGACGGCCTCGGCGGGGTTGGCCGCGGCGCCCCCGTAGGTCCCCGAGTGGAGGTCGCTCTTCGCGCCCGTGACGTCGACCTGGAAGTAGACGAGCCCGCGCAGCGAGTACGTGATCGCCGGCTGCGTCTCCGACTTCATCGACGTGTCCGACACGAGGACGACGTCGCACGCGAGCTCCCGCTTCATGCCCTGGATGGCCGCGTCCAGGTTCTTCGAGCCCACCTCCTCCTCGCCCTCGATGAGGAACTTCACGTTCACGGGGAGCTTGCCGACACCCTTCAGGTGCGCCTCCACCGCCTTGACGTGCGTGTACATCTGCCCCTTGTCGTCCGTCGCGCCGCGCGCGTAGATCTTCCCGTCGCGGATCGTGGGCTCGAAGGGGGGCGAGTCCCACAGCTCGAGGGGCTCCGGAGGCTGCACGTCGTAGTGCCCGTAGCAGAGGATCGTCGGCGCGCCGGGCGCGTGGAGCCAGTCGCCGTAGACGATGGGGTTCCCGCCCGTCGGGACGAGCCGCACGTTCTCGAGCCCCGCGTCGCGCATCGCGTCCGCGAGGAACTCCGCCGCGCGCTCGATGTCCTTCCCGTGCTTCGCCGGCTGCGCCGAGACGCTCGGGATGCGCAGCAGGTCGAACAGCTCGGCGAGGTGCCGCTCCTCGTGCGCCTTCGCGTACGCCATGACGGGGTCTTCGGGCATCGGGACATCACTCTGCGAGGCCCGGAAGAAGGCTCCGCCGGGTTGCCGGTGCACCTTATAACCTCGCCCGGCCTCGTTCGTCCGGATGGCGGCGGTGGAGCAGGAGCACGCGGCGCTTGAGAACGCGCGGCTCATCGCGGAGCTGCGCGACCGTGAGGAGCGGCTGCGGCGGTACAATGACGCGCTCGTGCGCCTCGCGCGCCTCACCATCCACGAGCGCGGCGACCTCGTCCACGCCGCGCGCGCCATCGTCGAGGAGAGCGCCCGCGCGCTCGACGTCGAGCGCGTGAGCGTCTGGGTCTACGACGCCGAGCGCACCTCCATCCGCTGCCTGGACCTTTTCGAGCGCGCGCCGCACCGGCACAGCGCGGGCATCGAGATCACGCAGCGGGACAACCCGGCGTACTTCCGGGCGCTCGCGGAGGAGCGCACGATCGCCGCGGAGGATGCGCGGACGGACCCGCGCACGCGCGACTTCGCCGCCGCCTACCTGGAGCCGCTGGGCATCTGCTCCATGCTCGACGCGCCGCTGCGGGTCGGCGGGCGCGTCGTCGGCGTCCTCTGCCACGAGCACGTGGGACGCCCGCGCCGCTGGCTCCCGGAGGAGGAGATCTTCGCGGGCGCCCTCGCGGGCCTCATGAGCCTCGTGCTGGAGACGGAGCGGCGGGGGCGCGAGCAGGGGATGCTCCAGGAGAGCGAGGAGCGGTTCACCCGCCTTGCGGACGAAGCGCCCATCGGCATCTGGCTCACGGACCCGGACCTCAAGAACACGTTCAACAACCGCTGGCGCTGCGAGCTCCTGGGCATCCCGAACGCCGAGCTCCTGGGCGACCGCTGGCGCGCCTTCGTGCACCCGGAGGACGACGCGCACGAGTTCGCCCGCGTCTGGCCCGACATCCTCGCGCGCCGCCCGTTCCGCACGCAGCACCGCCTGCGGGCGCGCGACGGCACGTGGCGGCACATGCTCAACGTGGCCAACCCGCGCTTCGCGTCGGACGGACGCTTCCTCGGCTACATCGGCGCCGAGTTCGACATCACCGACCGCGTCGAGGCGCAGCGCGCGCTCGAGGAGGCGCGGCGCGACCTCGCGCGCGGCGAGCGCCTCGCCGCCATGGGCTCCCTCGTCTCGGGGGTGGCCCACGAGATCCGCACGCCGCTCGCCTACATCGCGAACAACGCGACCCTCCTGCGCCGCCACGTCCCGCCCGACGCGCACCCGCAGCTCGAGGCCATCCTCGAAGGCGTGGACCGGGTCAACGCGCTCGTGAGCGACCTGCGACGCTTCACGCGCGAGGCGAGCGGGCCCCGCGCCCCCGCCCGGCTCGACGAGCTCGCCGCCGCGGCCGCCCGTTTCTACGAGGCGACGCACCGCGGCGGCGTGCGGCTCGTGACGGAGCTTGGCGAGACGCCGCCGGTGCCACTGGACGTGAACCGCGTGCAGCAGGTCATCCTCAACCTCCTCGAGAACGCGGCCGAGGCGAGCGCGCGAGGCGGGCTCGTCCGCCTCCAGACGCGCGCGCTCCCGGACGGCAGCGCCGAGCTTCGCGTGCGCGACGAGGGCGCCGGCATCCCGCCCGAGGTGCAGGCGCTCATGTTCGAGCCGTTCTTCACCACGAAGGCAGAGGGGACCGGGCTTGGCCTCTCCATCGTCCGGCGCATCGTGGAAGCGCACCGCGGGCGCATCGTCTGCGAGAGCGAGGCCGGCCGCGGCAGCACCTTCATCGTGTCGTTCCCCGCTGCGCCGTAGGTGCAGTTCGCCGAACGCGTCCGCGCGCGCATCGCTCCCGTCTACGAAGGCATGAGCCCGTACGACCCGTGCCACGACCTCTTCCACGTCGACCGCGTCGCGCGCAACGCGCGGATGCTCGCGAAGCTGGAAGGAGCCGACGAGGACGTCTGCGCGGCGGCGGCGTACCTCCACGACCTCGACCGCGCCGGCTCCACGGACACGCTGCGCGACGCGCGCGAGCACCTCGCGGCCGTCGGCGCGCCCGAGGCGTACGCCGCGCGCGTGCTGGAGGCGGTGGAGCGGCACAAGGACAAGTCGTTCGCGCCCGGCGGCAAGCGGCCGATGAGCCTCGAGGCGCAGGTCGTCGGCGACGCCGACAAGCTCGAAGCCATCGGAGCCATCGGGATCGCGCGCGCCTTCAGCTTCGGCGGCCTCAAGGGGCGCGCCCTCTGGGACGGCGCCGACACGACGGCCGCGGACGTCTACGTCTCCGGCCGCATGGGCACGACCATCCAGCACTTCTACGACAAGCTGCTGCGCCTGCAGGCCGACTTCAACACCGCGAGCGGCCGCAAGCTGGGCGAGGAGCGCACGGCGTTCCTGCGCGCGTACCTCGACCAGTTCTTCGCCGAGTGGCACGCGACGCAGCGATAGCATCCGAACGTTGCGCAGAACGTCCGTGACACGCGCTTCCACGCGGCGCTCGGCGACCACCCCCACGAGTGGCCGCGTCATCGCCAAGACATGCCGCGCCACCTTCAGCGCCGTCGAAGGCCATCGCGCGGACACCCGCGCCGACGCTCGACGTGCCTGCGGGCGCGTCCGCGCCGGCGCCTCGCGCCGACGCCATCGCCTTCGCGAATGCCGGGCTCCGTACACGCCTCCTCCAGCAGCCTCCCCAACCTCCCCAACATTTTCCGGGGCCCGGCCTTCCTTTCCTCCCGAGCGGCGGCTACCGCTTCCCGCCGGCCGCTTTCTTCCCCGCGGCCTTCTTCCCGGCGGCCTTCTTCGGCGGCGCGAGGGCGTGCGCGCGCTTCGCCCACGAAGCAAGCTCGTGCGGCTCGTCGTAGAGCCTGTCGGGGATGACGATCCACTCGCGCATCGTCATGCGGCCGGCGTACGTCCACGGCTCGCCGCCGAGCGCCTCGAGCTCCGCGCGCGCCGCGTCGTCGGCGAACTTGAGGATGATGCGGTCGTCGTCGACGACGGCCGCGAAGATGCCGCCGTTGGGCGCGAAGAGGCCGTGCCCGCCGAACATCGCGCGCGTCGTGTGCGGGAGCGCGGCGCACGCCTCCTCGAGAAGCTCGATGTTCGCCACGTCGGCGCCACGCGCGCGGGCGCGCTTGTGGCTTCCGGCGGGTCGCGGAGGCTTGCCGGAGGATTGAAAGTCCGCCCCGCGTCGTCGGGGGCATGCGCGCGCTCCCCGTCCTGCTGCTTCTCGCGCTCGCGCCCGCGGCGCTGGCGTCGCAGCCCACGCCGCCGTGGGTCTTCGAGGGCGCCACCGTCTCGGGCTCCGGCGCCGTCGGCGACGCCGTGGAGGCCATCGTGCGCGTGCGCGTGAACTCGGAGCTCGACGCGCGCCTCGTCCTCCGCACGCCCGAGTGGGTCATCGTCGAGGGGGACGCATGGGACGCGCGCGGCTCGGCGGGCGAGGTCATCGAGCGCGAGTGGCGCCTCACCCCCACGCAGGAAGGGTTCTGGGCCGCCATCGTGCAGGGCGAGCCGCCCGGCTTCGGCGCCGAGTGCGCGTGCATCATGGGCTTCGCCGGCGGCGCGCCGGAGTCGACCGTGGGCACGACGCCGGAGGGCGCGCTGCCGGTGCCGCTTCTCGACCGCACGCTCACCGTCGCGCCGCAGGAGGATGGCACCGCGCGCGTGGAGCGCGCCGTCCTGCCGCTCGCGTCGTGGCTGGGCCACGCGGAGCTTCGCGTGTGGATCACGATGGGCTCGACCTACCTCTGCGAGAGCTGCGCCGTCGCCGGCCCGGACCCCGCGCACGTCGCGAGCGGGCCGGGGCGCGAGCCCATCGTCGCCGTCGCGACGCTGCCGCTCCGCGAGGGGGACGCGTACACGCTCTGGGACGAGGTCGTCGCGCGCTACCGCACGGCCGACGGCGCGACGCTCGCGCCCACCGCCGTCGTCCAGACCGGCTGCGAGAACCGCCGCTGGGGGACGGACGAGTCGTGGGCCTGCGACGTGGCGAGCCGCGAATGGTCGCACATACTGGGCCCGGGCGAGCGTCTCAAGCAGGCGGTGCCAGCCACGCCGTTCCTCGCGACGCTCGCGCTCGTGCTGGCGCTCGCGCTTCAGCGGCCGCCGCGCGGAAAGCGCCGGTGACGCTTCTCGCGCGACTGGTTCGTCGGGAGCGCCTTGGACTTGGGGATGGGCAGGTCGTAGGTCACGGGTAGGCGTCCGCCGGCGAGGGCCAAGAGCGGTCTGGCCGCCTCGTCGCTGGCGCGGCTCGCGCCGCCATCAGAAGATGGCCGGCTCGCGGTACTCTCCGTAGATCTTGACCATCGCCTCGCGGATCTCGCCGAGCGTCGCGTACGCGTGCGCGGCCTCGATGAGGTAGGGCATGAGGTTCTCGGCCTCCTTCTCGCAGGCGACCTGGAGCCTGTGGAGCGCGTCGTCGACCTTCTTCTGGTCGCGCGTGCGCTTCACGCGGGCGAGGCGCTCGAGCTGGCGCTTCTCGGAGTCCTCGGAGATCTTGAGGATCTCGCTCATCGGCTCCTCCTCGATCGTGTACTCGTTGACGCCGACGATGATGCGCTCCTTGCGCTCGATCTCCTTCACGTAGCGGTAGGAGGACTCGGCGATCTGCTGCTGGAACCAGCCCTTCTCGATGCCCGCGACGACGCCGCCGATCTTCTCGATCTGGTCGAAGTACTTGTTCGCGGCCTCTTCCATCTCGTTCGTGAGCGTCTCGACGAAGTAGCTGCCGCCCAGCGGGTCGATCGTGTTCGCCACGCCCGACTCGTGCGCGAGGATCTGCTGCGTGCGAAGCGCGATGCGCACGGCCTTCTCGGTGGGGAGCGCGAGCGCCTCGTCGAAGGAGTTCGTGTGGAGCGACTGGGTCCCGCCCAGCACCGCCGCGAGCGCCTGGATCGTCGTGCGGACGATGTTGTTCTCCGGCTGCTGCGCCGTGCAGCTCACGCCGGCGGTCTGCGTGTGGAAGCGGAGGAGCCACGCGCGCGGGTTCTTGCAGCCGATCTCGTCGCGCATGAACTTCGCCCAGATGCGGCGCGCGGCGCGGAACTTCGCGATCTCCTCGAAGAAGTCGTTGTGGCTGTTGAAGAAGAAGGAGAGGCGCGGGCCGAACTCGTCGGGGTCGAGGCCGCGCTCCTTCGCCATGCGGACGTAGGTCATGCCGTTGGCGAGCGTGAAGGCGAGCTCCTGCTGCGCCGTCGAGCCCGCCTCGCGGATGTGGTAGCCCGAGATGCTGATGGTGTTCCACAGCGGGACGCGCTTGGAGCCGAACTCGAACGTGTCGAGGACGAGCCGGAGCGAGGGCCCGGGCGGGAAGATGAACATCTTCTGCGCCTGGTATTCCTTCAGGATGTCGTTCTGCGTCGTGCCCGCGAGCTTGTCGAGGGCGAAGCCGCGCTTCTCGGCCGCCGCGAGGTACATCGCCCAGAGGATGGGCGCGGGGCCGTTGATGGTCATCGAGACGCTGACCTTGTCGAGCGGGATGTCCGCGAAGAGCGTCTCCATGTCCTCCACGGTGTCGATGGCGACGCCGACCTTCCCGACCTCGCCCTGCGACCAGGGGTGGTCGGAGTCGAAGCCTTGGAGCGTGCAGAAGTCGAACGCGGTGGAGAGGCCGGTCTGCCCCTGCGAGAGGAGGAACTTGAAGCGCTCGTTGGTCTCCTCGGCGGTTCCGTAGCCGGCGAACTGGCGCATGGTCCAGAGGCGGCCGCGGTACATGGTCGCCTGGACGCCGCGCGTGAAGGGGAACTCGCCCGGATAGCCGAGGTCGCGGTCGTGGTCGAAGCCCGGGATGTCCCAGGGCCCGTAGAGGCGCTCGACGGGCTTGGACGAGGCGGTGACGAACGACGCGCGGCGCTCGGGGGCCTTCGCCAGGGCGGGCTTGAGCGTCTTCTCCTCCCACCGCTTCTTCTGCGCCGCGAGGTCGTCCGACATCGTTTTCGCATGAGGGGGTGGCGGTGATAAGCCCTTCGGCGTATGCGGGCGCATGGGCCGCATCCTCGTCGGCATCGATGGCTCCCCGGTCTCCCAGCGCGCGCTCGCCCACGCGGCGGAACGCGCGCGCGCCGAGAAGCACGAGCTTGTCCTCCTCACCATCGTCCCCGCGCAGGTGGCGCGCTCGACGCTCACCGACCTGCTGCCCGCCGGCCTCGCGCTGCCCCCCGAGCTCTCGCGCACGTTCGAGGAGGCCGCGCGCAAGCGGCTGGAGGAGCAGGCGGGGGCGCTCGCCGCGTCCGGCGTGAAGGTGCTCGCGGAGGTGCGGGCGGGCGAGACGGTCGACGAGTTCGTGCGCGCCGCGGCAGAGCTGGGCGCCACGGAGATCGTGATCGGCCACAAATCGTACCAGCCGGGGCACGTCGAAGTGGGCCCGAACGCGGCCGCCATCTCGGAGCGGGCGAACGTGCGCGTGACGCTCATCCCGTAGCGCGGGCGCCAGCCGGGCCGCCAGCCGGGCGAGCGGCCGCGCCTGCGCCACTGCACCGCTGCGTCAATGGGGCACGGGCAGACCGGATGAGTAGGGGGAGCGAGCGAGAGGAGCCTGACATGTCTCGCTCCTCCGCGTCCCGCGCGCTCCGCCGGGTCGGCCTCGCGCTCGCCGCGCTCCTGCTCGTGCCCGCGACCGTGCTGGGCGCCACGACGAGCATCACCATCACGAACGCCGCCCCCACCGTCACGAGCGCGGCGCTCCCCTCCACGAGCGTCTCCCCCACCGCCGGCGGCGTCACGAACGTCACGGCGACGCTCGTCATCACGGACCTCAACGGCTGCAACGACCTCGCGAGCGTCGTCGCCGAAGTGCGCACCCCAGGCGGAGCCGTCCACACCGCAAGCTCGGCGGCGAGCTACGTCTCGTGCTCCGCCGGGACGGCCGCGACCTACCGCTACGTCTTCCCCATGCGCTTCCACGACGCGCCCGCCGCGCTGGAGACGGGATACCAGCTGCGCGTGACCGCCACCGACAAGCAGGGCGCCACCGGGACGAACCTCGTCTCGCCGCTCGTCTTCGCGTACGCGGAGCTTGCCGCCATCCAGCTCGACCGCAGCACGTTCAACTTCGGCGCGAGCGTCGCCCCCGCCGCGCAGAGCGACATCCTCGCGCTCGCCGTGCAGAACGCGGGCAACGTCCAGGTGGACACGCAGCTTGCCGCGACGGCCCTCGCCCACGCGAGCGAGGACGCCTCCATCCCCGTCTCCGCCCTGCGCTACTCGCTCGCGAGCAACATGTCCGACGCGACCGCGATGGGAAGCTCCTCCACGACGCTCTCGAGCTTCGACCTCGGCGCCGGCGCGGCGAGCTCCCGCAGCCTCTACTGGCGCCTGGCCGTTCCGAGCGGCGACGCGCAGTGGGTCCCCAGCGGCACGTACACCGGCACGGTCACCGTCAGCGCCGTGAAGGGGTGAGACTCCTGCGCGCCCGCGCCTTCGCCTTCCTTGTCGTCGCCGCCATCCTCCTCGCGGGGCTCGCGCAGAGCGCGCCCTCGCGCGTCGAGGTCGTCGCCCGCGCCCCGCAGGCGCAGCGACCCGACGCCTCCAGCGGCGACGACGACCCTTCCCGCCCGGGCACGCAGGTGAACCCGCGCGCGGGCGGCCCCCGGCAGTTCCCGACGGACATCATCCTCGACGACGAGAACGGGCACAACGACGTGCGCCGCGTCACGGTGACCGTCCTCAAGGCGGACAACGTGACCATCCATCGGCAGGCCGTGGACGCGGCGAAGCTCAGCGCGAGCGGCACGCGCGCCACCTGGCGCGCCACCGTCACCATGGCGAGCAACGACACGCCCGGAACGTACATCCTTCGAGCGGAAGCCATCGACCGCGACTCCGCCGTGTCCCTCGCGTGGACGAACTTCACGTACGAGCCCCTCGCGGCGCTCGCGCTCGCGCAGGAGAACGTCTCGCTCGTCCCCACCGGCTCCGCGGGGTTCGCGCCCGGCGCCGCCGAGACCACGCCCGTCGCGGTCAACGTCACCAACGGCGGGAACGTCCCGGTGAACGTGACGCTCGCCGCGACGGCGCTCTCCAACGCGACGCACGAGAGCAGCGTGCCCCCCTCGAGCCTCCGCGCCGCGCGCTGGCAGAACATGAGCTCCCCCGTCGCGCTCTCGACAAGCGCGCAGACCGTGCCGGGGCTCTCGATCGCGGCGAACGCGACCGCGCCGCTCTACTTCAGCATGCAGGTGCCTGCCGGCCTGCGCCCCGGCGTCTACGTCGGCGAGCTCACCGTCTCCGCCGTCGCGGCCCCATGACGCTCGGGATACCTTCTTCCCGGCGAAGGCGCCACCCGCGGCCGATGGCTCCCGCAGCTCGCGCCCTCGCGCTCGCGGCGCTCCTTCTTTCGTTCGCGCTCCCCACGGGCGGCGCCGCGGAGGGGGAGAGCCTCGGCGTCACCCCCACGGAGGTTGTCGTCTCGTCCGCTCAGCGCGGCGAGACGTACGTCCGCGAGGTGACGCTCCAGAACCAGTTCGACACGCCCTCGCGCTTCGTCCTCGAGCGCGAGGGGGAGGTGGGCGAGTGGGCGCGCGTGGAGCCCGCGGAGGACGTCCTGCTCCCGCCGCGCACGAACGAGAGGCTGCGCGTCGTCCTCGTCGTGCCGCCGGAGACGCCGAACGGGCCGCATGAGGGGATGCTGCGCTTCGTGGGCGCGCCGAAGGAGCAGCCCGGCGGAAGCGGCTTCGCGCTCCGGTACGCGGTCGCCGTGCCGCTCCACGTGGACGTCGGCGGCGACCAGCTCGTCCAGCTGCGCTTCCTCGCGGCCGACGCGCGCGACGTCGAGGCGGGCACGCCGCCCGTCGTCGCCGTCGGCGTGACGAACGAAGGGAACGTGCGCACGCAGGCGCGCGCCACCGCGCACGTGCTCGACGCCGCGGGCGCGGAGATCGCGAGCGCCTCGAACGCGACGCGCCTGAGGCCGGGCGAGCGCGGCGAGCTGCGCATCCCGCTTCCCGCGCCACTCCCCGAAGGCACCTATCGGGTCCTCGTGCGGCCGGACGACGCGCCGCCGCTCGCGGAGACGAGCTTCAAGGTCGTCCCGCCGGGCACGCTGGGCAAGGAAGGCACGCTGCGCTTCCTGCAGCACGAGCCCAGCACCTTCGCCGGCTACCCGATCCGCGTGGGCGGGCACTTCGAGAACACGGGCGCCTCCGCCATCGCACGGGCGCGCCTCGTCGGCGAAGCCTGGCAGGGGGACCGGCTCGTCGGCGTGTTCTCGAGCGAGGAGCTCTCCGTCGCGGCGGGCGAGAGCATTGAGCTCGTCGCCTACTTCACAAGCCCCGTCGCCGGGCCGCTGAGGCTCGTCGCGCACGTCGTCTACGACGGCTTCCGCACGCCGCCGAACGAGGGCATCCTCGTCGTCGGCGGCGCCGCGGGCGAGGCGGGCGCGGCCTGGCATCCGATCGCGGCCGGCGGCGTCGCCCTCGGCGTCCTCGCCGCGGGAGGCGCCGCGTTCGCGCTGCGCCGACGCCGGTAGTCGCGCGACGACGGGTTGATGGCGCGTCGGCGCGTACGCCGCGCGTGCACGGCACGCTCGCGGGGCTCCAAGTCCTCGACCTCTCGCGCCTCCTGCCCGGCCCCTTCCTGACACAGCTTCTCGCCGAGCTTGGCGCGGAGGTCGTGAAGCTGGAGGCGCCCGGCGTCGGCGACGAGGCGCGCCTGATGCCCTACGCCTTCGAGGCGTTGAACGGCGGCAAGCGCAGCATCGTCGTCGACCTCAAGACGGAGGCCGGACGCGAGGTCGCGCTGCGGCTCGCGGAGCGAAGCGACGTGCTTGTCGAGAGCTTCCGCCCCGGTGTCATGGACCGCCTCGGGCTCGACGACGCGACGCTCGCGCGCGTCAACCCGCGCCTCGTGCGCCTCTCGCTCGTCGGATATCCTCCCGGCGAGCACCGCGACGAGGTGGGGCACGACCTCAACTACCAGGCGCTCGCGGGCATCCTGACCCTGGGCGGCGCCGAGCCGCGCCCGCCGCCGACGCAGGTCGCCGACATGGGGGGCGCGCTCTATGGCGCCAGCGCCGTCCTCGCCGCGCTCTGGCAGCGCGAGCGGAGCGGGAAGGGGGCGCGCGTCGAGGTCTCGCTCATGGAGTCGGCGATGGCGCTCAACACGCTGCCGCTCGCGCGCGCACGCGCGGGCGAGGACGCGCGCGGCGCGTGGGAGCTCACGGGAAGCATCCCGTGCTATCGCGTCTACCGTTGCGCCGACGGACGCCACGTCGCGTTCGCGGCGCTCGAGGCGCGCTTCTTCGAGCGCTTCGCCGAGGCGACAGGCGTCAACGCGATGCTCCAGTACGACCCCGAAGGGCACGCCGTGCTGGAGCGCCTCTTCGCCTCCCGCCCCGCCAAGGAGTGGGTCTCGACGCTGCGCAAGGCCGGCGTCCCCATCACGCACGTGCTGGCGGCCGACGAGGTGCGCGCCGAGGTCGGACCCGCGACGCCGCTCGTCCGCGCCGCGCCCCGCCCCGCACCGGAGCGTGGCGAGCACACCGACCTCGTGCTGCGTGCGGCGGGATACTCCGACGCGGACGTCGCGCGCCTTCGCGCGAGCGGGGCGGTGGCCTGATGGCGCTCTCGCCGCGCGTGCGCGAGGCGCTCGTCCTCGTCGGCGTGTTCGTCGCGTTCCTCGGCGCGCTCGCCCTCTACACGCAGAACTGGCCCCCGGCGGTCATCGTCGAGTCGGGGAGCATGATGCACGCCGACCGTGAGGTCACCTACGGCCGCTTCGGCACCATCGACCCGGGCGACCTCGTGCTCGTGAAGAGCGTCGACTCCCTCGACGACGTGACGACGCGCGCCGAGGGCGGGCGGGATCGCTACGGCTACCCCGGCGACGTCATCGTCTACTATCGGATGAACGACCGCACGCGCACGCCCATCATCCACCGCGCCGTCGCCTACGTCGAGGTCAACGCGGGCGAGTACGACGTGCGCTGGAGCGACGACGCGCCCTGCGAAGGGGGCGCGACGAAGATCCAGCGCGGGGGGCGCTCGTGGTGCCACTACGGGCGCGACGGCATCCTCATCCCGTCGATGGGCGTGCGCGGCGGCCTCGGCGCGGGCAACGAGGACATCGGCTACAAGCCCACGCGCAACGGCTTCATCACGAAGGGGGACAACCCCGTCACGAACCAGGCCATCGACCAGATCACGATGCCCGACGTGCGCCAGCCCGTGCCGCTCGAATGGCTCGAAGGCAAGGCGCGCGGCGAGCTCCCGTGGCTGGGCCTCCTCAAGCTCGCGCTCGCCGCCAAACCCAACCAGGACAACCCGCCCGAGGCCTGGGTCAAGATCGGCAGCGCGTACGCGCCCAAGGACCTCTGGGTCATGCTCGGCGTCTCCCTGTTCCTTCTCGTGGGCGCGCCGCTCCTCTACGACGCGTGGAAGGCGCTGCGCGCGCGGCGGGAAGAGCGCGGCCGACGCTGAAACCGTTATAAGGCGACCTCCCGTGCGAGGCGCGTGGCCATACGCTCCGCGGCGGTGCGGGACGCGCTCGTCCTCATCGCCGTGTTCGCCCTCCTCCTTGGCGGCCTCTTCGCCTACACCGGCTCCTGGCCCCCGGCCGTCATCGTCGAGTCGGGCAGCATGATGCACCCCGACACGGAGGTCACCTACGGCCGCTTCGGCACCATCGACCCGGGCGACCTCGTCCTCGTCAAGGACGTCGACGACGTCGATGATATCACGACGCTCCTCGAAGGAGGGCGCGAGCGCTACGGCCTGCCGGGCGACGTCATCGTCTTCTACCCCGCCAACAACCGCGCGCGCACGCCCATCATCCACCGCGCCGTCGCCTACGTCGAGGTCGAGCCCGGCCCGACGTACTACGTGCGCTGGGACCCCAACGCCCCCTGCGAAGGCGGCAGCGAGAAGGTCGAGCGCAACGGCCGCACCTGGTGCCGCTTCGGCGAGGAAGGCATCTACATCCCGAGCGTCCCCATCGCCGAACGCCTCTCCCGCCCCAGCGACCCCGAGCCGTACCGGCCCGACGTGAGCGGCTTCCTCACCAAGGGCGACAACCCGATCACCAACACGCAGACGGACCAGGTCTCCGGCCTCTCGCACGACGCGCGCGGACGGAGCATGCCCGTCCAGATGGAATGGATCGAAGGCAAAGGCCGCGGCGAGCTCCCGTGGCTCGGCCTCATCAAGCTCGCCCTCGCGAAGGAGCCCAACGACCCGAACCCCCCTCGCGACCAGACGGGGAAGATCCTCTGGCCCAAGATCGGCAACGCCTACGCCCCCAAGGACCTCTGGGTGATGCTCGGCATCACGCTCTTCCTCCTCGTCGGCGTCCCGCTCATCTACGACGGCTACAAGGCCTACCAGAACCGCCAGCTCTCCAAGGCCCTCCCCGCCGCGCCCGCCGCCCTCTCCGCGCAGGACACCTCGCACGCCAGCGTCCGCCTCGCCTGGTCCCACTCGCAAGGCAGCGCCGTCCACAACTACCGCATCTACCGCGGCGACATCCGCATCGGCAGCACCACCGCCACCTCCTACGAGGACACGACCGTCGCCCCCGACACCGCCTACACCTACAGCGTGAGCGCGGTCAACGAAATGGGGAACGAAGGGCCGCGCTCGGCGACGGTGACCGTGCGCACGCCGCGGCCGCCGGAGTGAGCTTTTTTCGCGCTGACCGCACCGGGTGGTCTACCGCCCGGAACGGCGGACGCTTCCGGGTGGTCTACCGCCCGGGCGCCCGGCGGGCGGCGCCGCGGGACTGAAGGAGCTCGCACCGGGTCCACCTCCGGGTGGTCTACCGCCCGCGGCCGCGCCGCGTCGCGGGCGACCGACCGCCCGGCGCGCTACGCCCGCGCGCCCCCCTCGCCCTGCGCTTCGCGCCGCCGCGGGTTGTGCGGGTCGGTGGCGAGGCCGTGGATGGTGCGGCACGGCTCGCCCGGCTGCGCGTGGCAGGTGGGGCATTGGACCATGCTCCAGGCGGGCCGCGTCCTCTGGCGACGCATCGGAGGGGCTCGGGCGTCGGAGGCCTTGAGGCGTCGCCCGCGCGAGCCGATTCTCACCGACGACGCGGCTACTTTTCGTCCGTGAGGAGGAGCTTGCCTTTCGTGGTGACGTTCACGGTGCCGTCGATGCCGAGCACGCGCTGCGCGTCGGCGCTCTTGAGGCCCTTCACGCGCGCAAGGTCCTCGGAGGAGAGCTCGCTCACCGCGCGCCCGAGGATGCGGCCGTCGCTCACGATGCGGACGACGCTCTCGACGCTGAACGTGCCGCGCACGTCGACCACCCCCGCGGGCAGGAGGTGCTTTCCGGCGGCGAGGGCGCGCGCGGCGCCCGCGTCCACGTGCACCTCCCCTTCCGGCTGGGCGAGGAGGAGCCAGCGGCGCGCGCCGCTCGCGCGCGAGCTCGGGACGAAGCGCGTGCCAAGCTCCTCGCCGGCGGCGATGCGGCGCAGCACGTGCGGCTCGCGGCCCGGCGCGATGACGACCTCGCAGCCGCTTTCCATCGCGAGGGCCGCCGCCTCGAGCTTCGAGCCCATGCCGCCGCGCCCTCCGCTCGACGCTTTCGCGCCCGCCATGGCGCGGATGCGCTCGTCGACCCTCTCGACGCGGCGCACGAGCTCGGCGCCGGGCTCGCCCGGCGGCTTCGTGTAGAGCCCCGCGACGTCCGAGAGGATGACGAGCCTGTCCGCCTCGAGCTTCGTCGCGACGAGCGCGCTGAGCCGATCGTTGTCGCCGAAGCCCGCGTCGATCTCGCTGATGCTCACCGTGTCGTTCTCGTTGACGATGGGCACCACGCCCATCTCGAGGAGCTTGAGCATCGCTTCGCGCATGTGGAGATAGCTTTCGCGCCGCGCGAAGGTGTGGTAGGTGAGAAGGACCTGCGCGACGTTGGTTCCGCGGCGCCCGAACGCGCTCGCCCAGTCGTGCATGAGGCGCGGCTGGCCGACGGCGGCCGCCGCCTGCCGCACGCGCACGTCGCGCGGCTTCTCCTTCATCCCGAGGATGTGGCGCCCGGTGCCGATGGCGCCGGAGGTGACGAGGATGACCTGGTGGCCCGCGTCGATGAGATCCACCATCTCGTCCGCGATGGCGGCCATGTACCACGGGTCGGGGCGGCCGAGGCTCCCGCAGATGGTGTTCGTGCCGATCTTCACGACGATGCGGCGCTTCTTCGGCGCGGCCACGCACGTCCACGCGCGCGGCGGGGGAAGAAGCCTGCGCTCCACGCTCGTCGGCCGCGCGCTCCTCAGCGCCCGTCGGGGAACTCGTCGCTCCAGGCGGCGCCCGGCCGCGGCTCGTGCTTGAACGGCTTCGCGGCGGCGCCCTGGTAGCGGCCCGCCACGTGCCCCTCGCCGACAAGCACCCACTTCGTCGTCGTGAGCCCGTCCATGCCGACGGGCCCGCGCGCGTGCAGCTTGGACGTCGACACGCCGACCTCGGCGCCGAGGCCGTAGCGGTAGCCGTCGGCGAAGCGCGGGCTGGCATTCACGAACACGCCGGCGCTGTCGACCGCCGCGACGAACCGGCGCGCGGCCTCGCGGTCTTCCGCCACGATGACGTCGGTGTGGCGCGACCCGTGCCGGTTGACGAACGCGACCGCCTCCTCGAGGCCGTCCACGACGTCGAGCGCGAGCGTGAGGTCGCCGAACTCGGCGCCGAAATCCTCGGGCGCCGCCGGCTTCGCGAGCTCCGCCGCGTGCCCGCGCGCCCGTTCGCTCGCGCGCACCTCGACGCCCGCCTTCGCGAGCGCCTCGACGATGGGGCGCACGAGATGCGCGGCCGCGCGGTCCACGAGAAGCGTCTCCGCGGCGTTGCACGCGCTCGGGTTGTCCGTCTTGGCGTCGAGCACGAGCGGGACGACCTTCGCCGGGTCCGCGCTCGCGTGCACGTAGACGTGGCAGACGCCCGCCGCGTGGCCGAGAACAGGGATGCGCGTGCGCGACATGACGTGGCGCACGAACTCGGACGAGCCGCGCGGGATGACGAGGTCGACGAGCGCATCGAGCGCCAGCACCGCCTCTACCTCCGCGCGCCCCTCGAGAAGCTGGACGGCGTCGGGCTCAGGCACCGCGGCGCGCAGCGCCTCGACGATGGCGCGGTTCGTGCGGTCCGCCTCGCGGCCCCCCTTGAGGAGCGCCGCGTTCCCGCTGCGGTACGTGAGCGCGGGGATCTGGATCGAGGCGTCCGGGCGCGACTCGAACACGCAGGCGACGACACCCAGCGGCACCGTCACCTGGTAGAGCCGAAGGCCGTCGTCGAGGAGCGTCGAGCGGAGCGTACGCCCGAGCGGGTCCTCCATGCGCGCGAGGCTGCGCACGCCGTCGAGCGTGAGGCGCAGCTTCTCCGGCGTGAGCTTCAGGCGCGAGAGGAGCGGCGCGGCGAGGCCGGTGGCCCTCGCCTCCGCGAGGTCCTCCTCGTTCGCGGCGAGGATGCGCGGAGCCGCCCGCTCGAGCGCGTCGGCCATCGCGAGGACGCCGCGCACGCGCTCGCTGTTCGACGCGGCCTGCAGGCGCAGCGCGGCGGCGCGCGCCCGCTCCGCCTTCTCGCGCACGGGGTCCATGCTCTTCATCGGGAGCGCCGCCACTTCAAGCCTCGCCTCCTCGCCTCTCGCAGAGCGGGCGCGGGACATGTCCCGTTCCGGGGGGTAATCTCGTGCGGACGGATCGAAGACCGGCCGCATGCGTAGATGGTTCCCCCCGCTCGTCCTCCGCCTGGGCTACGGAGGCCCAGAGGCTCTTTCATGCGATCCCGAATGTTGACGATCCTTACGCTGTCGATCCTGGTGGCCGCCGCTTCGGTGCAGGCGGTCGCCCTCACGCCCGGCGCCGCCCCGCTCGACACGACCATCGCCGTCGAGCTCGCCGGGGACCGCGTCCGCATCATCGTCGGGACGGACGGCCCCAGCGCCACGTACGCGCCGATGGCGGAGGCGCTGGGCATGACGGTGACGTACCGCTACGAGATCATCGACGCCTTCGCGGGATACGCCGAGCGCGACCTTCTCCCGCTCCTCGACGCGCAGCCTTGGTCGACGCGCGTGAGCTACGACCGCCTCGCGCACGCGTCGCTCGCGGTGAGCCGCGTCGAAGTGGGCGCGGACAAGGCGGAGGCGGCGGGCTACACCGGCGCGGGCGTCAACGTCGCCATCCTGGACACGGGCATCGAGTCGGTCCACCCGGCGCTCTCCGGCCGCATCACCGGCTGCGTGCAGTTCAGCGGCGGCCTCAGGACCGCCCTCTGCGAGGACGACAACGGCCACGGGACGCACGTCGCGGGCATCGTCGGCGGCTCGCGCACGACGCTTGGCGACCCCGGCGTCGCGACGGGCGTGACCTTCAGCGCCGTCAAGGTGCTCAACAGCGCCGGCGTCGGCCTCGTGAGCGACATCATCGCCGGCATGGACTGGATCGTCCAGAACAAGAACGTCTACGGCATCCGCGTCATGAGCGCGAGCCTCGGCGCCGCAGGCTGCGGGGACGGGACGAGCGACGACAGCCGCGCCGCGGACCGCGTGATGGCGAACGGCGTCGTCGCCGTCATCGCCGCCGGCAACGAAGGTCCCGACAAGTGCACCGTCGGCACGCCCGGCGACGCCAAGACCGTCATCACCGTCGGCGCCGTCGACGACCGCTCCACCACCGACATCAACGACGACGTCATCGCCGGCTTCTCGAGCCGCGGGCCCACGAAGGACGGCCGCGTGAAGCCCGAGATCGTCGCCCCGGGCGTCGCCATCCGCAGCGCCTTCCTGGGCGGCACCTACGTGGCGCTCTCCGGCACCTCGATGGCCACGCCGCACGTGAGCGGCGTCGTCGCGCTGATGCTCGAGCAGAACCCGTCGCTCTCGCCCGCGCAGGTGCGCGACAGCATCATGAAGACCGGCATCCAGCTCCCCGCCGACGGCGGCGGCAGGCCCAACAACAACTACGGCTACGGCTTCGTCAACACGTGCGCGCTCCTCTCGCTCTCCGGATGCTCGAGCGGCGGCGGTGGCGCGGAGCCGGTGCCCGTTCACGTCTCGGGCATCGACCTCTCGTACACGCACACGCAGGGCGGCCGCGCGCACAAGGTCTCCACCCTGGTGAGCGTCGCCAAGGCGGACGGCAGCCCCGCGGGCGGCGTCACGGTCTCCATCCGCGTGACGAGCCCCGAAGGCACGAGCTACACCGCGAGCGGCAGCACCTCGGGCAACGGCCAAGTGACGCTCGACGTGCAGCAGAAGGGCGGCGGACACGGCACGTGGCAATCGTGCGTGACAAGCCTGAGCGGCGCCGGCTTCACCTACGACGAGGCCGCGAACGTCGCGACGTGCAAGACCATCAGCGTGAGCTGAACCCGCACCCGCCCCGGGCGGAGCCTCGCTCCGCCCACTCTTTTTTTCCTCTACGCGCCGAACCAGCGGAGCAGGCGCTCCTCCTCCCACCGCCACTTCGCCGCGAGCGTCTCGCGCGAAGGGAGCCCCGCCGCCGCCACGACGGGGTCAGGCTGGTGGTAGAAGTCGCCGCGCACCTCGACCGCCTCGCCGCGGCCCAGCTCGAGGAAGCAGCCCCCCTTGCCGTCGAAGCGCGCCGTCTCCGGCTCGCCGCGCACGCGCGCCGCGAGGTTCGCGGCGACGACCTTGGCCTCTCCCTCGGCCATCACGCCGGCCTTCACGAGCGGCTTGCCGTTCGCGAGCTTCACGACGTTGCAATCCCCCACGGCCCACACGTCGCGCCACTTCGTCGCGAGCGTCGCCGCGTCCGCCTCGACCCAGGCGCCGAGCAGCGCGGGCGGCAGGTGGGGCGGGACGACGGCGAGGACGTCGCGCGGCAGCTCGAGCGCCTGCTCGAGAGGCGTGCCGTTGCGGCGCTCCACGCCGCGCTCCTCGATCCACTCGCTGATGGTCGCGCCGCACGCCGCCCCGCCCGCCGGGATGGGGTGGGGCTCCGGCGAGGCGACGGTGACGTGCATGCGCGGGCGGAACGCCTTCGCGAGCATCGCGGCCTCGTAGGGCGCGGGCGGGCACTTGAACGGGAGCGAGGAGACGGCGACAAGAAGCCTGCCCTCCTCGCGCCGCGCGAGCTCGCGGTGCAGCGCCTCGACGCCTTCGAGGCTGTAGAGGCTCAGCGCACCTTCGGGAACCGGGCCGAGGCGCGCGCCCAGCGCGAGCACGAGGTGGTCGTAGGGGAGGCGCTCGCCCGAGACGGTCGCGCTCTTGCCGTCGAAGTCGATGCTCTCGACGCGGCCGCGGTGATAGCGGACGCCATGGCGCTCCACGCCGCGCTCCTCGATCCACTCGCTGATGGTCGCGCCGCACGCCGCCCCGCCCGCCGGGATGGGGTGGGGCTCCGGCG
>DASRYU010000176.1:0-4760 GCA_035687045.1 Thermoplasmatota archaeon | reverse complement strand
GTGCTCGAGGCCGAGGAACATCGGCAGCTCGCGGCGCGCGAGGAGCCCCTGCTGGAGGTGCGGCGCGCTCTCGAGGCGCGCGACGGCCTCAGGCGTGACGAACGTCCCGCGCTTGAGGAGCTCCGCGATGAGCGCCTGCATGGCTGACCGGCGACGCGCGTGCCGCTTAAGACGTTGGCGGAGGCGCGGCCGCCAGACGGGCGCGGCGGGTCGCCTTCGCGTGGAAACGCTTTCCCGCCGCGCCGCGCTCGCCGCGACGTGAAGCTCACCGTCCTCGGCAACGCCGGGCGCTACCTCGCGCCCCTCGCCGGCGGCTCCTCGTATCTCCTAGAGGCGGCGGGCGCACGCGTGCTCCTCGACGCGGGGCAGGGCGCGCGGGCGGCGCTCGCGGCGCGCGACGTGGAGCCGCTGGACGGCGTGTGGATCAGCCACATGCACTTCGACCACGTGCTCGACCTCCCGACGCTGGGCGGCGGACTCGACGACGACGCGCGCATCCACCTCCCGCGCGGCGAGCGCAGGCGCCTGGACGACCTGGCGAACGCGTACGCATGGGACGGGCCGTTCGAGATGCAAGGCGGCGTGGTCGAGGTGGAGGAGGGCGAGAAGGTGAGCGTGCGCGGCATCCGGATGACGTTCGCGCGCACGCAGCACAGCGCGCCCGCGATGGCGGCGCGCTTCGAGGCGGACGGGCGCGCCCTCGTGTACGCGAGCGACACCGCGCCTTGCGACGCGCTGCGGGCGCTCGCGCGCGACGCGGACCTTCTCCTCATGCACACGCTGCTGCCCACGGTGGAGCCGGAGAGCGAGCACGCGCGCATCCACAGCACGGCGGCGACGGCGGGCGCCCTCGCGGCGGAGGTCGGCGCGCGGCGCCTCCTTCTCTCGCACCGCTACCACGAGTCGGCCGACGGCGCGATGCGCGAGGCCGCGGCGTCGCGCTTCGGCGCCGTGGAGCTCGCGCGCGACGGGGAGACGTACGAGCTCTAGGGCGCGCCGGGGCCGTCGTAGAGCCACGCGACGCGGCCGCTCCCGCCGTACACCATGACGACGACGGTGACGACGACGAGCGCGATGGCGAGCCCCGCGAGAAGGACCCACGCGGCGCTGCGCTTCGCGTACTGCGCGCCCAGAGGCTGCCGCGCGGCCTCCGCGCTCTCCGCGTCCACGGCGAGCTTGTCGCCGAGGTTGCGCATGCCGAAGTACCAGAGGCCCAGCGACGCGAAGAGGAGCGTGAGCCCGATGAGGACGAAGTTGTGGTGCGCGATGCGCCCGCCGAGGAAACGCACCATCGCGTAGCCGGCCGCGAACGTCACGAGCGCCGCCGGGCCGATGAACTGCCCGTCGAGCTTGCGCAGGCGGCGGTGGGTGCGCGCGGCGAACGCGGGGTCTCCGGAGCGGTCCGCGCCCAGCTTCCACCACAGCGAGACGAGGAGCGCGCCCAGGTAGATCATCGCGCCGAGCACGTGGAGCGTCCTCAACGGGAGGTAGAACGCGCTCGCGTCGCTGTGCGTCACGCGGCCGCGGACGCGAGGGCGCTGCGTAAGGGTTTCGTGCGACGCCGGCCATGGCGCGGCGTGCGCGCGCTCCTCCTCCTGGCGCTCCTTCTCGGCCCCGTGGCGCTCGCGGGGTGCAACGCGCCCGAGGACGAGGAGCGCCCCCCGCCGCGCGTGGTGTCGCGGCCGCCGCGCGAGCCGCCGGCGGCGCTGCGTCTGGTCTCGGTGGAGGCGACGCCGAACGAGTCGGAGGTGGGGCGCCCCGTGAGCGCCGTCGCGCTCGTGGCCAACGACGGCCCCGCCGCCGCCGAGGCGATCGTCCTCTTCGACATCGTCGGCGGCGCGAACGCCACCGGCACCGCCCGCGTGGCGCCGGGGGAGACGGCGGAGGTGCGCGCGGACCTCGTGCCGACGTCGGGGGGCAACCTGTCGCTGCGCGCGCGGCTGGGCGAGCAGGAGGACGCGACGTCGCTTCTTGTGCGCGCGCCGCGCGTCACCGGCCTGGCGTTGGCCGCGGAGCCCGTCGAGCCCTGCGGCGCCGTGCGCGTCACGCTCTCCTTCCTCAACGCGGGCGACGCGCCGGCGCGCGGCGTGCGCGCGCAGCTCGACCTCCTGGACGCGGCGGAGGGCCCGCTCGTGTCGCTGACGCTCGAGATGGGCGAGGTGGCGCCGGGCGAGCGCGGCGCGGCGAGCGCCGACGTGGCCGAGCTGCGCGCGGCGTGCGAGGGGCCGGAGCCGGAGGTGTACGCCTACCGCGCGAAGGTGAGCGTCGAGGCCCTGCGCGAGGCGGAGCTTGTCGGCGTCTTCCGCGCCTGAGCCGTCGCCCTCGTTGCCCATTTCGAAAAGCAATGGCCTAAATACCGCGCCGCGGGATGATGCGCCACCACCACGGGATGGGTGCACTACGATGAAGCTTCTCGCGACGGACATCCGCGGCAAGACGGTCATGAGCGACGACGGCACGATGCTGGGGCGCCTGCGCAACGTGAGCGTGAACGAGCGCACGGGCGAGCTCTCCGAGGTGCTTGTCGAGCCCGCGGACGACGTCGACCCCCGCCTCTTCAAGCGCGACAACCGCGGCTACGTCGTCTTCCCGTTCGAGAACGTGAAGTCGATCCGCGACGTCATCGTCGTCTCGACGTACCAGCCCGGCTTCTGAGCGCGGCCGGCGCTACGGCCACTCGGCCGTCGCCTCCGCGCGCACGTCGCTCGCCCGCACGAGCCACGCCGAGACGGCGTGCGGTCCGCGCGGCGCGGGCGTGTACCGGCCGCCGCCTTCCGCGAGCGTCCCGTTCCACGACCAGCTCGCGACGAGCTCCGCCCCCGGCTCGAGCACGTCGCCGGGCGGGAGCATCGGCAGCACGATCGGGTTTTCCCACGCCGCGCCATCCATGAGGTGGTAGCGGCGCCCCTCGACGTGCACCGCGGAGCTCATCCCGCTCTTCTCGATGGCGGCCAGATTGTTCCCCTGGACCCACAGGCGCTCATCGCACACGTTGCGCAGGCGCGCGGTCACGAGGAGCGCATCTCCTTGGGGCGCCGCCTCCACCGCGAGCGTCGCGCACGCCGCGTCCGCCGCGCGGAACGGGCACCCCTCGTCGCCTCCGTAGCAGCGCTGCCTCGCCTCCTCCTCCGGTGCGGGAGCCGGCGCGGCGCACCCGGCCGCGAGGAGGGCCAGGACGAGGAGCGGTCCGACGGGGCGCACGGGGGGCGCTGGGCGTGGGAGCGAAAAGCCCCTTCGGCGGCGCGGCGACGGTCCAGCCGTGTTCAAGAAGTCCTAATATAGCCCCTGCCGAGGCGCCGGACGGTGTCGCCGCCCCTCCTCAAGCGGATGCAAGAGGCCGTCGCCCGCGCCCGCGCGCGCAGGGCCGACGAGCCCGTGCGCCGCGAGCCGTCGGCGCGCCACGCGTGGCGCCGCTTCCGGCGCGCGACCGACCGCTACCGCCTCCTCACGGACGTGCTCGGCGGCATCCTCATCGTCGCCATCGTCGTGGGTGGGCTGGCGGCCGCGACGGGCGGCGTGTGGCCCCCCGTGGTCGTCGTCGAGTCGGGCTCGATGATGCACGCCATCCAGGAGACCCCCTACGGGCGCTTCGGCACCATCGACGTGGGCGACCTCGTCTTCCTGCGCGCGGTCGACAGCCGCGACGACGTCCGCACGTGGGCGGAAGGGGGCGAGCTCCGCTACGGGCGGCCGGGCGACGTCATCGCCTTCTGGCCCAACGGCGACCGCAACGCGACGCCCATCATCCACCGCGCCATCGCCTACATCGAGGTGGAGAGCGACCCGGTGAACGTGGGCCAGCGCACGTATCGCCTCCACTGGATCGACGGAACGGTGCGCGTGTGGGATTCGCGGGGCATCTACTTCCCGCCGCTGGGCTTCGACGAGACGTCGCCGTTCATCTTCACGCCCACGCAAGGGTACACCCCGCCCTACTCGGGCTTCATCACGAAGGGGGACAACTGGTTCAGCAACCCCGCCACGGACCAGGCGATGGGCATCAGCTACATCGTCGACGTGGCCTGGGTCGAGGCGAAGGTCTACGGCGAGGTGCCCTGGGTCGGCCTCACGAAGCTCGCGCTCCAGTCCGGCCAGACCAACCCGGAGGTCCCCGGATGGACGCGCATCGGGAACGCGTTCGCGCCCCTCGAGCTCTGGATGATGCTTTTCGTCACCCTTGCCGTCGTCATCCTCGTCCCCCTGAGCATCGACACCTACCGCGCCTGGCGCAAGCTGAAGCTTGAGCAGGAGGCGGCGCGGCGCATCGAGGAGGAGAACGCGCGCGTCGCGGCGGCGCGACGGGCCGCGGAGCGCCAGGAGGCGCAGAAGCGCACCGTGAGCTTCGCCGAGGTCGTCTCGCCGCGCCCCCTCAAGCCTCGGCCGCCCGGCCGATAGGCCGCTCTTCCCCAGGCCCGCATCCGCGCGCATTGAGCACCCGGAGGCCCAGCCGGAAGCATGGCCCGCCGGCGCCGCCTCTTCGCGCACCCACGCGACTGGCGGGGCCGCCGCACGCGCTTCCTCGCCGCCGTCGCGCTCGCCGCGCTTCTCGCCACCGCCTTCTTCGCCACCGCCGCGCGCCACGCCGAACGCGCCGAGGCGCCGCTCGAGCGAAGCGGCGCGCGCGCGGACGCGCGCTCCGAGGGCGTGGCGTGCATCGACGCCAGGCTCGAGGCGCCGCTGGAGGCGCGGGCGCGCATCGGCTGCGACGGCGCGGGGGTCGACGCGGCGCCGCTCGCGGGCGCGCTCCCCCTCCTCTCGCC
>DASRYU010000175.1:0-9299 GCA_035687045.1 Thermoplasmatota archaeon | reverse complement strand
CGTCGCTGCCGCCCACAACTAACGTGCTTGGATCGGGGGAACCTCTGAAGGTTTTCGTCTCACATGGGAGCAACAGGGAGATTGTGAAGCAAATCAAGGAACTGTTGACATTCGGGAAGTTCGATGCGGTGGTCTCCGTAGAGCACGAGACCGTCTCGAAACCTGTCCCAGACAAGGTTCTCGATGACATGCGGCGCTGCTACGCGGCGATTATTCATGTGGGCACCGAACAGGAACTCCTCGACAAGAGTGGCAGTGTTCACAAAGTCCTGAACCAGAACGTGCTCATCGAAATCGGCGCAGCGATGGCCCTCTACAAGAGGCGCTTCATCCTTCTGGTCGAGCGCGGCGCAAATTTGCCCTCCAATCTGCAGGGACTCTATGAGGTGCGCTACGACGGCGACAAGCTGGATTATGAGGCAACCATGAAGCTACTTCGAGCCTTCAACGAGTTCCGCCAGCCGGCTTGAGCCGCCGCGGACCGAACATTTGTCCTCATCAAGGACTAATGTAGATGATGTTGTCGCCGCGGACGATGACGGTCTCGCGCTTGGTGACCGTCTCTTCGGGGGTGCCGACCTTCTCGACCTGCTCGGCGCCCTTGAGGACGATGTTGAGGTGCGGGTGGTCGTAGCCGTCGAGCGTGCCGCGGTATTCGCGCCCGCCGCGGAGGTGGACGATGACGCGCTTGTTGAGGGACGCGTTCAGGATGTCCAGCGGGCGCTTCTTCGTCATCGCGCCGCCGAGTCCCCGCGGGCTATAAATCGGTTCCGGCGGCTGCGCAGCGCTCGTGGCGGACCGGGCGAAGCGCAGCGGCGGCGAGCGGGCAAGCGTCGTCGCGAACCTCAGCGTCACGGGCAAGGACCGCACCGGCGTGGTCGCGCGCTTCACGAGCTACCTCTTCGAGAACGGCGCGAACATCGAGGCCATCGAGGAGCGCGTGCGTCGCGGCGAGTTCCACATGCTCCTGCAGGCGGGCTGGGACGCGGCGCCGCAGGAGCGCAAGCTCGCGCGCGAGCTCCGGAAGCTCGGCGACGAGCTGGGCATGGAGGTGCGCTTCCGCGTGCACCAGCCGGGTGCGGCGCGCAAGGCCGCGCTCTTCGTGACGAAGGAGCCGCACGCGCTCGACGCCGTGATGCGGGCGGTGCGCGCGAAGCGGCTGAAGCTCGACCCGCGCTTCGTGCTCGGCACGCGCAAGGACCTCGCGAAGAAGGCGGAGGAGTACGGCCTCCCGTTCCACTACGTGAGCTGGAAGGAGCCCGCCCGCGGCGAGGCGCGCGCGCTCAAGCTCTGCGACGACGAGGAGATCGACCTCATCGTCCTCGCGCGCTTCATGCGCATCCTGAGCCCAGGCTTCGTCTGGAAGTACCCGAACCGCATCGTGAACGTCCACCCGAGCCTGCTGCCCGCGTTCCCCGGCGCGAGCGCGTACCGACAGGCGTGGGAGCACGGGGTGCGCGTGGCGGGCGCGACCGCCCACTTCGTCACGCCCGACCTCGACCAGGGGCCCATCCTCGCGCAGAAGGCGTTCACGATCCCGCGCAACGCGACGGTCGACGAGATCCGCGCGCGCGGCCAGGAAGCGGAGGCGGACGTGCTCGTGGAGGCGCTCGAGATGTGCGTGCGCGAGGACCTCGACGTCCACTGGGGACGCGTCTGGTAGCCGGAGTGCCTGGTTCCTGGTTCCTGGTTCCTGGTTCCTGGTCCGGGTGGTGCAGGTTCAGCGGCGCGCGAGCTGGTTGTTCGCGCCTTCGCGGTGCACCGTCACGATCCGGTAGTGCGGGTCGGTGGGGCTGCCGTGCTTGGGGGCGACGACCTCGAGCGTGAGGCGCTCGTCCTTCTCGCGCGCCTCCTCGGGCTTCACGCGCACCGTGACCTTCGCGACGTCGCCGGGCGTGATGACGGCGTCGGGCGTGACGACGAGCGTCGCGTGCTGCGTCTCGCCGACGCTCAGCGGGATCTTGCTCACCTGCGCGCTGGCGCGCCAGCCGTTCGTGACCTCGACGACGTCGAGGACGGCGACGCGGGGGCGCTTGCTGGCGTTCGTGATGGCGAGGCGGTAGACGACCTCGCGCTTGTGGCCGTACTGGAGGGGGCCGCCGCCGACGGCGAGGGTGATGCCCGTCTCGCGGTCGAGGTAGGCGGCGCGCTCCGCCTCGGCGCGCTCCGCGGCGAGGCGCACGTTGCGGCGGCGGATGGCGACGCCGGCGACGACGCCCACGAGGGCGAGCGCGGCGAGGCCGATGCCGGCCATGCCCAGCGGCGTCTGGTACCAGGGGACGACCGGCGGCGGGGGCACGACGAACGCGATGGCGATGGGCGCGCTCGCGGTGGCGGTGCGGCCGTCGGGGCTCTGCGCGCTGGCGGCGACGGTCGCTTCGAGCGTCGCGCTCTCGCCGGCGGCGGGCGCGGTCAGGACGACGGTGAACGTCGCGCTCTGGCCGGGCGCGAGGGAGAAGCTCGCGGGGTCGACCGTCGCGGTCCAGCCGGCGGGCGCCGTGACGCTGAGGTCGACGGCGCCGTCGGTCGCGCCCGCGCCGGGGATGGCGGGGGCGGCGTCCGTGTAGGCGACGGTGCCGGTGAGGGTGGTGGAGTTGGAGACCCCGAGCTCGACGCTCGTCGTGTCAAGCGTCACCGTCACGCCAGGCTGCGGGGCCTGGGCGAGGGCGGTGGGAACGAGAAGCGCGGCGAGCACGATGGCCGCTGCGCTCAGGAGCGCGGCTCGGGGCAGTGTGGTCACCTCAGAAGGGCTTCTGCTTCGGGTCGCTGCGGCCGATGCGGTCCTTGATGAGGTCCATCACGAGGAACTTCACGACCTCGACGTCGCCGCGAAGCGCCGCGAAGCTCGCGTCCGCCTGCGTCATGCGGCTGTCGATGAGGCCGACGACCTCGTCGCGCACGTGGCGGAGGTCCACCGCGAGGCGCTCCGTGTTCTCGCGCGCCTGCGAGGAGAGGGCCTGGAAGTGCGCGTCGTTCTGGGAGCTCACGGCCGCGCGGGTCTCCTGGATCTGGCTGCTGATGGCGGCGCGGGTCTCCTGGACCTGGCTGCTGACCGCGGCGCGGGTCTCCTGGACGGCCTGCTGGATGACGCGGGCCTGCTCGGCGACGCCGGCGACGCGCTTGTCCTGGTTGCCCTCGAAGGACTGGATGAGCTGCGTGAGGGCGGCGGCGCGCTCGTTGAGTTCCTGCGTGAGGCGGCCGATGGCGTTCCACGTGGCCTGGCTGTTCTCCTGCTGGCGGCGCTCGGCCTCGCTGATGGCGCGGAGCGTGACGTGGAGGCGGGCGCCTTCGCGGCCGCGGGCCTCGCGGAACTCGTTGTCGATCTGGTCGTGGATGTGCTTGTCCTGGGACACGCGGTGGAGCTCGTTCAGACCGACTTCGTAGATGGTGGCGTTGGACATGACCTCAAACCTCCGGCGTACGCCGGTTTGTGCGCTTCTCCCCGCTCGCGCCTCGGAGCGGCAGGGAGTAACCCGTTGCGGAGACACAGGCGGGTGCCATAAACACTACCCCCACAAAGGATACGCTCTCACGAACCTCTGTTCCGGCTCCGGCGACCGTCCTACGCATGGAATGTTTCTTACGTCGTTCCCTTGCTGCGCGCGCGATGCTCCCTCGCCAGACCGTGCTGGAAGCGCTCGAGCGTTACGACGCCCGGAACCTCACCGTCGGCGCCCTCGGCTCGCACTCGGCGCTCGACGTGGCGGACGGCGCGGCGGATGAGGGGTTCCGCACGCTGGTGGTCGCCCAGAAGGGGCGCGAGCGCACCTATGAACGCTACTTCGCGGCGCGCCGCGACGGCCGCGGGAAGCTTGTCCGCGGCTTCATCGACGAGACGCTGACGCTCGCCAAGTTCGGGAACGTCATGGAGGACGCGGTCCAGGAGCGCCTGCTCCAGATGTCGACGCTCTGGATCCCCAACCGCAGCTTCACCGTCTACTGCGGCATCGACAACGTCGAGGACAAGTGGCGCGTCCCCATCATGGGCAACCGCGCCATGCTGCGCACGGAGGAGCGCACGGAGCAGCGGGACTACTACTGGCTCCTCGAGAAGGCCGGCCTCCCGTTCCCGGAGAAGATCAACGACCCGCGCGACATCCAGGAGCTCTCCATCGTCAAGCTCCACCACGCGAAGAAGAAGCTTGAGCGCGGCTTCTTCACGGCCGCCTCGTACAAGGAGTACCAGGAGAAGTCGGAGGAGCTCCTGCGCAACGGCGTCATCGACCAGGAGTCGCTCGACAAGGCGCGCATCGAGCGCTACGTCATCGGCCCCGTGTTCAACTTCAACTTCTTCCACAGCCCCCTCGCCAGGCACTTCCGCGAGGAGCCCGTGGAGCTTCTCGGCGTCGACTGGCGCTTCGAGTCGTCGCTCGACGGGCACGTGCGCCTCCCGGCCGCCCAGCAGCTCGCGCTCCAGGGCAAGCAGCGCGTGCCCGAGATGAACGTCGTGGGCCACAACACGGCGACGGTGCGCGAGTCGCTCCTCGAGGACGCGTTCGCGCTGGCGGAGAAGTTCGTCGCCGCCGCCAAGGAGCACTACGCCCCCGGCGTCATCGGCCCCTTCTGCCTCCAGACGTGCGTGGACAAGGACCTCAAGTTCTACATCTACGACGTGGCACCCCGCATCGGCGGCGGCACGAACGTCCACGTCGGCGTCGGCCACCCGTACGGCAACGCGCTGTGGCGCCAGCCGACGTCGACCGGGCGCCGCATCGCGATGGAGATCCGACGCGCGGTCGAGCTGGACCGCCTCGCGGACATCGTCACGTAGCGCCGGGTGCCGAGTTCCGGGTGCCGAGTGCCGAGTGCCGAGTGCCGGGTTCCGCGTTCCGGGTGCCGGGTGGGCTTCAGAAGCGGCGCTCTTCGACGTACTCCGTCGTGCCGGTCGTCGGAGGGACGGCGGGCTCGTGGTAGGTCGTCGTGCGGGCGGGGGCGACGGGCGCGACGTAGTCCGCGTCGTGGACGACGCGGCGGCGGCGCGCGTAGCCGGTGTCGTCCATCGCGCGGGCGCCGGCCATGATGCCGATGCCCACGAGGAGGAGGATGAGCGCGAGCGCCACGCCGGCGGGGATGACCTCGCCGACGGGCGTCTGCGTGAGGAAGATCCAGGCCGCGGCGACCACGATGAGCAGGCCGACGAGGTAGAGGAGGAGCCGTGTGTACGCCATGGTCGCCTGCTCGTGCCCCACGGTGCTATCCGTTCTGGCCATTCCCTCGATGGCCGCGCCGCAAAGCTTTACGCGTCGGGTCCTCTCGCGGCCGCGTGAGCCGCGACCCCGAGGGCATCCGCCGGCACCTGACGCCCGTGAAGGACATCCGCGTCCGCTCCGGCATGGGCGCGCGGGAGCTTGTCGACGCGATGGGCGAAGCCTCCGCCTTCAGCGCGAAGAAGGTCGCCATCGCCGCCGAGATCCTCCGCCGCATGCAGCAGCCGGGGGTCACGAAGCTCCTGAGCTTCCCCGCGGCGCTGTGCGCGACGGGGGTGCGCGGCGTGCTCGTCGACATGGTGCGCGCGGGCATGGTCGACGCCATCGTGACCACGTGCGGCACACTCGACCACGACCTCGCGCGCACGTGGCGCGACTACTACCATGGGAGCTTCGACCTCGACGACCGCGAGCTCCACCGCGAGGAGGTCAACCGCCTCGGGAACGTCCTCGTGCCCAACGAGAGCTACGGCGAGATCCTCGAGGAGCGCCTGCAGCCTTGGCTCGAGGAGATGTTCCGCGAGCGCAAGATGTGGAGCACGAGCGACTTCGCGCGCGAGCTGGGCCTGCGCCTCGCGCGCGAGCCCGGCTCCGAGGGGAGCCTTCTGCGCGCGTGCGCGGAGCGGAACGTCCCCGTCTTCGTGCCCGGCCCGACCGACGGGAGCGTCGGGAGCCAGGTGTGGATGCGCTACCAGAAGGACCGCAGCATCGGCTTCGACCTCCTCGCCGACGAGCAGAGGCTCAGCGACCTCACGCACACCGCGCGCGAGATGGGCGCGCTCATGATCGGCGGCGGCATCTCGAAGCACCACGTCATCTGGTGGTCGCAGTTCCGCGAGGGGCTCGACTACGCCATCTACGTGACGACGGCGGTCGAGCACGACGGCTCCCTCTCCGGCGCGCGCCTCGAGGAGGCCATCAGCTGGGGGAAGGTGAAGGAGGACGCGCGCATCGTGAACGTCGAGGGGGACGCCGCGCTCATCCTGCCGCTGCTTGTCGCGGCGGCGCGGTAGGAGCGCGGCGCGCCCGCGTCTCTTAGTGCGCGTGGCCACCGTGCCCGTCGTCCTCGAGCCCTTCGATGATGGGCGTGTAGACGACGGTGACCGTGACGGTGGTGCCATCTGGCGCGGCGCACGAGTAGGGCTCGACCGCGATGGCGTACGTGCCCTCCGGAAGCTCGCCCGCGTTCAGGACCTCGGGCGCGCCCGTGCTCGTGCTGTCGACGCTGCCGACCTCGTCCCCCTCGGGGCCCGTCACCGTGAGGATGATGTCGCACCCGGTGGGGGCGGCGGCGAGGAAGGACACGCTCGTGATCTTCGCGGGGACGCCCGCGGGCGCGAGCGAGAGGTCGAAGGCCGTCTCGCCCGCGACGCCGAGGCCGACCGCGCCGGCGATGGGGCCCGTCGTGAGCTCGGTCACCATCTCGATGGGCTTGGGCGCCACGCCGAGGCGGATGGACTGGTCGTCCGTCGTGCCCTTCGAGTCGGTGACGACGAGCGAAAGCACGCGGATGCCGGCCTGGTCGAGCACCGCCGTCGCCTGGCGGCCGCCCTCGATGGGCTTGCCGTCGAGGCTCCACGCGTAGCTCGTGAGCGTCGCGCCCGGCTCGATGGCCTCGGAGTCGGCTGCGATGAGCGTGATGGCCGAGCCCTGGTCGACGCGGATGATGTCGCTCACGTGCTCCGCCTGGAACGTGCTCTTGAAGAGGAGCGCGCCGCCGGGCGCGAACACGGTGATGCGCGCGACGGGCGGCTTGGGCGGGGCGACGCTCGCGTTCGTGGCGGTCGCGTTCGTGCGGGAGGTCGTGGCCTGGTCGAGCGTCTGCTCGACGGCCGTCTGCGTGTCGTTCGCCGTCTCCTTGAGGCCGGCGATGTTCTGGATGCAGCCTGCGAACGAGAGCGCGAAGGCGATGGAGAGGACAAGGGTCGTTCGCATGCGATCACCGCGTGTAGCTGAGGACGATGTGCCCGATCTCGACGCCGGGGCTCGTGTTCACGATCTCGGCCTTCCAGCCGCCGCGCTGGATGTTCCGCCACGTGAAGACGTTGTTCGGGCCGTTCTCGTGGTCGCTCGTCCAGCCGATGCTGCCCGCGTCGTCCTCGACGCGCGCGATCTTCGTGAGCGTGTGGACGACGCCGAGCGAGCTCGAGAGCGTGATCTTCGCCTGCGATTGCACGGTGCCCGTGATGAAGCCCGTGACGCGCAGGGGGAAGGCGCCCGATGTGGTGAAGTCGACGACCGTCGGGCTCACGTCGCTCTTGGGCATGATGCCCTCGGCGGCGCTGCCGTTGAAGAAGTCCTTGCCCGCGATGCCGGGCGCGGGAGCGTTGCTGTCGACGACGCGCGTCTCGACGAGCGGGAGCGTGCGCGCGGCGGTGACGTCGAGCGGGACGTCGGCCTTCACGCGGAAGAACCCGCCGTGCATGAAGTACGCGTAGAACACGTACGTGCCCGGCTTCGTCGTCGGGATGAACACCGACTCGGTCGGGATGTCGATGTCGTTGAAGTCGACGAACTGGACGAGGTTGTCCTCGGGGTCGATGATGACGAACTGCGAGGTGACGTGCTCCTCGCCGCTCGCCTTCTCCGACTCGATGATGATGCCGCTCGCACCGGCGGGGACCTCGATGGCCCACGCGTGGTGCGGCGTGAGGACGTCCTTCACGTACGTCGCGCGGATGCGGAGCGTGTAGTCGAAGCCCTGCGTGATGATGCCGCCGCCGGCCTGGACGCCGACCTTCGTGGGAAGGCCGCTCACGCCGACGGTGTTGACGACCATCGTCTTCGAGGGCAGGTTCCAGTTGAACGTCTCGCTGATGGCGGAGTACGACGTCTGCGTGCCGGGCACGTCGACGGCGATGTCGAGGTCGGCGCTGTTGAACTCGCTCGCGTCCCACCAGACGTCGATGACGAGCTCGACGGGCTGGCCGGGGGGGACGAGGCTCGAGATGTCGTGCCAGTCGTAGTACGTGTTGCGCTCGATGCCGCCCTGGTCCTGCTCGATCTCGAGCGCGCCGTTCGCGGCGGACGTGATCGTGCCCACGATCTCTACGATCTGCTGGGGCAGGAGCTGCTGCTGCGGGAACGAGTAGTTCTTCGGGATGATGGCGGCCGCGTCGGCGAGGCTCTGGCGGCCGGAGTCGCCCAGAAGCTGCTCGGCCTTCTCCTGCTCGAGGTCCGCCGTCTGGACCGGGTCCTTCTTGAGGCAGCCGGCGAGCGGCGCGGCGAACACGACGAGCGCGATGAGCATGACGTGGAGCTTCACTTGCGCCACCTCCGGGCAGCGACGACGATGAGGGGAATGCCGAAGAGGCCCACCTGCGGCAGCGGAAGGGCGGGCGCGGGCTCGATGGCGTCGCCGCCGCTGGGGCGCGACGCGTCGGCGGCGCTCCCCTGCTGCACGTTCTGGAGCTGCTCGTCGGTGATGGTGCGCACGCCGCACTGGCCCACCTGGATGGGGCCGGCCGCGCCGCCCTCGCGGACGACGAACGTGCCGGTGCACGAGCTCGAGGCGCTCCCCTGGAAGTTGGAGGCGCGCACGGTGGCCTGGTACTCGCCCGCGGGCAGGTTGTCCGCGAGGTAGTCCCAGACGTAGGTGACGTTCACGGGCTTGTAGTGGCCGCCGTGGGCGACGGAGTAGTCCGCGAGCTTCTCGATGCGCACGGGGGCGACCTCCTGGCCCTTCGAGTCCGTGATGGTGAGCTTCACGCTGTTCTGGTCCACGTCGTAGCTGCCCCACGGCGTGTTCAGGATGCCGAGGAGGACGAGCTTGTCGTGGACGAACTGGGGGATGACGCTCTCCACGTCGAAGGCGTTCTTCACGGGGAGCGTGATGGAGACGGGGAAGAACTCGCCGGAGTTCACGTTCCAGTCGTCCGTGTAGAGGGAGTTCCCGGCGGGGCCGGAGCTGTACCACTTGAAGCGCACGAGGTACGACTCCTCCTTGGGGATGACCGCGCTCTGGGGGGCGCCGAGGTCGATGTCGATCTTCCACGCGGTGGGGAAGCCGGCCGCCTCGAGGGACGTGATGTCCGTGGGCGTGGACACGCCCTCCGCGAGGACCTTCAGCGCGCCGGACTCGAAGGCCGTCGC
>DASRYU010000174.1:0-4383 GCA_035687045.1 Thermoplasmatota archaeon | reverse complement strand
CCCCTTGCCCTCGCTCTTTTCTCCCGCGCTCCCTGCGGCAGCTCAGCGTCCGTTCGGCCGGAACAGCGTCTCGGGCGTGACGACGCCGAGGAAGCGGCCGTCGCGCGAGCCGACGAAGGCGTAGCCGCTGTCCTCGAGCGTCTCGAGGAGGGCGTCGGCCGGGAGGTCGGGCGGGACGACGGCGGGCGTGTTGTCCATGTAGCCGGCGACGGGGCCCTGCAGGAGGCTGAACTTCTCGCCGCCCGCGTCCTTGCGGCCCTTGTCGCCGCTGTTGAACTCGACGTTGAGGACGTCCGCGCGGCGCAGCACGCCCGTGAGCCTGCCGTTGCTGAGGACCGGGAGGTACTCGACGTACTCCTTCTGGAAGGCGTGCAGCGCGTCGCCGATGGTCTGCTCCTCGCGCAGCTCCGTCACCGGCACCGCCAGGTCGCGCGCGGCGCCGCCGAGGCTTTCGCGCGCGAGGTCGAGCGCGCTCACGTAGCCGATGAGCTTGCCTTGGTCGTCCTCGACGGGGAGGTAGGCGGCCCGGAACTCGGCCATCTTCGCCATGGCCTCCTCGAGCGTGGAGGTGGGCTTGAGCGCCCTCGTGGAGAGGGTGAACTGGTGGAGGTGGGCGTTGAGGTCGAGGCTGCGACCCATGAGCGCCCGCTCGTTCACGATGCCGAAGGGCTTGCCGTCATCGACGATGATCGGGACCTTCTTCGTGTCGCCCGTGAGCCATCCCTTGACCGAGTGAAGCGCGTCGCGCTTGTCCACCGCCTTGTAGTTCGTCCGCACAAAAGGAGCGATCTCGGCCATGTGCGGGGGATTCACGGGCGAGCGTGCATAACCCTTCTGACGCTTTCAGGCGGGCGAGCGTCGCGCGAGGCGGACGCGAGCGAGCGCATAGGCAAGCGGCCCCTCGCGTCGCGCGTCCACCACGAGGGAGTCGCCGTCGATGGCGGTGAAGCGCTCCTTCGCCTGGCCGCTCATCTCGACCTGCACGTTCCCGTTCGTCTTGACGCGCAGCGACGCGAGCGGGATCGAGAGGCCGACGCCAAGCGCCTTGAGCGTCGCCTCCTTGGCGGCCCACGCGGTCGTCACCATCTGCTCGCGCCCGGGCCCGCTCGGGAACTCGCGGCGCTCGTCGGGCGTGAACGCCTCCTCCTCGAACGACGCCGGGCGCCACTCGATGGTCTCCACGTCGATGCCGCAGCGCTCGCGCGTCGCATCGAACGCGAGCGCGACCGCGACGCCGCCCGCGTGCGAGAGCGTGAGCCCCCAGCTGCCGTGCGCGAGCGGAGCGCCATCCTCGCCGCGCAGCACCTCCATGTCGGGCCACCCGCGCGGGTCGCGCGCGCGCCGCAGCGCCGACTTGCCCGCGAGCGTCGCCGCGAGCCACTCCTCGCGCCGCTTCTCGACCTTCAGCCCCGCGAGCGCCGCGCGCTCGGCCGCGCCGAGGAAGGCGGGCCAGAGGTCCGGCCGGGCGAGGAGCGCGCGGGAGTCCTCGACGCGCACGCGCACGGCGCGCGCGCCGGCCACGTCGACGTCCTCCGCGCGCCAGAGCGCGGGCGCCTCGGCGTCGAGGCCGCGCGCGCCGGTGACGATGAGCGCGACACCCTCCAGCGCCGCCACGACCTTCCCGTGCGCCACGCACTGCACGTCGCCCGTCACGCGGCCGTCGGCGAGGCGCGCGTGCGAGACGCGATAGCTCGTGGCGCTGGGCTCGAAGGCGCCGTGCAGCGTGACGCGGCGCACGCGCTCGGGGAGCGCCATGACGCCGGCGACGGAGAGGCCCCACAGCCCGAGCGCCTGGAGCGCGCCCTCGAGCGTCGCCATGAGCGGCGTGATGCCGGGCGCCGGAGCGCGACCGGCGGCCTCGAGCGACTCCCAGCCGACGCGCGTGGCGCGCGCGAGCACCTGGAACGCGGGGCCGTGGAAGAAGGGCGGGTAGATGCGCTCGTGGCCCCACGCGTGCGCGTCGTCGAGCGCGCGCGGCGCGGGCGCCGGGAGCTCGCCGCGCAGGAGGCGCGCCGTGAAGTGCGTGCGCTCCTGCTTGAGCGGGCCGGGCGGCACGGTGGTGAGCGCGGCCTTGTCGCCG
This sequence comes from Thermoplasmatota archaeon, assembly GCA_035687045.1. Classification (GTDB taxonomy): domain Archaea; phylum Thermoplasmatota; class SW-10-69-26; order JACQPN01; family JAJPHT01; genus JAJPHT01. The sequence continues at coordinate 2,303 of DASRYU010000174.1, read as the reverse complement.
TCGAGGCGCACCGTCGCCTGGACCGGCTGGTCGCGCAGCAGCTTCACGGGGTAGGCCCAGTGGACGTCCTCGAAGCCGGCGACGCGTCCGCCCGCGGCGTCGTGGAACGCCTGCAGCCCCATGACGCCGGGCATGAAGGGGACGCCGTCCACGCGGTGGTCGTTCAGGGCCGGCTCGTCCGCGCGCAGCGTGAGGTGGAGGCCTGCTGAATGCGCGACCGCCTCGCCCGGCGGCTGCGCGTGCGTCGACGTCCGCGCGAGCTGGCCGAGCGACTTCGCGAGGACGACCTCCGGCTCGTCGAGGCGCGCGAGCTCCGAGAGGAACGCGCCCACGCCCTCCGCCGTCGAGATGCTGTCGACGCCGGCGGCCTTGAGCACGGTGAGCGTCGAGCCCTTGAGCGCCATGCCGACCTCGCCCCAGGGGCCCCACGCGAACACGCTCGCGGGGATGCCCTTCTGGCGCAGGACGCGCGCGAGCTTCGCCATGCAGTCGTTCGCGGCGCTGTAGTCGAACTGCGCCGCGTTGCCGTAGCGGCCCGCGACGCTCCCGAACATGACGAAGAAGTCCGGCTTGTCGGCCTCCACGAGCCGCGCGAGCTCGAGCGCCGCCTGCGCCTTGGGCCGCCAGGCGCGATCGAAGGCGGCCTCGTCCTTGTCGGCGAGGCGCTTCGACTCCTCGACGCCCGCCGCGTGGATGACGCCGGTGATGCGCCCGTGGCGGCGCGCCGCGGCGACGGCCTGCGCGAGGGCGGCGCCATCGCTGACGTCGGCGGCGTGGTATTCGGCCGTCGCGCCGGCGGCGCGCAGCTCCTGGAGCGTGCGCCAGATCTCGTGGCGCGCGCGGAAGGGGGAGACGAACTTCTCGATGTTGACCGGTGTGACGCGCTCGCCCTTCGCCGCGAGCTCGCTCTTCGCGCGCTCCTTGAGCGCCGCCTCGTCGAGCGTCGCGTCGGCGTCGGTGGGCGCGGCGGTGCGGCCGACGAGCACGAGCGTGGGCCGCTGGGGCGCGAGCGCCTTCAGCACGGCCGCCGTGATGCCGCGGCCGCCTCCGGTGACGAGGAGCACGCTGTTCTCGCGCAGGCGCGGCGTCTGCGCGCTCGTGGGGCCGGCCTCGATGGTCTCGATGACCACGCGGCGCCCGCGCGCGCGGCCGACCTCGACGAGCGACTTGTCGACCTTGAGCTCGGCCTCGAGGTAGCGCACGCGCGCGGCGATGTCTTCCTCGGGGTCGAGGTCGAGCGCGCGGACCCACGCGTTCGGGAACTCCTGCGCGAGCGACTTCGCGGCGCCCGTCACGCCGCCGTGGTCCGGGTTCACCGCGCGGTCGATGCCGTGCGTGCCGCCGAGGTGCGTGACGGCGAGGATCCCGAGGCGGCCGCTCTCGAGGTCCGCGACGCGCGAGCGCGCGAACGCGAACAGCTCCTTCGCGCTCCCCTCGAAGATGGCGACGTCGCCCGACGCGGCGTGGAAGCGGTGGCGCGCGGCGTCGGCGAGGTGGCCGTGGCCCGCGACGAACGCGCTGCGGCTGCCGGTGCCCTCGGCGCGCGCGTCCACCACGCGCGGCACGCGGCGGATGAGTCCCGCCGCGGGGGGCTCGACGGCCGCGATGTTGACGACCGGCGCATCGCTCGCCTGCTGCTGCGCGAGGCCGCTGCGCCCGGCGTGCGTCGAGACGAACGCGGCGACGTGGCGGATGGTCGGGTAGTCCTTGAGGTTGATCCCCTCGATCTTCGGGATGCCGAACGTCTCGCGCACCTCGCCGAAGATCTCGGCTTGCTTCACCGTGTCGATGCCGAGGTCCGCCTCCATGTCGAGCGTGGCGTCGAGCATCTCGGGCGGGTAGCCGGTCTTCGCAGCGATCATCTGCGTGACCTTCGCGAGCACCTCGTCGGCGCTCCCGGGGCCCTTGCCCGGCTCGGGCTGCACGCGCGAGGCCGTGTTGGGCGCGGGCGGCGCGGGCTCGACCTGCGCGGGCGCGGCCGGCGCGTTCACCTTGTTGAGCTCGGCCGACGGAAGCGGCGCGGGCGTGATGGTGGGCGCGGGGCCGGGCGCGCTGCCCGGTGTCGAGACGAGGCGCGACGCGAGGTAGTCGGCGACCTTCCCGAGCGTCGGGATGTCCTTGAGCGTGAGCTTCTCGTCGCGCTCGATGCCGAACGTCTCGCGGAGCTGGCCGAAGATCTCGGCTTGCTTCACCGTGTCGATGCCGAGGTCGGCCTCCATGTCGAGCGTCGGGTCGAGCATGTCCTTCGGGTAGCCGGTCTTCTCGGCCACGAGGGCGATGACCTTCTCGAGGACCTGTGCGCC
>DASRYU010000173.1:0-6430 GCA_035687045.1 Thermoplasmatota archaeon | reverse complement strand
CACCCGCACCCTCCCCTCCCCGGGTGCCTTGGCCGCCCTTTCCGGGGGCATCGACTCGGGGATCGCCGACCTGGACCGCGCGAACGTCCTGCGCCCGGGCGCGCTCACGCTCGTCGACGCCGCCGGCGCCGCGACGGACGTCCTCTACGCGTGGATGGCCGACGCCGCCGTCCTGGGCCGGCGCGTCCTTGTCGCCGACGGCGGGAACTTCCTCGACGTCTACCGGCTCGCCGCCGCCGCGCGCCGCCGCGCCGCCGCGCGCCTTCCCGACGCGCCGCGCCGCGAGCTCGCCGCTTTCGAGGAGCTGACGCTTGACCGCGTCCGCCTCGCGCGCGGCTTCACGGCCTACCAGGTGCAGAGCATCGTCGAGGACATCCTGCCGCGCGAGGCGCGGGCGGAGGCCGAGGCTGGGGCCGAGGCCGACGCGGAGGCCGGGGCTGGGGCCGAGGCCGACGCGGAGGTCGGGGAGGACGTGGGGCTCATCGTCGCGCCGGGGCTTCTCGAGATGTACCTGGACGACGAGCTCTCGCGCGACGAGGCGCTGACGCTCGCGAAGCGGGCGCTCTCGACGCTGCGCCGGCTCGCCGCGCGCCTCCACGCGCCGGCCGTCGTCTCGAACAGCACGCTCTCGCCGCGCTCGGACCACCCGATGCGCGTGCTTCTCGAGGAGTCGGTCGACGAGCACGTCCTTCTTGCCGGGGCGCCGCGCACGGGGCTCGCCATCCACCTGCCGCGCCGCGGCGCCGCCTTCCTCGCGCCCGCGCCGGGACGGACGCGCCTCGAGGACTTCCTCGACCCCGACGAGCGCGCGACGCCCATCGCGCCGCACGCGCCGCGCGCGCCCGGCGCCTGGCGCTCGAACGGCAACAGGATGTACGGCAAGTTCGGCGAGGCGCGCCGCCGCGACCCGTGGGTGGCGCTCGAGGCGCGCACCGCCGCGGAGGAGGCGGCATGAGCCCCCTGCACGCCGCGGCGCCCCTGCCCCCCGGAGGTCGCTGAACGTGGGCCGCACCGAGCCGACGTTCCGTCTCCTGCTGGAGCGCATCGAGGCCGAGTGGCGCGACTACCGGCGCGGCCTTTCGCCGCGCGAGCAGGAGGCGTTCGACGCGCTGTTCCAGAAGGCGCGGGCGCATGCGAGCGCGTCGTCGAACGTGGGGCGCGTCGACCCGCTCGAATCGGTGCTCCTCTCGATGCTCCTGGAGCACGAGATGGAGCTTCGCGACCTGCGCATGCGCCTCGTGCGGCTGGAGCGCGTGGCCGTTGCGGCCGCCGGTGGCGCGCCCTCGCACGGGCAGAGCTAAAACCATCCACCCGCGCTGCCGCGCGCGTGAGCGAGGCGCAGCCCGAGCGGACCGACCTGGAGGAGGTGTGGCCGGACCTTTCGCCGGAGGAGCGCATCGCGGCGTTCCGCAAGCTTCCGCGCGGCGAGGCGGCCGAGTTCTTCCTCCAGCGCAGCGCGCGCACGCAGGCGCTCATCCTGGCGGACGCGACGGAGGCCGAGCGGCGCGTCCTTCTGCGCACGCTCGCGCCCGACGACGCGGCCGACCTTCTGCAGGAGATGGAGCCGGAGGAGCGCGCGGCGGCGCTCGCGCTTCTCGACGCGTCGACGACGCGCGAGGTGCGCGCGCTCCTCGCCTACGCCGAGGACGAGGCGGGCGGCCTGATGAACCCCCGCTTCGTCCGGCTGCGCCCCGACATGACGGTCGACGAGGCCATCCGCTACGCGCGCATGCAGTCGCGCGACCGCGCCGAGACGATCAACTACCTCTACGTCCTCGACGCGGAGCAGCGCCTGCTGGGCATGCTCTCGTTCCGCGACCTCTTCGCCGCGCCCGGCGGCGCGCGCGTGAGCGACGTCATGCTGCGCGACGTCGTGACCGTCGACGAGCACGCGGACCAGGAGGAGGTCGCCCGCCAGATCGCGTCGCTCGACGTCGTCGCGCTGCCCGTCGTCGACGGCCAGGGGCGCATGGTGGGTATCGTCACCATCGACGACGTGGTCGACGTCGTGCGCGAGGAGGCGACGGAAGACATCCAGAAGATCGGCGGCATGGAGGCGCTGGAGGCCCCCTACCTCTACACGAGCTTCTTCTCGCTCCTGCGCAAGCGCGCGCCATGGCTCGTCCTCCTCTTCGGCGGACAGGCGCTCACGATCGCCGCGATGGGCGCGTTCCAGGCGGAGCTCGCGGGCGCCATCGTGCTCGCATTCTTCATCCCCCTCGTGATCTCGAGCGGCGGCAACTCCGGCTCGCAGGCGTCGACCCTCGTCATCCGCGCCATGGCGCTGGGCGAAGTGCGCCTGCGCGACTGGTGGCGCGTCGCGCGCCGCGAGCTCGCGATGGGCGCCTCGCTCGGCGCGCTCCTCGCCGCCGTCGGCGCGGCGGGCGTGCTCGCATGGGACGCCGCCTTCGACGCGTACGGTCCGCACGCGATCATCCTCGCCGCGACGTTGAGCCTGAGCGTGCTGGGCGTCGTGACCTGGGGCACCCTCACCGGGTCGACGCTCCCGTTCCTTCTCCGGCGCGTCGGCTTCGACCCGGCAAGCGCGTCGGCGCCCTTGGTCGCGACCCTCGTCGACGTCGCCGGCGTTCTCATCTACTTCAGCATCGCGCGGCACGTGTACCTCGCCGCGGTCGGGTAGCGGCGCCGCTCCACGCCCCTTAAGTAGCCCATTCCCGGATGGCAGGCCGTTGAGCGCGCCGAGCTACGAGGGCTTCATGGTGAGCGTCGCGAAGGGGAAGCCCACGCGCCTCGACTCGCCGCGCGTGCACGACATGGTGCGCGGCCTCCACGAGGCCGACGTCGCGTGGCTCAACTTCGAGGTGGACAACCTCGAGGCGGACGCGCAGCGCATCGCGAGCATCCTCGGCTTCTCGGGGACGCTCATCGAGTCCCTCGTGCGCACGGAGCTCTCGGAGTACGAGGACCGCGACACGGAGCTCGGGCTTCTCCTCCCGATGATCCGCATCGAGAACCTCGAGGTCACCGTCCAGCCGCTGCTGGTGCTCGTGCGGGACAACTTCGTGCTCACGATGTACAAGCGCGGCAAGGTCACGCGCTTCCGCAAGTTCGCGCGCTACGCTGAGACGGCGATGCGCAAGATCCCGCAGGACTACACGACCCCCGACAAGCTCACCATCCTCCTCACGCGCCTTCTCGACGAGAACAACACGCGCAACTTCGACGGCATCCGGCGCATCGAGGACCAGGGCGAGAAGATCGCGGGCGACCTCATCCGGGAGGACATCGACCGCCGCAGCATGGCTCCGCGCATCTACCACATGAAGCGCGCGCTCGTCCAATACCTCGACGCGCTCTGGGCCTCCCTCGACGTCATCCAGTCGTTGCGCCACGGCGACGCGGAGCTCATCAGCGACGAGGAGTCGCTCCTCGCGCGCGTCGCGCTCCTCGGCGACGACGTGCAGCGCCACATCCAGCTCTCCGAGCACATGAGCGAGGTCCTCTCGGGCGGCCTCGAGGTCATGCAGAGCATCTACAACAACCAGCTCCAGGCGCTCAACAACCGGATGAGCTTCGTCATCACCTGGCTCACCGTGCTCGGCACGGCCGTGCTCGTCCCCAACACGCTGGCGACCGTCCTCTCCGCGGCACCTCCCGAGCTCCAGATCCAGGACCCGACCGCCTTCCTGGCGCTCATGATCGTCTCCACCGGCCTCTCCACCTTCGCCGCCTGGTTCTGGGTGCGCCGCCGAGCGCCCATCCCGCGGCTCGACTAGGTTTTAGAGCTGCCGCGGAGATGTCCGGCTGTGCTCGTCCAGGTCCGGCCGGAGGATGCCGACGGCCCCGGCGGCATCATCGCGCGCTGCAGCCTCGCGCGCGGCAAGAGCATGAGCCCCGGCATCCAGGCGGCGCCCTTCTACTGGCGCGACGTCGTGTACGGCCCGCCGCCTCGCCGCCGCCAGAGGGGCGACTGCATCCACGTCACCTTCCACGGCACCGACGACACCGGCGACGTGCGCGTCGGCTTCACGACCATCATCCGCGTGGACCCCGGGCTCGACCGCCACTCCACGCGCGACGACGTCGTCCACGTCGAGGAGCGCCTCTACGTCCAGCGCCGCTTCCTGCAGCGCATGATCGACCGCGAGAAGGCCTTCAGCGACCGGCTCGCGATGCGCTCGCGCTCCCGGCTCGCGCACGCGCTCCTCGCGCAGCGCCGCTACGTGAACACGGTGCGCGTCGCCTGGATCGCGACCCTCCTCCTGTGGCTCATCCGCGTGCAGGCGAAGGCGGGCCACGCGGCCATCCGCGGCATGCGCACGGCGCTGCGCGGCGCCGTCGCCCTGCCCGAGCTCGTGCTCACGCACACGGAGAACCTGTCCATCCACCTCGCGAGCAAGACCGGGCGGCGCACCATCCGGCACGCGCTGGCCGACCCGCGCAACGCCACCCCCTACGAGAAGACGGCCGTCCTCGTCGTGCTCTCGTTCGCGCTCGTGGGGCTCGTGCTCCTCCTCAACAGCATCTTCGCGCTCACGCCGCCAGGCTGGACCCGCGCGTACAAGACGATCCTCGCCGACTTCACGACCTCGCTCCTCTCGACCATCGCGCTGCCGCTCCCCGCCGAGCCGCTCCTCATCCGCCACACCATCGACTTCGGGCCGGTCCTCGCTATCACGGGGCTCTTCCTCGGCAAGATGGTGGGCTCCTGGATGCTCTACCTCGTCGGCGACTCGCTCAACGACGGCATCCAGAAGAAGACGGCGAAGAGCCGGCGCATGAAGCGCATCGTCGAGTGGATGCAGCGCAACGCCGACCAGTACGGCTTCTGGATCCTCATCCCGCTCAACGCCATCCCGTTCGTGCCCGACCTCCTCGTGTACGTCTTCGCCGTGTCGGGCATGCGCTTCCGCAGCTTCATGGCCGGCATCGGCGTGGGCACGATGATCAAGCTCGTGGGCATCGTCATCGCCGTCTACGCCATCGGGCCGGACGTCGTGGACGCCTTCCTCCGGCACCCCATCCAGACGATGCGCGGCGGCTAAGGCCCGCGCGACTCGCGCCAGCGCGGGTAAAGGTCGTGCTCCACGCCGAGCGCATCGAGCGCCTTCCCCGCCACGTGGTCCACCATGTCGTCGATGGTCTCCGGGTGCACGTAGAAGCCGGGCATCGCGGGCACGATGCGCGCGCCCGCGTCGGAGAGCGTCAGGAGGTTCCTGAGGTGGATGCTCGAGAGGGGCGTCTCGCGCGGCACGATGACGAGCGTGCGGCGCTCCTTGAGGCACACGTCGGCGGTGCGGCTCACGAGGTCGAGCCCGATGCCCGACGCCATCAGCCCCACGTGCTTCATGCTGGCGGGGATGACGAGCATGCCAAGGAAGCGGTGCGAGCCGCTCGCGACGGGGGCGAAGAAGTCGTCGTTCCTGTGCACCTCGTGCGCCAGGCTCTTCACCTTCGCGACGTCCGCCTTGGCCTCGAACGCGAGCAGGCGCTCCGCCGTCGGCGTGAGGATGAGGTGGATGCGCAGGTCGGGCATCTTCGCGAGCGTCTCGAGCGCGCGCACGCCGTAGGGCGTCCCGCTCGCTCCCGTCATCGCGACCACGACCGAACGCATGCCTGCTTCGACCCAGGCGGCATCAGGCCATGAAGGTTATGCGCTATCGCTCGGTTCGCGCGCCGATGGAGCGAGGCAACGCGCCCGTCACGGTGCCCGTGCGGCCGCACTTCCTCGCTGGCGCCGCCCTCCTCGCGCTCGGGGCGCTCCTTCTTCTCGCGAGCGCGACCGCGCGCCCGTCGCAGGCGCTCGACGACGCGGCGCTCGTATCGTTCCTCGGAGGGAGCACGCTCGTCGTCGCCGGCATCGCGTACTGGTACCTCCCCAGCTTCGCGAAGAGGCAGGTGCTCGCGGCGCGCGCGACGACGTACGTCCTCCCGGTCCTCCTCCCGCTCGCAGCGCTCCTCCAGCTTCTCGGCGCGCCCGTGCTCGCGCGGCTCGCCATCGCGCTCGCGCTCGCGTTCCTCGCCGTCTCGCTTCTCGCGAGCGCGCTCGCGGGCGCGCGCTGGCGCACCGGCATCCCCTTCTGGCGCGAAGGCCCGAGACGGCGCGACGACCTCGCCGCCGCGCTCGTCCTCGCGCTCTCGCTCGTGGGCATGCTCGCCACCGCCGCGTGGGCCGCGTTCGCGCCGCCCGCGCCGCGCACGCTCCCGCTCGCGTGGCCCGCGTCGCTTCTCCTCTTCGTCCTCGGCGCGCTCGCGCACCTCCTCCCGCGCGCCCGCGGCCGCGCCACGTGGGCTCCGCTCGTCCTCCTGGGCAGCGTCGCGGGAACCGCCGGCGTGGTGCTTCTCGTCGCGTTCCCCGGCGCGTGGGCGCGGCTCGGGCTCGCCCTCAGCTTGGGCTTCGCGCTCGCTGCCCTCGCCGCCGCGCCACCTGGAGGCGGCAAGCGCGCCGGCCCGCGCCTGCGCGCCGGGG
>DASRYU010000172.1:0-3744 GCA_035687045.1 Thermoplasmatota archaeon | reverse complement strand
GGCCGTCTTCGCTGCGGATCTCGTTGATCGTGCGTAGGCCACTGCGGACTTCCGCTTCGCGGATGCTGGTGAGGATCTGGCGCTCCGCCAGGTCGAGCGAGGGCTGGAAGCGGAAGGCCAGCTCGTGCGACACGTGCGGCCAGATGAGGGATTGGTTGATGACCTGCTCCAACCGCAGGAGGAGGGGCCGGATGGCCTTGCGCTTGTAGTTACTCATCTGCGACACGTCGGTCGCGCGGTTCGTCGTCTCCGCCGCGAGGCCGAGGTACGCGGGGGGCACTTTGAACGTGGCGCACACGAGCTTCGTGTACCAGGCCTGGCGCTCAAGGAACTGGAGCTCTTGGTAGTTGTAGCCGAAGGGCACGTACTCGACTTTGCCGTGCGCGTACGGCATCTTGTGGGGCTTGCCCTTCACGTTGGCTTGCCAGTACGCCATGAAGGCGTCGACGTCGTTCTTGTCCCACTCGGGCGCGAACGAGAGGAGACCGCTGGGGATGCTGCCTTCCTTGAAGTACGCCGTCTCCTGCTGGATCGTGTAGGCCAGGAGCTGGAGGCGCTCGTTGAGGCGCTCGACGGGCGAGGATCCGTAGTGGCGGTACGTGCGCGCGCCGTACGTGAACCACGCCACCTCTTCGGGCTCGAAGCGGACGCTCTCGCCGCCCATCGTGCGCGAGTACTGGTGGAAGCCCGTGATGATGCCGTGCTCGTCCGCGTCGAGGAAGAATGTCTCGGCGTCGTAGGCGGCGAACTGCGCGAGCTTGCCTCCGCGCGTAAAGGATTTGACCCATACGCCGTTGCCGATGCTCAGCATGTCGGCGAGCGTGGCCTCGAGCGTGTCGCGGAACGTCGTGTAGTTCGGGTTCGCGTCATCTAGGAATGCGGCGACGCGGTCGATGTCCGCTGGCGGGGCGCGCTTGCCGTCCTTCCGGTTCGTAATCGTCCAGTCGACGCTGGTGACGTCGTCGACGATCGTGTCCATGCACATGCCGACCGCCTCGCTCATGCTGAGGCGGCGGAGGAGCGTCGTGTTGAAGGGGCGGAGGATGCCGCGCCCTTGGCTGACGACGCTCGTCCACGGGTCCACGCCGAACGCGCGCACGTCCGCCGGCGAGCCCGCGGGAGCGAGGCCAGTGTCTTTGCTCACGACGCCGTAGCCGCGGCCGCGCGAGCGCGTGAAGAAGTCGCGGAGTCGACCCATGCGCGTCAAAACGCTCGGCGCGCGAGTATGGCCACAAGAACCCTTCGGGCGGCTCAGCTGAGGTCGAGGCTGCCGTACGCGCCGACCTGCTTCTCGGGCACGAGGGGAATGAGGGCGCTCTCGCACGCGTCGAGCAGGTCGAACTTAGCGTGGGGGAACATGCGTACCTCGTCCCGAAAGTCGTCCGCAAAGGGCGCGCCTTGGAGGATGGCGAAGCGGCCGGGGAGGTTGAAGAACGGCTCGAGGCGGCCCGTGAGGCGGATGACCTTGTCCTTGCTCCGCTTCACGGGGTGGGTAGGGATGTCGGGCCGCTCGCGGCGCAGCTGGAGGCGGATCTCGTCCTGGAAGCCAACGTCCTCCATCTCGATGCGCGAGAACCTGACGCCGGGCCACTCTCGGCGGAGCGTGTCGTACTCGGCGGCGATGTGGCCCGCCCAGCCGGTCTTGAGGTGCTTCCTCCACGCGCGCAGGAGGACGACGAGCCCGCTCTTCGCCAAGCCGAGGCTCACGATGGCCGTCCAGTCGCTGCCTTCGTCGTCCGACCGGTTCGGGTCGAAGCCCATGCCGAGGCGCACGAGCCCACCGTGCATCGGGCCGGTGAGGTCGGCGAGCGTGACGGTGGGCGGGATGGTGAACGTGCCGCCGGAGAGCGCTTTGACGTTGCACCTGTACTTGACGTTGAAGATCGTCGTGCCGTAGCCCTTCGAGAGGAGGCCTTCGCCGTGCTCGCCGAAGCGCTCGGGACAGAGGGGGCGGAACTTGGGGCGGCCGGCGTACGGTGAGCCTTCCGGCCACGTGCCCGTCTCCTCCAGGATGGCGTCGAACACGTAGTGCCGCGTCTGGTGCCGCAAGTCGCGGAGTGCCCTGTTGCCGGCGTCGTCTTCGTGCCATGGCGCGCCGACCCACCAGATCTCGCCGCCTGGCTCGAGGCGGCCGAGGAGGGTGGGGTTGAGCTTCGTGTACGCCTTGTCCCTTTCCGCCTTCGAGGTGAAGGATTCGTCGTCTTCGCCGTCGTCGACGACGACGAGGTGGTACTTCTGGCCCTCCACGCCCTCCTTGATGCCCTTCGCCTCGAGCGTCGGCGTCGCGATGCGGCGGTCCGCGCCGCGTACACGGAACGCGGTCTCGGTCGCTTCGCGCTCGGTCCAGAAGAAGGGCCCGTATGTGGGGTGCCAGTAGTCGCGGACGAGGAGCTCGTTCTTGAGCAATGCGTTGCGCACGACGCGCACGCGCTCGTCGGCCAAGTCGCCGTTGTTCATCATGTACAAGACGCGCATGCCGCGGTCTTGCGCGATGCGGCGCGCCACGTGCGCGCTGAGCCTGACGCTTTTGCCTTGGTCGACGGGCGCGTGGACGACGCGAATGTTCACGCCCGCCGGGAGGGGTTCGGTGAGGGCTTGGTCGAAGTCGCGCAGCCACCGCCACTTCTCGTGGCCCAAGTACCGGTGGGCGAAGTACTCGACGCTGCGCTCGGCCTGCAGGCGGCGGATGGCGGCGAGGGCCCATTCCCGCTCTGTCTCCCATGGGCGGATGCCGCCCGGCGCGACCGGCGGCGCGGCGGTCACTCCGGTTTCACCCGCTTGGCGCGGCGCGTCTTGCGCGCGAGCTCACGCTGCGCGGGATCCTCCACGAACCGCGCCGCTTCGGCGACGAGGCGCAGCGTCGTCGAGTAGTGGCCCCACTGCAGGAAGTCGTTGTGGATCTCCTGCAGCTCGCCGACGATGCGCCGCCGCTCCGCCGCCCGCGCCTTGGCGAGGACGTCCTCGAGCGCGCGCTTGGCGTCGTCGAGGGAGCGGCTCGTGAGGATGCTGAAGACCTCAGTCTCGAGCGGGTCTGTCAAGCCGCCTCCCGCGTGGCGTCGCGTTCGAGCTCGTCCAGGTCGATGCCGCGCGCGGCCAGCTCGCGCGCGAGCGCCTCGCCGCGGCGGCGCGCGTCGTCCGTCACCTTGCCAGGATCGCCCCGCTCTCCCGTCCCTTGGCGGAGGGCGGCCCGGAGGGTGGCCTTGAGGCGCGCGTAGCCCGCCCACTGCGACAACGCGTCAGCCTGCGCCAAGCTTGGGACGCCGCCCGCGCTGTACGACGTGCTCCACTCGTTGAGGATGTACTGGAGGCCGCGCTGGGCGATGAGGTCGGCCAGGATGATGTCTCGCACCAGCATGAGGTCCGCCTCGCCGACTGCCTTCTCCTCGAGCGCGAGCTTGCGCACGAGCGCGTCGAACGCGGTGCGCTTGTCGGGCGGCATGTTGTCGAGGAAGACGAGTGGGTCCGCGTGCAGCCCGTGGGTCGTCGCGTTCTGCCGCGCCACTCGCTTCCCCTCCACCGTGCGTGGGCCTGTGCTCTTGCCTCCGTGGTGCCGGCAGGCTCGGCCGAGGCGTGTGCAGTTCCCGCACGTCTTGCCCGTCTGCTTCGACTTCGGCAGGCTCCGCTCATGGGGTTCGTTCCGGCGCCGTCGCTCATCCGGGGGGGTCATGGGGGTCAGTGGCGGGTGGCTCGGTCGTAGCGTGGGCACGTGCAGGCGGTGCAGGGCCCGGTGGGGCCGTCATGTTT
>DASRYU010000171.1:0-3154 GCA_035687045.1 Thermoplasmatota archaeon | reverse complement strand
CTCTAGATATCAGTTGACGCTCAAACGCTGCGACCACAAACCGCATCCTCGCCCCGTCCCGCTTACCCTCATGCGCGGCACTCCGTGGCTCGTCGGCCTCGTGTGCGTCCTCCTCGTCGTCGTCCCCACCTCGCTCTACGTCGAAGCCCAGGAGCCGGAGACGCGGGGCCGGCACGCGCCTCCGGAGGCGTCGCCCACCGCGCGCCTGCAGGAGTGGACGGGCCGCAGCGCCCTCCACCTGACCGGCGCGTGCGTCGACGAGCGCGCGACCTGCGTGGGCGGCTTGACGCGCGAGGACGGGAGCTTCTTCCTTCCCGCCGCGGCCGAAGGCGGCAGCGTCGTCGTCTCCTGGCGCCCGCTCAACGACTCGCTGCGCGAGCTGCGCGTGCGCGTGGCGGGCGTCGAGGTCGCGGGGGAGAGCCCGCTGCGCATCGACTTCATCGGACTCGGCGCGGGCCAGCACCCCGTCCGCATCGAGCCCGCGCGCCCCGTCGCGGGGAACTACGACCAGACCGCCGACTGGGTCGCGACCTTCGCCGTGACGGCGCCGCCCGACACCGTCACGACGCGCGGCGCGAGCTCGTACCGCACCCTCGCTGGCTGCATCCTCGGCACGTGCGACCCCGTCACGACAATGGCCTCCGACCCGATCATCGTGCCGTGGGACGCCCGCGGCGAGCTTGTGGCCGACTGGGACCGCCGCGACGGCGCGATGCGCCTGAGCCTCTCGGGGACCGACAGGGTCGTCCAGGGGATGCCGCCGCTCACGATGTCGCTCGACGGGCTCGCGCCCGGCGAGTACAGGCTCGAGGCGCGCCCGTCGCTCCTCGAAGGACCGCTCGCGGACGTCTCCGTCGGCTGGGTCGCGACGCTCGCGCGCCAGACGTGACGGGAAAGCTTCATCCCCGTGTCCCCGGCTCGCGAAGGCGATGGCCTCGCGCGACCCGGCGGCGCAGGAGAAGGCGTGGAGCGATCTCGTGGCGGGAGAGCTCGGCCGCCCGGGCGCGCTCCCCTTCCAGGCGCACTGGGAGGCGTGGCAGCGGACGTACGCGGAGCGGCCCGCCACCGCGCCGCCGCCGCCCGCGTACATCCCCGACAAGGCGCGCATCGAGCGCGCGCACGTGACGGCGCTCGCGCGGGAGCTGGGGCTTCCGGACTACGCGTCGCTCCACCGCTGGAGCGCCGAGCACCGCGACGCGTTCTGGGAGCGCGCCATCCAGGCGCTGGGCATCCCGTTCCGCACGGCGCCGCGCGCGACGCGCGAGGGGAGCGCGGAGGACCCGCGCTGGCTTCCCGGCGCGACGCTCAACATCGTCGACGCGTGCTTCCGCGCGCCGCAGGACAAGGTCGCGCTCGTGCTGGGCCGTGAGGGCGAGCCGGGGCTGCGGCGCGTCAGCTACGGCGAGCTCGAGGCGATGGTCGACCGCGTGGCGCACGGGTTCGTGAAGCTCGGCCTCCACCCGGGCGACGCCGTCTCGCTCTACATGCCGATGACGCTCGAGTGCGTCGCGGCCTACCTCGGCATCCTCCGCGCGGGCGGCGTCGTGGTGAGCATCGCCGACAGCTTCGCCCCGCCGGAGGTCGCGACGCGCAACCGCCTCGGCCAGGCGAAGGCCATCCTCACGACCGCCGCCTTCGCGCGCGCCGGGAAGACCATCGACCTCTACGCGAAGGTCCTCGAGGCGCGCTCGCCGCGAGCCATCGTCATCGGCGGCGAGGCGCAGCGCGAGGGGGACCTGCGGTGGGAGGACTTCCTCGGCGCGGACCGCACGTTCGAATCCATCCCGCAGGACCCGTACGCCGTCACGAACATCCTCTTCTCGAGCGGCACGACGGGCGACCCCAAGGCCATCCCGTGGACGCACCTCACGCCGATGAAGGCGGCGGTGGACGCGCGCTATCACCAGGACGTGCACGACGACGACGTCCTCGCGTGGCCGACGAGCATCGGGTGGATGATGGGGCCGTGGCTCATCTACGCCTCGCTCATCAACCGCGCGACGATGGCGCTCTTCGAGGGCGCGCCCAACACGCGCGACTTCCTGCGGTTCGTGCGGGAGGCCGAGGTGACGGTGCTCGGGCTCGTGCCCGCGCTCGTGCGCGCGTGGCGCAGCGCCGACCTCGTGAAGGACGAGCTGGCGAACATCCGCGTCTTCAGCTCCACGGGCGAGGCCTCGAACGTGGAGGACTACCTCTGGCTCCACGCCGCCGCGGGGTACCGCGCGCCGGTCATCGAGTACTGCGGCGGGACGGAGATCGGCGGCGGCCACATCACGGGCACCGTCGTCCAGCCGCAGAGCCCAGCCACCTTCTCCACGCCCGCGCTCGGGCTCGACTTCGTCATCCTCGACGAGAACGGACGCGAGGTGAAGGAGAACGAGATGGGCGAGATCTTCCTCGTTCCGCCAAGCGTCGGGCTCTCGCAGCTCCTTCTCAACGCGGACCACGCGAAGGTCTACTACGCGGACCTGCCCCGCCCCGGCCTCCGGCGCCACGGCGACGAGGTCGAGAAGCTTCCCGGCGGATACTACCGCGCGCACGGCCGCGCCGACGACACGATGAACCTCGGCGGCATCAAGGTGAGCTCCCTCGAGCTCGAGCGCGCCATGGACCGCCACCCGCAGGTCTACCAGACGGCGGCCGTCGCATGGATCCCGCCGGCGGGCGGCGCGGACCAGCTCGTCGTCTTCTGCGTGCCGAAGCCTGACGCGAAGGCGGACCCGAAGGCGCTCCAGAAGGAGCTCCAGGACATCGTGAAGAAGGAGCTCAACCCGCTCTACCGCATCCGCGACGTCGTCCTCGTCGACGCGCTGCCGCGGACCGCCTCGAACAAGATCATGCGCCGCGAGCTGCGCAAGAGCTACCGCCCCGCCTCCTGACGCGCCGGGGAAGCCCTACTTGAGGGGGCGCGCGACAGTCCAAATACCTCCTGCGACCGAACCCACTGCCGGATGGCTGTCGATCCGCTGCCGACCCTCGCGGCGCTTGGAGGCATCATCGCGATCGGCTTCGCGGGGTACCTCCTCTTCGAGCGCACGCGCGTGACCGACGTCCTTCTGCTCATCCTCATCGGCGTGCTCATCGGCCCTGTCTTCGGCCTCTTCAGCGTGAGCGCGTTCCAGGAGGCCACGACGCTCGTGGGCGCGCTCGCGCT
>DASRYU010000170.1:0-21162 GCA_035687045.1 Thermoplasmatota archaeon | reverse complement strand
GTGATATCGTTCTTAGCGCACCTTGAGGGCGTACTTTCCGGGCTGGTCGATCTGCATCTTCTTCGCGACGACGCTGTTCGCGACGTCGGTGACGACGACGAAGCCGTTCCAGTCCTTGGAGAGGTTCGCGCCGTGGCAGCTCGGGCACTTCTCGCCCTCTTCGACGATGAAGTGGCAGTCGCGGCAGGCCTTCGTCATGCGTTAGGCCTCCCTGCGGCGGGGCGGGCCGCGCGGGCTGCGGGGCGCGCGAGGCTGCTTGGGCGCGTTCGGGTCGCGGTCCTCGACGAGCCACTCGATCTTCCCGAGGCCGGGCTGGCGCATCGTGAGACCGATCTTCGACTCGCGCGGCGAGAGCTCGTTGAGCGAGACGGTGACGAGGCGCGCGCGCACCTTGTCGCCAAGGCCTAGCCAGCGGCCCGTCTCCTTGCCGGTGAGGCGCTCGTTGCCGAGGTCGACGTTGAGGTAGTCGTTCATGATCTGCGACATGTGCAGCAGACCGTCGAGCGGGCCGAAGCGGACGAAGGCGCCGAACTCGACGACCTCGCACACCGTGCCTTCCACGACCTCGCCCACCTCGGGCTTGAACGTGAGGGCGTTGAACTTCACGCGCTGGTAGACGGCGCCGTCCCCGTGGATGACGCGCCCCTCGCCGAT
The DNA here is from genome assembly GCA_035687045.1 of Thermoplasmatota archaeon. Lineage (GTDB taxonomy): Archaea > Thermoplasmatota > SW-10-69-26 > JACQPN01 > JAJPHT01 > JAJPHT01. The sequence continues at coordinate 20,508 of DASRYU010000170.1, read as the reverse complement.
GCGCTCGATGTCGGTCGCGACAAGCGTGAAGCCGTACTTCTTGTTGAGGCGCCCCTCGAAGGAGCGGTGCACGAGCTCGCGGGCGACCGCATCTTGGTCCTCGCCGAGCTCGTGGGGCGGGATGCGGACGGTGTCTTCCATCTCGACGATCTGATAGACCACGGTGGTTCCTCCGTTGAGGCCTTCCCGCTCACGCCCGAAGGCGAGGGAAGGGGCTCCCTGACGGGAGCGGCGGACGGCCGGCCCATCCTGGGCCCGGTATATAAGCGTTCGTCGGCGGGGGTCGGGCGGGGTCACGAGGCGCGGACGACGACGAGCATCCGCGCCCCCGTGGCCGGGTCCTCGACGGGGAGGCGCGCGCGGCCAAGCCCGCTGACGAGGGGGTCGAAGAGGCACTCGCGCGCGGTGGCGAAGTCGGTCGTCACGCGCAGCGTGAGCCCGTCGAAGAGGAACTTCGCGACGAGCGTGCCCGGCTCCTGGGCGTCGCGCGCCGCGTCCAGGCACGGCTCCCGCCCGAGGTCGGCGTCGAGGTGCGAGCGCGGGAGGGACCCGACCAGCTCCCAGCGCACGAGCTGGCCGCTCCACGCGAGGACGCAGCGCGGCGAGAACTCTCCCTCGAGGAAGCTGATCTCCGTGTAGTCGCTGCAGGGAACGGTCGAGACGCGTCCGTCGCGCTCGAGAAGGAGGGTGCTGGCGGCGCCCCCCGCGGCGGGCGCGGCGAGCAGAAGGAGGGCGAGGAGGAGGGGGCGCATCGGGCGCCGATGCGGCTCCCGCTCGATCAACGGGGCTCAACCGGGAGGCTGCTCACTCCGAGGGCGTGGGGCGGACAAAGACCCAGCCGATGCCCACGCCGGCCCCTTCGAAGGAGGCGTGCCACGTCCCGGCGGGCACGTCCGTGGCGTACGACGCTCCCGTGCTCGCGCTCACGACGCCGCAGTGCACGTTCTGGCCGTTGCCCGCCGCGGAGACGACGTCGAGGTGGAGGGAGCCGTCGGGGCGGATGACCTTGATCCGAAGCCCCGCGGTGCAGAGGTACTGCCCGGGCACGGCGGTGGGCGCCGTGTCGAACTGCACGCGGATGGTGAGGTTCCCTTCCGCGTTGGGCGGGATGCTGAAGGTGAGGTTCTCCGACGCGTTCGAGTAGTCGTGGCGGAGCGTGATGTTCACGGGCACCGCCGCGGGGGGCGTGGGCGTCGCCAGGGGCGTCTCCGTCGTCGGCGTCGGCGTCGCTGGCGTCGGCGTGGGCGACGGCTGCGCGGTGGGCTCCGCCGTCACCGTCGGCGTCGTGGCGGGCGGAGCGCCGCCAGGCGTCGTCGTCGCGGGCGGCTCGTCGCCGTCGCCGCCGGGCGAGCTGCAACCGGCAAGAAGGAGGACGAGGAGCACGGCGAGGACGCGGCCGACGCGGGGGCGCATGCGCGCCGGAGGGGCATCGGCAGCTTGAACGTTCTCAAGCGTGCGAAGGGCCGGCGGAGCGTGCGCTGCGTCCCCGAGGGAGACGGGAGGAAGGAGGAGGGAGAAGGGAAGGGACAAGGGGAGAGGAGAAGGAGAAAGGGGGAGAGGGGGCGCGTCGCGCGCGCCCCAGTGCGCGTGCGGGCTTAGACCTGCACGAGCGAGAAGGCCACGACGAGGCCGGCAAAGATGACGGAGATCGTCGTCATCGCCTTGATCAGGGGGTTGATCGCGGGGCCCGCGGTGTCCTTGAACGGGTCGCCGACGGTGTCGCCGACGACGGCCGCCTTGTGCGCGTCGCTGCCCTTGCCGCCGTGGATGCCGCTCTCGAACGACTTCTTGGCGTTGTCCCACGCGCCGCCGGCGTTGGACATGAGGAGGGCGAGCGCGAAGCCGCCGACGATGGTGCCCATGATCATGCCGCCGAGCGCCTGCGCGCCGAGGATGAAGCCGACAAGAAGGGGCGCGGCCACGGCGAGGCTGCCGGGCACGACCATCTCCTTGAGGGCGGCCTTCGTGACGATGGCGACGCACGTCTGGTAGTCGGGCTTGCGGCGGCCGGCCATGATCTCGCCGTCAGCGAACTGGCGGCGGACCTCGGTGACGACCGCGTGCGCCGCGCGGCCGACGGCGGCCATCGCGTAGCTCGCGAAGAGGAAGACGACCGCGGCACCAAGGAGGAGGCCGCTCAGCACGAACGGGTTGCTGATGTCGAAGGTGAGGACCGCCTCGCCGCGCGCGACGCGCTCGACGTTCGCGTGGTCGACGAAGTCGGCGAAGAGCACGAGCGCCGCGAGCGCCGCGGAGCCGATGGCGTACCCCTTGGTCGTGGCCTTCGTCGTGTTGCCGACCGCGTCGAGCGCGTCGGTGACCTTGCGCACCTCGGGCGGGAGCTCGCTCATCTCGGCGACGCCGCCCGCGTTGTCGGTGATGGGGCCGTACGTGTCGAGCGCGACGACCATGCCGGCGACGCTGAGCATGCCGACCGCCGCCATGGCGACGCCGTAGAGGCCGAGGCCCACGGCGACGAACTCGCCGAGGAGGAAGCTGAACACGATGCCGCCCACGACGAAGAGGACGGGGATGAAGACCGACTGGAGGCCCACCGCGAGGCCCTGGATGATGTTCGTCGCGGGGCCGGTCGTCGAGGCGTCGACGATGCCCTTCACCGGCTTGTAGCCCTGGCTCGTGAAGTAGTCCGTGACGAACACGAGCGCGAGCGTCAGGATGAGGCCGATGAACGACGCGAAGAGGAAGTTGACGTGGATCTCGGGGAAGATGTACGCCCAGACGGCCGCGAAGCCGATGGCGCTCACCGCGACGGTCGCGATCATGCCCGCGTAGAGCGCGTTCATGATGTTGCCGCTCTTCGGGAGGCGGACAAAGAAGATGCCGAGGATCGACGCGACGATGGCGAAGGCGCCCAGCGTCAGCGGGAAGAGGATGCCCGCCTCGCCGTAGCCCGTGAAGCCCGCCGTGCCGCCGCTGAAGACGGCGCTCGTGGCCGCGAGCGTCATGGCGGCGACGAGCGTCACGACGTACGTCTCGAAGAGGTCGGCGCCCATGCCGGCGCAGTCGCCGACGTTGTCGCCGACGTTGTCCGCGATGACGGCCGGGTTGCGCGGGTCGTCCTCGGGGATGCCCGCCTCGACCTTGCCGACGAGGTCGGCGCCGACGTCGGCCGCCTTCGTGTAGATGCCGCCCGCGATGCGCGCGAAGAGCGTGATGAGCGAAGCACCGAAGGCGAAGCCGATGAGGTGGAGCGGCGTCGCGACCGGGCCGATCTGGGCGCGGAAGATGATGTAGAGGACGCCAAGGCCGATGATGCCGAGGCCGACGACGGCGAAGCCGTTCACGGCGCCGGCGCGGAAGGAGAGCGCGAGCGCCTCCTTCAGGCCCTTGCGGGCCGCCTCGGCGACGCGCGCGTTCGACGAGACGCTGATCCACATGCCGATGTAGCCGGCGAGCGCGGAGAGCACGGCGCCCACCACGAAGCCGACGGCGGTGTAGTACCAGAACGAGTCGCCGGTGAACATGCCGACGGCCGCGAAGACGACGGTGAGGATGACGGTGAAGATCGCGACGACCTGGTACTCGACCTTGAGGAACGCGAACGCGCCCTCGCGGACGGCCGACTGGATCTCCTGCATCCGGGCGTTCCCCTTGCTGTGGCGGAGAATGCTGCTCGCGAGGAAGCCAGCGAAGAGGAGGGCGATGACGCCGGCGATCGGACCGACGTACGTCAGGGTGTCAAGGTTGAGTGATGCCAAGCGCGATCACCAGTAGGGCTGCCCGTGGGCGCCCGGGGTCCCGCGGCCATTCTGGAAGGGGCGTATAGGGTTTTCGGGCGCTATCAGAGGGCACGAGCGCCGCGGGGGCGCGGGGGCGTCCCGAAGCGAGCCTGGGGAGAAGGCTGATGTGCGCGCGTTCCGCTCGCGCCGCATGCGCGCCGCGCTCGCGTTCCTTCTCCTCCTTTCGCCCGTCGCTCTCGCGCCCCACGCCGCGGCGGACGAGACGGCGTGCGTGCCCGTCGGATGCGTCCGCACGACGCGCAGCGAGCAAGGCGCGGGCGCGTGCTCCGGGGAAAGCTTCTACCAGGCGCGGCAGACGCTCCGGCTGGACGCGCAGCTCGCCCTCGCCAGCGCGGAGGGCTACGCGAGCACCTTCTGCTACAACGACCACGGCCGCGAGTGGCGCAGCCTCTTCGCCTACGGCACCGTCGGCTCCGCCGCGGGTCGCGCCGACGCCTCGTTCGGGTGGACGCAGTACACGACGGGGCAGTGCTCGATGGGCGCCTCCGCCACCGTCGCCGGCGTCCGCGCCGGCCACGCGCCCGGCTGCGTCGCCGGCGCGCCTCCCGCCGTGCCGCTCCTTCTCCCGTAGACGGCGGCGGGCCGAGCCCACGCCTCGCGGTTCGCTTTATGTAGCCCCGCCAGCATCGCGCGCGCACATGGCCGTGGACCTCCGGCAGCGCAAGTACGCCCTCGACATCGACGGCAAGGCGATGGACGGCCAGGAGGTCGTCGTCGCCGGCTGGATGCAGGAGATCCGCGACCTCGGCAAGATGACGTTCGTCATCCTGCGCGACCGCTCCGGCACGCTGCAGGTCTTCGCGATGAAGGCGAAGACGGACGAGGCGACGTACAACCTCCTCTCGAAGGGTCTCCAGCGCGAGAGCGTCATCGCGGTGCGCGGCACCGTGAAGGCGAGCGAGAAGGCGCGCAACGGGTACGAGATCATCCCCGCCGAGGTGCGCGTGCTCAACGAGGCCGAGGCGCCGCTCCCGCTCGGCGTCGTCGACAAGGTCGACGCGGACCTCGAGACGCGCCTCGACAACCGCTTCATGGACCTGCGCAAGCCCGAGGTGCAGGCCATCTTCAAGGTCCGCAGCGCGCTCGTGAAGGCGGGCATCGACTCGTTCACGCGCCAGGGCTTCTTCCAGGTCCACACGCCGCGCATCATCGGCGCCTCCTCGGAGGGCGGCACCGACCTCTTCCCGGTCAAGTACTTCGAGAAGGACGCGTTCCTCGCGCAGTCGCCCCAGCTCTACAAGCAGATGCTCATGGCGACGGGGCTCGACCGGCAGTTCGAGGTCGCGACGTACTTCCGCGCCGAGAAGCACAACTCGTACCGCCACCTCAACGAGGTCACCGCGTTCGACGTCGAGATGGCGTTCGTCGAGAGCGAGGAGGACGTCATGCACGTGCTCGAGACGGCCGTGCGCGACATGTGGGCCGGCGTGCACCAGGAGTGCCAGGCCGAGCTCAAGCTCCTCGACAAGGAGGTCAAGGTCCCCGCGCTCCCCTTCCCGCGCCTCCCCTACGACGAGGCGCTCAAGCTCGTCAACGAGACGAAGCGCTGGACGAACGACAAGGGCGAGGTCGCCGAGATCCCGTGGGGCGACGACCTCAACGCCTCCGCCGAGAAGATCCTCGGCGAGGTGATGGCCGCGCGCGGCCACGAGTTCTACTTCATCACCCGCTACCCCGAGGGGATCCGCCCCTTCTACACGTACGTCGAGGAGGACCAGCCCGTCACGCGCAGCTTCGACCTCGAGCACGCGGGCCTCGAGGTCACCTCGGGCGCGCAGCGCCAGCACGACCCGAAGAAGCTTGTCGCCCGCATCGAGCACAAGGGGCTCGACCCGAAGGACTTCGCCGACTACCTCAAGCCGTTCCGCTACGGCATGCCGCCGCACGGAGGGTTCGGGCTCGGCATCGACCGCCTCACGATGGAGGTGCTGGGCCTCACGAACGTGCGCGAGGCCGTGCTGTTCCCGCGCGACCGCACCCGCCTCGCGCCGTGAGGCGCGCCATCGCACCTCCCGCGCCGAGCCCGAGAGGACGCGCCCGCAGGCGCGTCCGGTTCGGGCTCGGCATCGACCGCCTCACGATGGAGGTCCTGGGCCTCACGAACGTGCGCGAGGGGGGCCGACGATGGCGCTCACGACCTACAGCGCGACGGCACCGAGCACGATGCGGGCGCCAAGCGCGCGCGGGAGCCGCTGCGCGCTCAGGGTGCCTCGGCAGGAGGCGTTTCCTTTGCTCCTGATCCGTCGACCGATGCCGGCCGCCGCCCGCTCGCGCCCTCGACCCAGCGCACCTCGCGCTTCGCGCGCCGCTGCGGCTCGGGGCCGATGAGCTCGAAGCGCACGCCCTCGCGCTCGCACGCGACGCGCAGCGCGGCGAACATGCGCGCGTTGTACTCCGGGTCCTCGAGCGCGCGAAGCATCTCCGGCGGCGCGCGCTCGCGCAGGTACGGCGCGAGGATGTCGAGGTACTGGAACGCGCCCGCGTGCACCGCCGCGACGCCCGCGTCGCGGAAAGCGCGCGCCATGCGCTCGGGCGTGTGCTTCTCCGTGAAGGGGAACGCCGGCACGAGGTTGACGAACGGGCGCAGCCCCGCGTCGGCGAGCGCGCGCACGGCGGCGAGGCGCCCCTCGATGGGCGGCGCGTCGGGCTCGAGGATGCGGCGCGCGTCGTCGTCGAGCGTCGGGATGGTGAGGCCGACGAGGATGTCGCTGAAGCGCGAGAGGACGTCGATGTCGCGCTTGACGAGCGGGCTGCGCGTGAGGAGGCGCAGCGGCCAGTCGCGGCGCGCGAGCACCTCGAGGCAGCGACGCGTCACGAGATGCCGCGCCTCCGCCGGCTGGTACGCGTCGGTGGCGGCGGAGAGGTAGACGATGCCCCGCGGCTTGCGCGCCATCTCCCGCGCGAGGAGCGTGGGCAGGTTGCGCTTGACCATGACGTACGACCCCCAGCGCGGCCGGTCGACGTGCAGGAGGTCGGGGACGTAGCAGTAGACGCACGCGTGGGCGCACCCGACGTACGGGCTCAGGCTGTACGGGTTGCCCGGCAGGCCGGAGACGGCGAGCGCGCTCTTCGCCTCGATCTCCTGCACCTCGTAGTGCCCGAACTCGGCTGGCGGCAGGAGCGCGCGCCGCCGCGCGTCCTCGGCGAACGCCTCCAGCTCCGTCTGCGCGAGCGGGGTCGCCCGCGAGAGGAGGGGGTGCCGGGCGTCGTCCACGCCTCGCGCTCGCGCCCGCTCCCTCTTGAAGCTATAGTGGGGTCGGCCGAAGCCGCGCCGGCGCCTCGCGTCAACCTTCCGGCAACGCGGCGGGCCCGATTGCCGAAGTCCTTATCTCCGCACAACGCGCAGGTCGGGAAAGGTGCTTTTTCCATGCGTGGCATGGGTTACACGGATTTCCTCGAAGTAGGCGCCTCGGCGCGACCGGACGAGTTCGTCTGCACGTTCCGGGTCGAGCACGACCCGAAGGTGAAGTTCGAGTGGGCCGCCGGCGCGATCGCCGCCGAATCGAGCATCGGCACGTGGGACCCCGGCCTCACCACGATGACGGGCGAAGAGCGCCAGTACGGCGCGCGCGTCATCAAGCTCGACGAGGCGCAGAAGCTCGTCACCATCGCCTACCCGCCCGCGCTCTTCGAGTTCGGCAACCTCACGCAGCTCCTCTCCTCCGTCGTCGGCAACGTCTACGGCCTCAAGGAGGTCCAGAAGCTGCGCTTCCTCGACATCGAGATGCCGAAGGACTTCGTGCGCAGCTTCAAGGGTCCCCAGCTGGGCATGCAGGGCGTCCGCGACCTCACGGGCATCCACGACCGCCCCATCCTCGGCACCATCGTCAAGCCCAAGCTCGGCCTCTCGGCGGAGAACTGGGCGAAGGCCGCCTACAACGCATGGCGCGGCGGCATCGACTTCGTGAAGGACGACGAGAACCTTACCTCGATGACGTTCAACGACTTCTACCGCCGCGTCGACCTCGTGATGGAGGCGAAGAAGAAGGCGGAGCGCGAGACGGGCGAGAAGAAGCTCTACTTCTGCAACATCAGCGCGCCGGTCACCGAGATGAAGCGCCGCGCCGACTACCTCATCGGCCGCGGCAACGACTACGTGATGATCGACGTGCTCACCGTCGGATGGTCCGCGGTGCAGGAGATGCGCGACTTCCTCGACGGCCGCGGCATCGGCATCCACGCGCACCGCGCGATGCACGGCGCCTTCAGCCGCCTCGAGGAGCACGGCATCGACATGCTCCCCGTCTCCAAGTGGATCCGCATGGTCGGCGCCGACACGCTCCACGCCGGCACGATGGGTGCCGGCAAGATGTTCACCGAGGGAGGCAAGTCGCACGCGCGCGGCATCTACGAGATGCTCCGCGGCGACATGCACGGCCTGAAGACGACGTTCCCCGTCGCCTCTGGCGGCATGCATCCCGGCGTCATCCACGTGGTGTGGGACGCGGTCGGCGACGCCGACTTCTGCTCGGCCGCCGGCGGCGGCGTGCACGGCAACCCGCTGGGCAGCGAAGCGGGCGCGCGCGCGATGCGGCAGGCCGTCGAAGCCTACCAGAAGGGCATCCCCGTCGAGGAGTACGCGAAGACGCACGAGGAGCTCGCCGCGGCCGTCAAGCGCTGGGGCACGAGCCCGCCGGGCGGCTCCGAGTAGTGCTATCACCGCCCTGGCGTGGAGCAGAGGCCTCTCCAGCGGGAAGCCTCTCCCGCGGCCGCAGCGAGCCTCGCGCGTCCGCAGCGCACGAAGCGAGCAACCTTATCTTCCTTCACTTCCCCACTCCACATCATCCCGAGCTGACACCACATGGAAGGGTTGAACCTCAAAGCGAAGGTCCTTGACATCGACCTCGGCAAGTTCCAGGTCCTGCTCCACCGCGAGGACGCGGAGGAGCTGGGCGTCCACCCCGGCGACCGCGTGCGCGTCCACGCGAACAGCCTCGACGTCATCGCCGTCGTCGACGTGACGAAGACCGTCGTGCCGCCTGGCACCATCGGCGTCTTCGCCGACGTCCGCACGCACTTCGGCATCGAGGAGGCGCACGACATGTTCGTCCGCCCCGCGGAGAAGCCCGAGAGCGTCCGCTTCATCAAGAAGAAGATGCACGGGAAGAAGCTCAACCGCGAGGAGATCGACCAGGTCATCGTCGACACCGTGAACGGCTCGCTCACCGACATCGAGCTCTCGGCGTGGGTGACCTCGCTCGAGATCAACGACATGGACATGGAGGAGATCGAGTACCTCACACGCTCCATGGTCAAGCACGGCGAGTTCCTCGACTTCGGCCCCGAGACCGTCGTCTTCGACAAGCACTCCATCGGCGGCGTGCCTGGCAACAAGATCTCGCTCCTCATCGTGCCCATCGTCGCCGCGGCGGGCCTCCTCATCCCGAAGACGTCGAGCCGCGCCGTCACCGGCGCCGCGGGCACCGCGGACGTCATGGAGGTCTTCGGCCCCGTGAGCCTCAGCGGACCGCAGATCATGGACATCACGCGCCGCGTGGGCGGCGTGCTCTGCTGGGGCGGCGGCGTCAACCTCGCGCCCGCCGACGACATCATCATCCGCGCGGAGCACCCGCTCTCGATCGACCCGCGCGCGCAGCTTCTCGCGAGCGTCATGTCGAAGAAGAAGGCCGTCGGCGCGAACAAGGTCGTCATGGACCTCCCGATGGGCGAGGGCACGAAGCTCCCGACGCTCGAAGACGCGAAGAAGATCGGCCGCATGTTCATCGACCTCGGCGAGCGTCTCGACATGCAGGTCGAGTGCGCCGTCACCTACGGCGGCCAGCCCGTCGGGCGCGCCGTCGGCTGCGCGCTCGAGGCGAACGAGGCGCTCGCGGCGCTGCGCAACATGGACAGCGCGCCCAAGTCGCTTGTCGAGAAGTCGGCCGCCATCGCCGGCATCATCCTCGAGATGGGCGGCGTGGTCGGCCGCGGCAAGGGCAAGGCGAAGGCCGAGGACATCCTCCGCTCGGGCGAGGCGCTCACGAAGTTCATCGAGATCGTCGAGGCGCAGAACGGCAAGGTCCCGAAGGGGGAGATCCCCGTCGGGCAGTTCACCGCCGACCTCACCTCGCCCGAAGGCGGCTACGTCTCCGGCATGAAGAACAAGGCGCTCATCGCCATCGCGCGCGCCTCCGGCTCCCCGAAGGAGCACGGCGCGGGCATCGTCGTCCACCGGAAGCGCGGCGACCGCGTCGGGCCCGGCGAGGCGCTCCTCACCATCTACGCCGAGTCGCAGTATCGCCTCGACCAGGCGCTCGCGCTCGCGCGCAAGACGCAGCCGGTCATCGTCGAGGGGATGCTCCTCTCGCGCATGCCCGAGGTGCGGGAGCTCTAGCGTCGCCGGCCGAGAGGCCCGAGGCGACGGCGGGCACGCTGGCGCAGAGGGAACGACGGAAAAGGATGGCGCGGGCGGCCGCGCGGCGCGCCCGTGCGATGGCCGCGTGCGCGGGCTCAGTAGAGGATCATGTCGGGGTCTTCGATGAGCTGGTTGGAGACGAGGTCGCGGTCCCAGCAGTCGTCGTCGACGCCCGTGCCGAGGCCCGTCTCGTACCAGGCCATGCCGCCGCGCTGGACGCCGGGGTGGCCGTTTGTCTCGAGGTAGATCCACGTGGCGGTGGTGAAGCCGTCGTTGACGATGTAGAGCGTGGCCGCGCCCGCGCCGATCTCCGTGATCTCGGCGTTGCAGGGGGACGCGGAGTGCGTGGCGGTGGCGAGGGCGGTCATGCCGATCGCGGCGAGCGCGATGGCCGTGAGCTTGGTGAGCTTCATGGAAGGCCTCCAGCGGCCGCGAGCGCGTCGCGCGGCCTCAAGCCTTGCCCTGAGAACGTATCCGGTGCGTTCGCTCGACGGAGCTTCCGCCGTCGGAGGAAGGGAGTGGGAGAAGAAGCGGTGGCCGCGCGGAACGCCGCGCGGCCCCTCAAGCTCGCAGGGCGAGCTTAGAGGATGATCATGTCGGGGTCTTCGATGAGCTCGCCCGTGACGAGGTCGCGGTCCCAGCAGTCGTCGACGCCGTTGCCGGTGCCGAGCTCGTACCAGCCGGCGCCGCCGCGCTGGAGGCCGCCGTGGCCGTTGGTCTCGAGGTAGATCCAGGTGCCCGTGGCCTCGTTCACGATGTAGAGCGTGGCCACACCGGCGTCAACGACTTCAGGCTGCGCAGGGCAGCTGGACGCGGAGTGGCTGGCGTGGGCGACGGACGTCATCGCGATCGCCGCGAGGGCGATGGCGCAAAGCTTGGTGAGCTTCATTTGATGCCTCCAGGCCGCCAGAGCGCGCGTCGGCATGACAACCTTTCTCACGACAGCATATCCGCATTCGGCGGCCGTGCGAGCGCACGTGGAGCCGTCCACTAGCCGATGATGAATGCGAGGAGCGCGGCGGCGATGGCGGCGCCGGTGAAGAGCACGTAGTTGGGGAGCGCGCGGCGGTACGTCTCCTCGTGGATGTAGCGCAGGATGAGGAGCTTGCCGCCCACCGACGCGGCGGTGGCGAGAAGCGCCGTGCGGAGGGCGAGGTCGAGCGGGATGGCGCCCGTGGCGGCGAGGCTTCCCAGCGAGGCGATGACGGCGCCGGCCGAGACGAAGCCGCCCAGCGCGGCGATGTAGACGCCGACGTCGCCCAGCGACTGCGTGGCGAAGCGCACGACGATGCTCACGATGGCGAAGAAGAGGGCGAACTTGAGCGCGGGCATCACGGCGAACGGGTTCTTGACGCGCACCGCGGCGCCCGGCTCGCCGCGCGAGACCCGCGCGCGGTAGCTGATGGCGGCGCCGATGATGGCGATGGCGAGAAGGAAGGGGGCGAGCCCGATGGCGAAGCGGAGCGACGGGTCCGCGAAGGCGGCGATGGCGAGGTTGCGCGCGAGCATCGTCGTGCTGGCGAGGAGCGAGCCCATGACGGCGGCGCCCGCGAGGGATGGGTCCTCGCGCGCGCGGTGCGCGAGCCCGGCGGTGGTGGCCTCGCTGTTGACGAGGCCGCCCATGAGCCCCGAGAAGGGGATGCCGCGGTGCGGCCCGATCTGGCGCATCGCGACGAGGCTCGCGAAGCTGATGCCGGCGACGAGCACGCTCACGAGAAGGATGACGTACGGGTCCACGAGCTTGCCGCGGCCGAGCCAGCCGTAGTCGAGCGGGTCCCCTTCCCAGCTCGCGGTGAGCGGCAGCAGGATGAAGACGAGCGTGATGAACTGGAGCGCGCTGAGGATCTCGTCCTCCTCGAGCACCTGGGCGAAGCGGTGGAGGCGCTTCTTCGTGACGAGGAGCGCGGTGGTGGCGACGGCGACGACGACGCTCTCGAAGACGAAGCCGTAGCCGACGGCGATGCCCAGAAGGAACGTCACGACCATCGTGACGGGTGTGGTGATCCCGGTCTGGCCGACGCTCACGCGCATCCAGATGAACATGCACGCGAGGGCGAAGATGCCGATGAGGCCCGCCGCGAGGAGGATCGACGAGTTGACGGTGGCCGCCATCGCCGCGGTCAGGAAGCCGCCGACGCTGATGAGGGGGAAGGTGCGGACGCCCGCGATGACCGGCAGGCCATCGTCGCGGTGCTCGCGCTCGATGCCGATGAGGCCGCCGATGGCGGCGGAGACGAGGAATTCGACGAAGAACCCGTCCGGACCGGCCACTTCCCCGGACTTTCCGCTCGCGCGATATAGCCACATCGGCTCCGGACATCTGAACGTGCCTCCTCGTTGCGCCCTGGGGGGCGGGCGCCCGCCCGATGGAGCAACGCCTAAACGACGCGCACATGCTCGCGCGCGCGATGAAGCTCGCGTACAGGCTGTCCTTCCCCCAGCCCGAGACGCACCTCTACCACGTCGAGCTGGCCGTGACCGGCGCCCCGAAGGGGCGCGTCCGCTTCGTCATGCCCGCGTGGACGCCCGGAAGCTACCTCATCCGCGACTTCGCGCGGCACGTGCAGGACTTCGAGGCGCGGGACGCGCAGGGCGAGCCGCTCAGCTGGCGCCGCATCGACAAGCAGACGTGGGAGGTGGACGCGGCGGAGGCGCGGCGCATCGTCGTGCGCTACCGCGTGTACGCCAACGAGCTCGGGGTGCAGTCGAGCCACCTCGACGAGACGCACGCCTATGGCAACGGCACCTCCGTCTTCATGTACGTCGAGGACGCGAAGGCGGCGCCGTGCACGCTCGCCATCGATGCGCCGCGCGGCTGGCACGTCGACATCCCGCTCCGGCAGACGGGGCGGAGCACGTTCGCGGCGGAGAACTACGACGAGCTCGTCGACGCGCCGTGGGAGATCGGCACGCACCGGCGCCTCGAGTTCCGCGCGCTGGGCAAGCGGCACCGCATCGCGCTCTTCGGGCGCGGCAACGAGGACGAGGAGCGGCTCGTGGCGGACCTCAAGCGCATCGTCGAGGAGGAGGCGGCCATCTTCGGCGGGCTCCCGTACAAGGAGTACCTCTTCATCCTGCACCTCAACGACAAGCCGGGCGGAGGGCTGGAGCATCGCGGCTCCAACACGTCGGCCGTCGAGCGCTGGACGTTCCAGCCCGGCAAGAAGTACGAGGACTTCCTCGCGCTCGAGGCGCACGAGTTCTTCCACACGTGGAACGTGAAGCGCCTGCGTCCGGCGGCGCTGGGCCCCTTCGACTACACGAAGGAGGTCCACACGACGCTCCTCTGGGCGATGGAGGGCATCACGAGCTACTACGACCACCTCGTGCTCGCGCGCGCCGGCCTCATCAGCGAGGAGCGCTACCGCGAGTTCCTCGCCGAGACGATCACGAAGCTCCGCCAGCAGCCGGGCCGCTTCAAGCTCTCGCTCGCGCAGTCGAGCTTCCTCACCTGGGTGAAGCTCTACAAGCAGGACGCGAACTGGATCAACACGGGCGTGTCCTACTACCTGAAGGGCGAGCTCGTCGGCCTGGCGCTCGACCTCGCCATCCGCGACCGGACCGACGGGCGCAAGAGCCTCGACGACGTGATGCGCGCCCTCTACGCGAAGTACCCGTTCGAGGGGCCCGGCATCCCCGAGACGCACACGCACGGGGAGGACGGATGGCGGCGCACGCTCGAGGAGGTCACAGGCCTGCGCTGGCGCGACTTCTGGGCCAAGTACATCGAGGGCACGGACGAGGTGGACCTCGAGGCGCTCCTCGCGCGCGTCGGCTGGGAGCTCAAGCCCGTGATGCGCGACGACGACGCGGAGAAGAAGGCGAAGAAGGGGGACTACACGGGCCCCGGCGCGTGGCTTGGCATCGAGGTCAAGGAGGCCGACAAGCGCGTGCGCGTCGCGAACGTCCTCGTCGCCTCGCCGGCGCTCGACGCCGGCCTCGCGCCCGACGACGAGCTCGTGGCGCTCGAGGGCATGCAGGTCAAGGACAAGGAGTGGCTGGAGAAGCGGCTGCGCGAGCGCGAGCCGGGCGACTACGTGACGCTCCACTTCTTCCGCCGCGGCGAGCTCGTGGAGAAGCGCGTGATGCTCGGCGCGAACCCGCCCGAGAAGTGGGCCATCGAGGAGTCGAAGCGGGGCGGCGCGCGCGCGACGAGGCTGCGCCGCGCGTGGCTCGCGCCGCTCTCCGGCCGCAGGCGCGCGCGCCCCGTCGCGGGCGGCAAGCGCGCGGGGCGCCGGCAGCTCAAGCGGTCCCGGTAGGCCCGATGGCGAGGTCGGCGGTCACGAGGACCGCGCCCGCCGTGATGGTCGCCCATCCCGGGGCGACGAGGAACGGCAGGCCGAGCATCGCGAGCGAGCCGCCCGCCAGGAGAAGGAGGATGCCGGACGCGAGGAGGTCCACGCGCCGGCTTTCAGGCCGGAGCCTGATATCGTTTCTGGCCTGCTCCCAGCTTAGTAGCCGGGGCGGCGGTACTCGCGCTCGACCACGACGTCGCGCCGGCGGCCGGCGAACGCGTAGATGAGGGCGAGCACGATGCCGATCGCGATGCAGACCCATCCAAGCCACACGAGCGGCTGCGCGAGCTCCGCGAGCCCGAGCGCGTTCGTGAACGACAGGACGAGACCCACAATCACGAGCAGGATCCCGAGAGCCATCATGCCCATGGCACTGGGCTCGGTCCGAGCGGTCAAGTGGGTTCTGGCCGCTTCCCCGGTAGCTACGGCATCGCGTCGAGCGACCGGAGCGCAGCGAGGACCAAGACGCGCGCTCAGGGCTGGATCACAACGCCCTGAGCGCGCGTCGTGACCTCGGGGCGGCCGTCGCGGTGGATGTAGACGTTGATCTCGTTGCGCACGCCGAACTCGGGAAGGTAGACGCCCGGCTCGATGGTGAAGAGGAGCCCCGGGATGAGCTCGCGCGTGTCGTGCGTCTCGAAGCCGTCGAGGTTCGCGCCTTCGCTGTGCACCTCGTAGCCGACGCTGTGCCCCGTGCGGTGGGTGAACCAGCCCGCGAGCCCCTTGTTCACGAGGTGCTCGCGCACGGCGCCGTCGGCGGCGGCCCCCGTCGTCGGCTTTCCCGCCTTGTGCGCGGCCTCGAGGTGCGCCACGCCGGCGTCGCGCGCGTCGCGCACGGCCTCGAACACCTCGGCGTGCCGCTTGGGCACCTTCCGGCCCGCGAAGCCCGTCCACGTGACGTCTGCGTAGACGGAGCCGGGCTGCGCGAGCTTCGCCCAGAGGTCGATGAGGATCCAGTCGTCGATCTTGATCGCGGCGCTGCCTTCGGCGGGCGGCGCGTAGTGCGGGTCGCCCGCGTGCGCGTTCACGGCGACGATGGGCTCGTGGTCGGTGACGAGGCCCTCGTCGCGGAAGCGCTTCGCGAGATACTGCTGCGCGTCGCGCTCCGTGATGCGCCCGCCCGAGCCGACGACGGAGAAGATGTGCGCGAAGCAGGCGTCCTTCGCCTCGTCGATCTTCTTGGCCGCCACGCGGTGCGTCGCAAGCTCCGCCTCGGTGAGGCGCGCGAAGGCGTACTGGTAGAGGTCGGCGGAGGGGACGACGCTCTTCCCCATGCCGCGGATGAGGTCGAGCGTCCCGCCGTCGACGCGTGAGACGTACGGGAGCGCGCCGCCGGGGGCGTATTCCATGGCGACGGTGCGCGCGCCGCGGAGCACGTCGTGGAGCGCGTCGAGGAGCGAGGCGCGGTGCGTGTAGCTGCGGACGTTCGCGTCGACGCCCTTGAACTGGCCCGCATCGATCGCGCTGCCGACGAGCGTGGGGCGCCCCTCGGCGGGGATCCAGTAGAAGACGCGGCGCGTGAGCATGCGCTCCTCGCCCGCGGGCAGGACGCGCTTGAGGACGGGGTTGGAGCCCTTGAAGTCGTAGACGAGCCACCCGTCGATGCGCGACTGCCGAAGGTACTCTTGCGCTTCCTGGAGCCCCATGCCGCGGGGAGCCTCGGCGGGCCGCTTGAACGTTCGCCGCGCGCGGCGCCGCCGCCATCGGAGAGGCTTTGTGGGAGCCCTCCGTCGCTTCGTGCATGCGCGCCGCGCTCCTTCTCGTCGCCTCCCTCGTCCTCGCCGGCTGCGCCGGACCCGAGGAGCCGCCCGTCGCGACGCCGGAGGCGCCCGCGACGACGCCGGCGGCGACGCCCACGGCGACGATGCCGGCCGCGCCAGGGCAGGAGGTCGCCACGTTCCGCGTCTTCCCGTCCGAGATCGCCATCCAGCCCGGGCACACGGCCGCGGTCCTCGTCGAGGTCACCTCCGCGACACCCGGCCGCGCGAACATCTCGCTCGAGGCGTTCGGCGAGCGCAGCGAGGCGTCGCTCGCGCTCCGCGCGAACGCGAGCGCCGGCGAGTGGGTCACCGTGCACGTGCCGGAGGGGACGCCGCCCGGCGTCGCCGACGCGACGGTGCGCGTGGACGTGGGCGGCGGCAGCGCCAGCGCGCGGCCGGGCACCATCCAGGTGCGCGTGCTGGGCGAAGGGCCCGTCGTGGAGCCCGGCGACGTCGCGCTCGTCTACTACGTCGGGCGACTCGCGGAGGATGGCCGCGCCTTCAACACGAACGAGCCGGGCCTGGAGGAGGCGCGCTTCCCGCTCACCGACTCGTACCGCTTCAGCGAAGGCGCGTTCACCGTCGAGACGTCGCCGCCCACCGTCGTCGAGGGCTTCTACCAGGGCCTTCTCGGCATGCAGGAGGGCGAGACGCGCCTCGTCACCTTCGGGCCGGAGCTTGGCTACGGGCCCGCCACCCGCGAGCAGGTGCAGCCGCGCGAGGAGTCCATCCCGCGCGAGGTCACGCTCGACAACGCGCCGCAACGCGTGTCGCGCGCGACGTACGAGAGCTACGTGAACGAGAGCGGCCAGGGGGACGCGGACGGGCCGACGCCCTGCGACACGTTCACGCTCGAGCAGGGCGCGAACGAGTGGCGCTACCGCGTCGTCCACGCGACGGAGACGGAGGTGTCGTACGTGCTAGCGCCCGAGCTCGGCGACGCGCGCACGCTCTACTCGTTCTGGCCGGGCGCGAGCGTCGTGACCGCCATCGGCGACGAGAACGTCACCTTCCGCACGACGCCCACGACGGGCGACACGCCGTTCACGCTGCACGCGTACTGGCCCGACGCCACCGTCGTCGCGAGCGTGAACGAGACGGACATCCGCGTGCGCCACTCGCCGCCGGAGGGGTTCACGTTCGTGCGCGCGGACGAGCGCGGCCAGCCGGAGGAGGCGAAGGTCGTGTCGCTCACGGAGGAGAGCATCGTGCTCGCCGTCACGGACCCGAACCCGCTCGCCGGGAAGAGCCTCACGTTCCACATCCGCGTCGCGGCGCTGCGCAAGGCGTGAGGGAAACCCTGATGCGCCGGCCGACGGTCGCCCGCGCGTGGCCGGCACCTCCGGGAGCCCCGCCGTCGAGGCGCGCGCGCTCGTCAAGCGCTACGGCGACTTCGAGGCCGTGAAGGGCATCGACTTCGACGTCCCTTCGGGGCAGGTGTTCGGCTTCCTCGGCCCCAACGGCGCGGGAAAGACCACCACCATCCGCATGGTCGTCGGCCTCTCGCCGAAGACGTCGGGAGAGCTGCGCGTCCTTGGCATGGACGTCGACACGCGCGGGCGCGACATCCGCCGCCGCATCGGCGTGGTGCCGCAGGAGGCGAACCTCGACGCCGACATGACGGCGCGGGAGAACCTCGTCGTCTTCGGCCGCTTCTTCGACCTCACCGGCGCGCGCCTCAAGGACCGCGTCGACGAGCTTCTGGCGTACGTGCAGCTCACGGAGAAGGCGGACGAGACGGTCGTGGAGCTCTCGGGGGGCATGAAGCGGCGCCTCCTCATCGCGCGCGCTCTTCTCAACGACCCCGAGCTTCTTGTCCTCGACGAGCCGACGACGGGGCTCGACCCGCAGAGCCGCTCCGTGCTCTGGGAGCAGATCCGCGCCATGCGGCGCGCGGGGAAGACGGTCCTCCTCACGACGCACTACATGGACGAGGCGGAACGCCTGGCGGACGACATCCTTGTCATCGACGGCGGCCGCGTCATCGAGCGCGGAACGCCGCGCGCGCTCATCGAGCGGCACGTGGGGCGCGAGGCGCTCGAGCTCGCCGTCGACAAGCCGGAGGAGGAGACGCTCCGCGCGCGCCTCGCCGCGCGGCACTTCGAGCGGCTCGGCGACGAGCTGCGCATCTTCGGCGACGACGGCGACCGGCTTCTCGAGGAGGCGCACGCGGCCGGCATCCAGCCGCGCGAGCACCGCCTCCGCCGCGCGACGCTCGAGGACGTGTTCCTCAAGCTGACGGGGCGCACGCTCAACGAGTGAGGCGGCGCGCCCGCGCCACGAGCGCGACGGCGCCAAGGAGCGCCACGAGCGCGAGGCCCGGCGTCTCGTTCGCGGGCTCCTCGTCCGCCGGCTCCTCCTCGTCGACCATCTCCTCGTCCGCCGACGTCGTCGTCGCGGCGACGGTGGGACGGGTGGCGGGAGAGGGGCTGAACGTGGCGACGCCGGCGCACGCGTCGCGGGGAGGCGCGGCGACGTCGCGCAGCCTCGGCAGGAACGCGCCGCCTTCCGTGACCACGACCTCGACGGAGAAGCAGCGGGCGTTCGCCGGGAGGAGCGAGGCGCACCAGGAGAACGTGTAGGTCGAGCCTTCGACGCTGAGCTCGACCGGGAACTTGCCGCCGCCGAGGTTCGAGGTGAACTCCCCGTGGGAGCGGTCCTGCTGGGAGCCGTTCGCGAAGCGCCAGTACTGCGCGATGAGCGCGTCCTCGGGCCGCTCGTACGCGTCGCGGTCCGCGCTCACGTGGCCGTACACCTGGAGCTTCAGCTCGCGCGAGGCGTTGCGCGGCTCCGCGAGCGTCACCGTCTGCACGACGCGGTCGCCGTCGCGGCGCGTCGAGACGCTCGTGATGTCGTGCTGCCCCTCGCCGGGCACGACGTCGCTGTCGAGCCCGCGCGCGTCCACGCTGCGCACGTCGCCGCGCGCGTCCTCGAAGGAGCCCGCGACGTCCACCGTCGTCGTCGCGGGCGGGCAGTCGCCCTGCGCGCCGTCGAGCCGGTTCTGCGGCTGGCACGGGCTCACGTCGGGCGAGATCCAGTCGCTGTACTCGATGTCCCCCACGCGCACCTGGACCGAGCCGGACACCGTCATGCACGTCGCCTCCGGCGGGAGCGGGAACGTGAAGCGGACGGTGCGCCCCTCCGTCTCGACCGTCGCCGTCGTCGTCCGCATGGCGCCGATGGTGTACGAGATGTCGGCGGAGGCGGGAAGCGCCCCCGAGGCGTCCCAGCTCGCTTCGAGGAGGAAGCCCTGGCCGACCTGCGGCCCCATCTGGCCGATGAAGTCGATGACCGCTCGCGGCTCGCCCGGCCCCGCGGCGAACGTCATCTCAAGGATGACGTCGCTCCCCTCGACGCGCTGCACGTAGCGCACCACGTCGATGGTGTCGCGCGCGCCGACGTAGGAGGGGCCCTGGCGCGGGTCGACGATGATGTCCTCGGGGAGGTCCTGCACGTCCAGCTCGATGCGCGAGGTGTCGCCCTGCGCCTGCGCGAGCGGCGCGAAGGACGTGACCAGGAGCGCGGCGAGGAGGGGGAGCGTCGGCGTACGCATCGGCGCGTGGAGCCCCCCGAGCCTCATGAGGCCATCGACGGCCGCCACCTTCATGCGCAGCGCGCCGCGTGCGCCGCCCCGTGGGGTACCTTCTCGGCTACCGGCTCCACCCGAAGCTCACGTTCCGCGTGTGGCAGCGCGAGCTGACGCTCTACAAGCGCATCTGGCCGAGCACCATCCTCAGCACGCTCTTCGACCCCATCCTCTACCTCCTCGCGATGGGCTTCGGCGTCGGCGCGTACATCACGCAAGACATCGACGGCGTGAGCTATCTCCAGTTCATCGCGCCGGGGCTCGTCGCATCGAGCATCATGTACGCGGCCGCCTTTGAGGCCGCGTGGAACTCGTACGTGCGCATCTTCCACGAGCGCAGCTACGAGGCCATGATGACGACGCCCGCGGACCTCGAGGACGTCGTCGCGGGCGAGATCGCGTGGGGCGCCACGCGCTCGCTCATCTACAGCATCGTGATGCTCGCCGTCCTCACCGCGTTCGGGCTCATCCGCTCGCCGCTCGCGCTCCTCGTCCCGCTCGTGGCGTTCCTCGGCGGCACGATGTTCATGGTCCTCGGCCTCACCTACACGGTGCGCCTCAAGCACATGGACCAGCTCACGTTCCTCTTCACGCTCGGCGTGACGCCCATGTTCCTCTTCAGCGGCGTCTTCTTCCCGCTCGCCGGGCTCCCGGCGTGGGTGCAGACCGTCGCATGGGCAAGCCCGCTGTTCCACCTCGTCGAGGTCGTCCGCGCGCTCGCGCTGGGCACCGTCGGCACGCTGACGCTCGT
>DASRYU010000169.1:0-4540 GCA_035687045.1 Thermoplasmatota archaeon | reverse complement strand
GCGGGGCCGCAGGGGGAGCGGCGGCCGGAGGACGGGATCGACCCGTACGGGTGAGGAAGGGTGGAGGGCGGGGTTGATGAGGGGGTTTACGCAGGTGGCACGTAGGTGAGTCGCAGGTGAGTCGCAGGTGCATCTCACGTGCGTCTCAGGTGCGTCTCACGTGAGACCCACCTGCACGCCCGCCCGCCCCCGCCGCGCGCACGCCGGGCACGCGCCGCAGGGCGCGTCGGCGTCCTCGTAGCAGCTCCAGGTGCTCGCGAGCGGCGCGCCGAGGCGCTCGCCCAGCGCGAGCACGTCCTCGCGGTCGAGCTCGAGGAGGGGCATGACGAGCTTGGGGACGACGACGTCGCCGCCGCGCCAGGCGCCGCGGTCGAGGACGCCCTGGAGGTCGTCGAAGAAGCCGCGGGCGGCGTCGGGGTAGAGCGCGGCGTCGTCCTTGTTGTGCCCGCCGACGACGACGCAGCAGCCCAGCGCCTGCGCGTGGAAGCTCGCGGCGGCGTAGAAGAGCGCGTTGCGGAACGGGATGTACCCTGGCGGCGCCCCGTGGAACCGCGTCGCGTCGAGGTCTGCGGCCTCCTTCAGGAAGGGGAGGTCGACCTCGTGCGACTCGGCGCTGGGGCTCGCGGCGATGATGTCGCGGCAGGCGCGGGCTTCGCCGCGCGGGCGGCCGTGATAGCGGAACGTCAGCGCCACGGGCTCGTAACCGGCGTTGGCGGCCCACCAGAGGGCGACGGTGGAGTCGAGGCCGCCGGAGAGGAGGACGAGGGCCCGTCGCACGCGCGAGGACGGGGGGCGGCGGTCTTGAACCTGCGGTTACCGGCGCTTCAGCGCATGACCGTGCCGCCGTCGACGACGAGCGTCTGGCCGTTGACGAACGCCGCGAGGTCGGAGAGGAGGAAGACGGAGGCGCCGGCGGCTTCGCGGGGCGTCCCCCAGCGGCGCATCGGCGACTCGGCGCCGAGGCTTTCGCGGGCGGCGCCGTCGAGCGCGTCCCACGTGGCGGCGGAGGCGATGTTGCCGTACGCGACCGCGTTGGCGCGGACGCCATAGCGGCCGAACTCGGCGGCGAGGCCGCGCATGAGCCCCAGGATGCCGGCCTTGGCGGGCGCGAACTCGTGCAGGAACTCGTAGCCCGCAAGCGCCGCGGTGCTCGAGGTGAAGACGAGCGCGCCGCCGCGCTCCTTCATCGCGGGGAGGAAGGCGCGCGCGAGCCGCACGCCGCCGAGAAGGTCCACCTCGAGCGCGTGGCGGAACTCGTCGACAGGGACGTCGAGGAACGGGCGGTCCCATGTGGTGACGGGAGCGCCGGCGTTGTGGACGAAGCCGTCGATGGCGCCCAGCGTCCGCGCCGCCTCGGCGACGGAGGCGTCGGAGGCGACGTCGCAGGCGACGCCCGTCGCGTCGAGCGCCTCCGCGCGCAGCCGTCCCGCGGCTTCGTCCGCGCGCGCGGCCGAGCGGGAGGCGATGAGCACGCGCGCGCCGTGCTCCGCGCACAGCCGCGCGATCGCCTCTCCGATGCCGCGCTCCTGCGCGGCGCCTGTCACCAGGATGCGCTTGCCCTCGAGCAGGCGTGCCACGCGCGCGGGATGCGACGCGTCACGTTTGGGGCTTGCGGGCCTGGAGCGCGAAGAGCGAGCCGCCCAGGTCGCGCGCGCCTACGCGTGGGAACCCGGCCGCGCGGAACGCGGCGCGCGCCTGCCGGAGCGTGAGGTAGCGCGAGCCGTCGAGGCCGAAGTCGAGCTGCATCGCGAGCACGAGGCGCTCGCCCCAGCTCCGAGGCGTCCCCTCCGGCGCGAGCCCTTCGAGCGCCACGACGCGCCCGCCGGGACGCAGCGCGCGGTGCGCGGTGCGCAGCACCTCCTCCGGCTCCTTCGCGCTCGCCAGGACCTCGCCCAGGAAGACGAGGTCGAACGCGCGTGCGGGCAGGTCGCGGACGTGCCGCGCGTCGAGCCCATCGAGCGGCGCGAGGTCGAGGTCGGACGCGACGACGCGCGAGCGCGGGTAGCGGCGCAGGAGCTCGCGCGCCCACCGGCCGTGGCCGGCGCCGAGGTCAAGGACGTCGATGCCCCGGTCGAGCGCGCGGGCGAGCGCGGGCTCCTTCGGGAGGACGAGCTCGAAGAAGGCGAGGTGGTCCCACTGCGTCGCGATCGCGTACACGTCGCGCAGGTCGACGTCCTTCGTGGGCTCGCCGCGCACCCGGGCGTCGAGCGCCTCGAAGTGGAGGCTCTTCGCGGCGAGGTACTCGAAGTGGTGCCCCATGTAGCGCGCCGACGCGGGCTCGCCCAGCGTCTCGGCGTGCTCGGGCGCGAGCCGGTAGCGCCCGCCGCGCCGGTCGAGGAGCCCGAGCGCCCACGCGCCGCGGCACCAGTCCGCCACCGCGGCCTCGTCGAGATGGAGGCGTGCCGCCAGCGTCTCGGGCGCGAGCGCCGCGTCGCGCAGCGCAAGGAGGAGCCCGTGCTTCGCCCCGACGGCGATGTGCCAGGCGCGGTAGAACGCGAGCGACGTGTCCTCGAGGCTCGCGCCGCGCCGGCTCATCGGCGCTGGACCTCGGCCGTCTCGCCCGAGCCGCGGCTTGCCGCCACAAGCGCGTCGTGATAGCTCTCCGCGGGTCCGCGGAGGAGGGCCTCCACGTGCGGCGCGAGCGCCTCGGCGACGTCCTTGTCGCTCGCGGAGAAGCGCCACTCCTGGCCCGAGCGCGCCTGGAGCGCGGTGAGCATCGCGAGCGAGACGCCCTTCGCCTTCGGGTGGTTCGCGCGGTCCTGCGCGACGCGCACCGCCGCCTCGCGCCCCTGGCCTCGGAAGGCGCGCGCGATGGCGTCGGCGGCGGCCGCGGCGGGCGGGAGCGCGCCGTAGCCGGGGAGGGCCGCGAGGGCCGCGCGACCCGAGCCCTCGCGCGCGGCGCGGCGGACAAGCTCGACCGCCTCGTCGGCCTGCGGCTTCTCCTTGTAGAAGCGCGCCGCCGTCTCGGCGTCGCTCACGGCTTCGAGCATGCGACGTCCGTGCTCGGGCCACAGCTCCGCGACGGCGCGCGCGAGCGTGGGACGGTCGATGACGACGCTCCTCGCGTGCGCCGCGAGCGCCGCGCGCAGCGCCTGCTCCAGCTCCGGCGACGGCGCGAGCGCGCGCACGAACGAGTCGGCGTCGGGGTACGTCGTCTCGCCCGCGACATACGTCGTCCCGCCGGCCCGCAGCGCGCCGACGCGCCCCTCGCGCGCGGCCTCGAGAAGCTTCCGGTCCGTGAGCTTCCCGCCGAGGTAGGCGGCACGCACCTCCGGGGCGAGCGGTGCTTCGATGTCGACGCTGGCGCCCTGCAGGGGCCTCAACTTCGCGTCGAAGCTGAACTGGTGCTCGACGCGCGGCACCGCGACGTGCCGACGGACGTCCGCGAGGAGAGAGCCGTCGCCCGCGCAGGATTCGCATCGCTCGAAGACGACGTCGGAGCCCAGCCAGCGGAGCACGACGCGGTCGCCGTCGCGGTGGCCGCACGTGTGCACGCCCTGCTCGAGCGTGAGCCCCATGAGCTCCGCCTCCTCGGCGAGGAAATCGGCCGGCGGGCGCGGCTTGGAGCCGGTGCAGACGATGCCGCGGTCGGCGCTGTAGAAGTGCAGGCCGCGCTTGCGCGCCCAGGGGGCCACCGCGAGGAGGCGCAGCGCGCGGTCGTCGTGGTGCTGGATGCCTGCGAGCTGGAACGGCTTCGCCTTGCCGCGCATGACGTAGGGCACGTTCTCGCCCGGGAGGCGCAGGTCCGCCACGATGGGGATCTTGTCCGCCTTGGCGAGGAGGAGCGTCGCCGCGTACGCCCGCGCGAGCTCGTTGCCGCCGTTCGCGTAGCGGCTCAGCGCCTTCTCGTCGTCGCGCGCCGCGTGGATCCTCAGGATGGCGCGCCGCGCCGCCTTGACGGGCGAGAACCAGACGCAGCCGCCCTCGCAGATGGGCGCCGCGAGGGTCGGGTCCTCGTAGAGGGCGCGCGCGTTCTCGAGAAGCTCCTGCTCGGTCGCCTTGCCCGCGGAGTGGATCGTCGCCTTGCGCCGCTTCGGCTTGGCCACGCGGCCGCACCGGGGCACGGGCGCCTTAACCTTGCTCACGCTGGCGCGCGAGAGGGTGGGAAAAAGAAGCGTGCGCAGATGTCCGGCGCGAAGCGCCCCTCGGCCTCGGCCTTCGCCTTTGGCCGGCGGTCTTACTTCTTGATGGCGGCCCAGCTGTACTTGCGGAGCTTGGCGGTGGCGCCGAAGCCGCAGGAAGCGCAGCGCTTCTTCTGCATGTGGTACGCATGGCGGCCGCAGCGGCGGCAGCGCATGTGGTTCGGGTTGTGGAACTTGCCGAGTGAGGGGGTACCCTTGGACATGCAGGACACCTGGTTGGAGGGTGGCGCAGATGCGGGGCTCCTATATAAACGCTGGCGCCGACGCCGAGGCCGAGGCCGAGGCCGACGCCGAGGCCGAGGCACGGGCGCGGGCGGAGGCCGAGGCTTGGGCAGGAGGCGCGGTCATGGGGACGTTGAGGCGATGATCGCAGCGAGCCCGCCGCGGTTGTCGTTGCC
>DASRYU010000168.1:0-8430 GCA_035687045.1 Thermoplasmatota archaeon | reverse complement strand
CGGAGGAGGCGCCCGCGCCTGCGCCCGCGCCGCGCGTCGAGGTCCTCTCGTGGGCCGGGAGCATCACGGGCGCCGGGGCCTCCGCGTCGACGCCCGCGGGCGCGCTCTGCTGCGCGCAGGTCGCGCCGGCGGGGGAGAACGCCGACGTCGCCTTCGCCGTCGTCGAGGGGCTCAAGGGCATCGTCGTCGAGCTCGTGTGGACGCACGAGCAGTTCGACCTCGACCTCATCGTCGCCGCCGCCGACTACGACCCCATGACGCCCGCGCCCCCGCAGCCCTACACGGGCCACCGCTGGGTCGCGGCCGGCGGCGCCCCCGGGCAGCCGGAGGGGCGCGCGACGGTCCTCGTCACCGAGGCCGAAGCGCTCGCCATCCTCGGCGACTGGACGCTCCACGTCAACGCCAAGGGGCCGGCCCACGAGGTGCCGTTCACGCTCTTCGTGAGCCTCTTCTACGACCAGGCGCCCGCAGCCGACTACACCGCGGCGGCCTGAGCGCCCGTCCGACAACCCTTAAGCGAGAGGGCACGGAGTCCCCGCCGTTGAACGGCTGGCTCGTGTTCGGGGTGCTCCTCGCCGGGTACCTCGGCCTCTACTTCCTCCTTCGGCAGCGCCAGGGCCCGCTCCCTGGCGGCTTCGAGTTCACGGGCCCGCTCCTCCTCTGGCGCACGCAGCTGGGCAAGCGCACCATCGAGAAGGTGTCGCGCCCCCACCGCCTCTGGAACGCCGTCGCCGACGTCGGCATCGGCCTCACGTGGTTCATGGGGCTCGCGGTCTTCGCGCTCCTCATCCTGATGCTCGTCCAGTACGTGACGCAGCCGCAGGAGTCGGCGCAGAACGCGCCCGAGTTCCGCCAGCTCATCGGCCTGCCCGGCGTCAACCCGCTCATCCCCGTCGGCTACGGCATCGCGGCGCTCATCGTCGCGCTCGTTATCCACGAGGGCGCGCACGGCGTCATGGCCTACGTCGCGAAGCTGCGCGTGAAGTCGCTCGGCCTCGTCTTCTTCATCCTCCCCATCGGCGCCTTCGTCGAGCCGCACGACGAGGACCTCATGCGCGCGACGACCCGGCAGAAGAACCGCGTCTTCGCGGCGGGCCCCACGTCGAACATCCTTCTCGCCGTCCTCGCCGGGCTCCTCCTCTCCTCGCTGTTCGTCGGGAACATGCAGCCCGTCAACAACGGCAACGGCGTCCTCGTCATCGGCGTCGAGGAGGGGCAGCCCGCCGAGCTCGCGGGGCTTCGCGCGGCCGACCTCGTCACGCACATCGGAGGCCGCCCCATCGAGGACCGCGCCTCCTTCACCCGCGTGCTCAACGAGACGCGCTCGGGGCAACCCGTCGAGATCGTCTACGTCCGCGACGGCGTCGAACGCCGCACCACGGCCGTCCCTGGCGACCGCTACGAGCACCTGCGCGCCATCGCGCCGCAGCTCGAGGGGCGCCCCGCCTCCGAGGGCGGCTACAACGCGAGCGAGCGCGGCAAGGCGTACCTCGGCGTCTACAGCATCGGCCTGAGCGGCCCCGCGAGCCTCGACGCCATGCGCGGCGCCATCGAGTCCCCCTTCTCGAGCCTCGGCGCATTCGGGTTCTACCTCGGGTACCCGTTCTTCATCTTCACGCAGGGCATCGACGTCATGGCGCAGCCCTGGACGGGGCACTTCGAGGTGACCGGCCCGCTCGCCGGCCTCCCCGCGCCCGTCTTCTACGGCATGGCGACGTTCCTCTACTGGGTCGTCTGGCTCAACCTGATGCTGGGCACCTTCAACGCCCTCCCCGCCGGGCCGCTCGATGGCGGCCAGATGTTCCGCGCGACGCTCTCCGAGCGCCTGATGCGCCGCTATCAGGTCGACCGCGACCGCCTCGAGGTGGAGCGCCTCGAGATGGGCGGCCTGCAGCTTCGGGGGAAGGACGACGAGACGCAGGCGAAGCTTGACCGAGTGAACGCGAAGGTGTCGCGCGCCACGCGGGCGCTCGGCTTCTTCATCCTCGGCCTCATCCTGCTCCCCGTCGTGGCGCCCCCCCTCATCCAGCTTCTCGGGTAGCGGCGGGGGGGCAGCGCCTCCGCTCGGGCGGGAAGGAAACGGGAAAAGAAGGGCTCGCGCGTGCGCGCGGGGCTCAGGCGTTCTTGTCCTTGAGGCCGAGCTCCTGGTAGATGGGAACGAGCTCCTGCCAGCGCGAGCCGGGCGCCGGCTTGAAGGTCTCGTTCGTGAGGCGCGCGCCCTCGAAGAACTTGGGGCTGAACGCCTTGAGGCCGACGAACGGGTTGTGGTTGAGGAGCCCCCACAGGGTGGTCTGGCCCCCGTCGTCCGCCGTCACGAGCTCGGGGCGGATGTCGCGCTTGTTGTAGACGAGCTTCGTCTCGGGGTTCTTGTAGGAGACGTGGACGAGGCGGTGCTCGACGGCCGCCTTCACCCAGAGCTCTTCCAGCGTGAGGGTCATTGGTGCATCCCGAGCCGCAGATGCGTGCCGGTGGGTTAAGAAAGATGCGATTTCGAAACGGAGCGCCGCGTTCCGGGTTCCGAGTGCCGCGGCGCTACGGAGCCGCTCACCGCGGAGAGCGCGGAGAGCGCGGAGGACGCGCGGAGGATGGGAAGGGAGCGAACCGTCGAGCGTCCTCGTCCTCATCCTCGTCCTCCCTCGTCCTCGTCCTGGTCCTCGTCCCCCCTCGGCGCCGCGCCTCGGCCTCGGCCTCGGCCTCCGCTCCAGGCGCAGCGGGCGCGCGAGCGCCCGCTGGCCAAAGTAGGATACGTTTATGGCTCGGTTCCGGGCTCCCCGGCTCCGATACCCATGGCGCGGTGGACGAAGAATCACATGCTCGAGCTTGGCGCGGTCCTGCTCGTCATCGGCCTCATCGGCACGATCATCGCGGCCACCTACAACTGGGCCGACACGACGCCCGGCTGGCTCACGCAGTACGGCAACCTCGTGAACCGCCCCGGCGAGGGCGACTACAACCTCATCCTCCTCATCGTCGCGCCCATCCTCCTCATCTGGGGCGGCTTCTGGGTCGGCGAGCAGCTCATCCTGCGCCGCCGCTTCGAGCGCCTGCTCGACACGCCCAAGCGCAGCGAGTTCGCGGCGCGACGCGGCCAGCTCGAGGAGATCTCGAAGCGCCTGCCGGACGCGTACCGCAAGCGCATCTCGGCGAAGGAGTCGGAGTTCGTCACCCGCCGCGCGTAGGGTCGCATGACCTTCAACGAGCCCACGAACCCGCGCCCCGACGAGCCCCTCCCGGAGTCGCGCTTCAGCGTGATCCTCGTCGAGCCGCAGTACCGCGACAACGTGGGGCACACCGCGCGCTCGATGCTGAACTTCGGCGTGGGCGAGCTCATCCTCGTGAACGCGCCGCCGCCCGACGACGAGACGCGCGTGCGCGCCGTCCACGCGCAGCGCGTCCTCAACGAGGCGAAGATCCTCCCGCGCCTGGAGGACGCGAAGCGGCACGTGGACGTGCTCGTCGGCTTCGCGGCGCGCATCAGCACGCTCAACAAGGCGCACCTGCGCATGTCCGAGCCGCTCGAGACCGTCGCGCGCCGCCTCGACGAGATGGGCGGGCGCATCGGTCTCGTGTTCGGCCGCGAGGACTTCGGCCTCTCGAACGAGGACGTCGAGACGTGCGACATCCTCTGCACCATCCCGACGAGCCCCTACTACCGCAGCATGAACCTCAGCCACGCGGTGTCGGTCGCGCTCTACGAGATGTCGCGCCCCGTGCACGCGAAGCTCCCGTACGTGACGATGGCGAAGCCGCACGAGCGCGAGATCCTCTACCGCACGTGGAGCCACCTCAACACGGACCTCGGCTTCAAGAAGCACCGCGTCGAGCAGAGCGACATGATGTTCCGCCGCGTCCTCGGCCGCGCGGGTCTCACGGCGTGGGAGTACCACCGCCTGATGGGGACCTTCTCCCGCACGCTCAAGCGACTCGGCGCGTGGCCCCCGCCAGGCGTCGGCGAGGGGCAGTGGACAAGCGAGGACGACGGGGCGGCCGACGCGTCGGAACCCTCGCCGGACAAGGACGCCTCCTGACGTTTCCTTGAGCGGTCCGCCGACGTCGAGCGCCGCTCCACAAGCGGCTCGCGCGGCGCCGCGAAAAGGTGGGGCGAATGCGCCTCGCGCTCGCGCCCGTCGTGGGCCTGCTCCTCCTTGCCAGCCTCGCCACCTTCCCCTCCGCCTCCGCGCAGCCTGCCGCGCCGGACTGCGAGCCGGAGGACGTCTCGTTCTGGTACAACGCCGCCCGCGCGGACGGCTCCAGCGAAGAGGTGGACGGCGCCGCCGAGCTTCGCCAGGGGGACCACGTGTGGTTCCAGGCGAACGGTCCCCTCGCGTGCGACGGCGCGATGCTCACGCTCCTTGTCTCCGCCTACGACGGCGCGGAGTATTGGCTCGTCGCGTGGGAGGAGGCGTGGGGGTACCCGCCGCGCGCGCACGCGGACTTCGTCTACTGGGAGATGACCGCCGACATCCCCGACTGCGCCTTCCGCGTCGAGCTATGGCTCGGCGACCCGTGGGAGGGCGAGATGCTCGACGCCGCCGAGGGCGGCGAGGGCGCGTGCGACTTCAGCATGCCCGGCGAGTGCGTGGCGGCCGACGTGACGGCGCTCTCCTACACGATCACGCGCGCCGACGGCACGAGCTTCGAGACGGACGCGCTCTTCGAGGCGGAGCTGCACGCGGAGGACCGCATCAGCGCGACGCTCGAGGTCGGCGAGGACTGCGCCGGCGTCGTCGTCGCGCTCTCGTCCTACCTCGCGCACGATGACTTGTCCTACACGCTCTTCCACGAGGCGACGGCGGTCGTGCCGGAGGGCGGCGGCCGCGTCGAGGTCGGCCCCACCGTCGCGCCCGACTGCACCTTCGTCGTCATCCTGTGGCTCGGCCAGGGTCCGCCCCTCGCGTTCATCGACGGCGCCATGGGCGGCGAGGGCGAATGCGGCGAGACGTCCTTCCAGTGCAGCGTCGTCACCGCGTCCGCCGGCGCGGAGGGCGCCATCGCGCTCTCGTGGAGCGAGGTCGCCGGCGCCGACGGCTACGCCATCGTGCGCACGGACGCGTCCGGCGAGGAGGTCTTCCTCGCCTTCCTCGAGGCCGACGCCACGAGCTACACGGACGACTCGACGATCGTGGGCCAGACGTACACGTACAGCGTCGTGCCCTTCCTCAACGGCGTGCCCGCGCGCTTCTGCGAGAGCGTCGAGGTGACGGCGGTGCCCTTCTTCGGCGCGCCGCTCCTGGGCGCCCTCGCGCTCGTCGGCGTCGTCGGCGCCTACGCCGCGTTCCGCCGCTCCGGCTGAGCGGGCGGCAGGCGCCGGAACGCCCACACGAGGATGGGCGGCGTGAGGAGCGTCGTGAGGAGGCTCATCGCCACCACCACCGCGTAGAGGCCCTCGGGGATGGCCGCCATCGAGAGGCCGATGAGCGCGACGATGATGCCGACCTCGCCGCGCGGCATCATGCCCACGCCGATGGCGAAGGCGCTGCGCTTCCCGAGGGCGAGCGCGCCGAGGCCGCAGCCCACGACCTTCGTGAGGAGCGCGACGACCGTCACGCCCAGCGCGAGGTGCCACACGCTCAGCGCGACGCCGAGGTCGACCTGCAGGCCGATGAAGCCGAAGAAGAACGGCGTGAGGAACTGCACGATGCCCTCGAAGCGCTCGACGAGGTCGTGGCGCGCGTCGGAGGCCGCGAACGACATGCCGGCGAGGAAGGCGCCGATGATGGCGGCGAGGCCGATGAGCGCGGCGCCCGCGGAGAGGCCGAGGCAGACGACGACGGCGATGGCGAACATCGGGCCCTTCGGCGCCGTCCACTCCCAACGCTCGGCCAGCGGGTTGTTGTGGAGCACGCGCCGCACGAGGCGGCCGCCGAAGTACATGAGGAGGCCGACGAAGATGAGCGCCTGCGCGAGAAGGATCGCGATCTGGATGGGATCGAGCGAACCCTCCTGGCCCAGCGCCTGCACGACGGTGAGCACCATGAGGCCGAGCACGTCGTCGATGACGGCGGCGCCGAGGATGATGCGCGCCTCCGTGCGGCCCAGCACGCCCATCTCGGCGAGCACGCGCGCGGTGATGCCCACGCTCGTCGCCACGAGCGCCGCGCCCAGGAACAGCCCCTCGATGGTGGGCGAGCCGAGCGCCGCCATGATCGCGTAGCCGGCGACGAAGGGGAGCACGACGCCGAGGATGGCCACCACGAGGCTCGTCTTCCCGACGCGCTTCATCTCCTCGAAGGGCGTCTCGAGGCCGACGGTGAAGATGAGGAAGACGACGCCCAGCTCCGCGAGGATCTCGAGGAACTCGATCTCGCCTGAAAGCTGGAGCGAGTCGCGCAGGAACGTGTTCCCGATGATGACGCCCGCGAGGATCTCGCCGACGACGCTCGGGATCCGGACGAGCCCGCCAAGCCCTCCGAGGACCTTGGCGGCGGCGAAGAGGACGAAGAGCTGGAGGATGACCGCGCCGGCTTCGGAGGCCATGTTCGACCGCTCCGCGACGTCGCTGCCCCGTGCTGCGGGGGACGAGCCCTCGTCGTCGCGCGGCGCCCAAAGCGCCTGCCCCGCAAGAACGTATCCCCTTCTACGAAGGGGGCCGCGCCTCGCGCAGCAGCGCCGCGAGCCGGTGCATGTTGCGGCCCACCTGGGCGACCGCGCGCAGGAGGTGCCCGATGCCCGCGACGGCGAGGCATGCTGCGACGGCGACGGCGAGCTGGAGAAGGATGACGCGCGCGGCCCCCACGGGCGCGCCGGACTCGGCGAGCGTCAGAAGGACGAGGAAGACCACGCCGGCCGCGCCGATCCAGCCCGCCCACGCGAGGACCGTGCCCAGGATATCGAGCCCTTGACCCTGCTGCTGCACGCGGCGTGCAGCGCGCGCGGCGAGATGAGGCTGACGGAGCGCGACGAGAGCGGCCGAGCGTCCCGCGGGATTTATACGGCCAACGCATTGCACGGCCGATCCTTGTGGGCAAGAAGCAGGAGAACTTCTCGGAGTGGTACAACGAGATCATCGAGAAGGCGGATCTCATCGACAAGCGCTACCCCATCAAGGGCATGGACGTCTGGCGCCCGTACGGCCTCTCGGTGATGCGCGCCATCGACGGCGCCATCCGCGAGGGGATGCGCCGGACGGACCACCAGGAGGTCGAGTTCCCCCTCTTCATCCCGCAGACGGAGTTCAACAAGGAGGCCGACCAGATCAAGGGGTTCGGCGGCGAGGTCTACTGGGTGACGAAGGGGGGCGAGAGCGATCTCGACATCCCGCTCGTCGTGCGCCCGACCTCCGAGACCGCGATGTACCCCATGTTCTCCCTCTGGGTGCGCTCGCACAAGCACCTCCCGCTCAAGGTCTTCCAGATCGTCAGCGTGTTCCGCTACGAGACGAAGCAGACGCGCTCCTTCCTGCGCGTGCGTCAGATCCACTTCTTCGAGGCGCACACCGCCCACTGGGACTATGAGGACGCCGAGCGGCAGATCCTCGAGGACCTCGACCTCACGGCCGCCCTCTGCGAGAAGCTCTGCCTCCCGTACCTCCTCAGCAAGCGCCCCGACTGGGACAAGTTCCCCGGCGCGCACTACACGGTCGCCGCCGACGCGATGCTTCCGGAGCTCAAGACGCTCCAGATCGCGACGCACCACCACTACAAGGACAACTTCGCGAAGCCGTACGATATCAAGTACGAGGCCGCGACGGGCGGGCACCAGTACGCGCACCAGACGACGTACGGCATCAGCGAGCGCATCCTCGGCGCCGTCGTCGCGGTGCACGGCGACGACAAGGGGCTCATGCTCCCGCCGGCGGTCGCGCCCTACCAGGCGGTCGTCGTCCCCATCCTGTTCAAGGGCAAGGAGGCCGGCGTCGTCGAGGGCGCGAAGGCGCTCGCGCAGAAGCTCGAGCGCGCGGGCTATCGCGTCCACGTCGACACGCGCGACGAGACGGCGGGCTTCAAGTTCAACGACTGGGAGATGCGCGGCGTCCCCGTGCAGATCCAGCTCGGGCCTCGCGACCTCGAGAAGCAGCAGTGCGTCCTCGTGCGCCGCGACAACGGCGACAAGCGCGTCGTCGACCTCGCGACCGCGGACACGGCGCTTGGCGAGGCGCTGGAGCTCTACGCGAGCGGCCTCGTGAGCCGCGCGTGGGAGACGCTCACGGCGAACATCAAGGACGTGAAGACGGCGGAGGAGGCCAAGGGCGTCGTCGGCATCGCGCGGACGGGCTGGTGCGGCAGCGACGAGTGCGGCGAGCGCATCCAGAAGGTCACCGAGAAGACGGTCCTCGGCATCCCCGTCGACGTCGCCTTCGGCGAGGCGTTCGCGAAGCAGGCGGCGCACAAGCTCGCGCTCCCCGCCCGCGGCTTCCAGGGCGCCTGCGCCGCGTGCGGCAAGGACACCACCACGCCCGTGCACATCGCGAAAACGTACTGACGCGCGCAG
>DASRYU010000167.1:0-6678 GCA_035687045.1 Thermoplasmatota archaeon | reverse complement strand
GGGTCAGCCCGCGCGGTCGTCGTGTGGCGCCGCAGGCTCTCGCGGAGGTGGCGCTCCAGGCGGCGCGGGTCGAGGCTCATCGCGGCGCCCCCGCCGTGAGACGCGCGTGGATGGCCTCGGCGACGCGGAGCGCGTCGTCGGCCTTGTCGTGCAGCACGACGACGTGCCCCATCTTGCGGCCGGGCCGCGCGTCCTTCTTCCCGTAGAGGTGGAGGCGCGCCGCGGGCTCCGCGAGGACGGCGCTCCACTCGGGCTCGCCGCGCGCCCACGCGTCGCCGAGGACGTTGAGCATGCACGCGGGCCGAAGGAGCGTGGTGTCGCCCAGCGGGAGGCCGCAGATGGCGCGCACGTGCTGCTCGAACTGGCTCGTCGCGCACGCGCCGAACGTGTAGTGGCCCGAGTTGTGCACGCGCGGCGCGATCTCGTTGACCTGGAGCGAGCCGTCGGGCAGGAGGAACATCTCGACGGCCATCACACCGACGTGGCCGAGCGCGTCCGCGATGGCGCGCGCGATGCGCCGCGCCTCGGTCTCCACCGCCGGCGGCACGCGCGCGGGCGCGACGGTCGTGTGGAGGATGCCGCGGTGGTGCACGTTCTCCGCGAGCGGATAGTACGTGACCTCGCCGTCGATCCCGCGCGCGAGCACGACGGAGACCTCCCTCTCGAAGGGGACGAACGCCTCGTAGATGCACGGCTGGCGGCCGATGCTCGCCCACGCGGCGTCCGCGCCGGCGGCGTCCCTCGTGCGCGCCTGCCCCTTGCCGTCGTAGCCGCCCGTGAGCGACTTCAGCACCGCCGGCGCCCCGACCTCGCGCACCGCCGCGGCGAGGGATGCCGCGTCGTGCACGTGGGCGTAGCGCGGCTGCGGGAGCTTCCTCTCCGCGAGGAAGTCCTTCTGGCGCAAGCGGTCCTGCACGACGCGCAGCACGGCGGAGCCTGGACGCAGCGCGACGCCCGCCTTCTCGACCTCCGCGAGCGCCTCCCACGGAAGGTGCTCCGTCTCGACGGTGACGACGTCGCTCCGGCGCGCGAGCTCGACCATCGCCTTCGCGTCGCTCCACGAGCCCTCCACAAAGACGTCCGCCACCTGCCCGGCGGGGCCGTCGCGCGCGGGGTCGAGCACCGCGGTGCGGAAGCCCATCTTGTGCGCCTCGAACGTGAGCATGCGGCCGAGCTGGCCGCCGCCGAGGATGCCGACCGTGGCGCCCGGAAGAAGCGGCCTCACAGCGACTCACCGAGCACGCGGTCGCGCTCGCTCTCGCGGTGCTTCTTCAGCTTCTCGCGAAGCGGCGGGTCCTGCAGCGCGAGGATCTCCATCGCGAGAAGAGCCGCGTTCGCGGCGCCCGCCTCGCCGATGGCGAGCGTCCCGACGGGGACGCCGCGCGGCATCTGCACGATGCTCAGGAGCGAGTCGACGCCCGCGAGCGCCTTCGAGCGCACGGGCACGCCGAGGACGGGGAGCGTCGTCTTCGCCGCGCACATGCCGGGAAGGTGCGCCGCGCCGCCCGCGCCCGCGATGATGACCTGCAGGCCGCGCGACTCGGCGCTCGAGGCGTACTCGAAGAGGAGGTCGGGCGTGCGGTGCGCGGAGACGACGCGCGTTTCGTGCGCCACGCCGAATTGGGCGAGAAGCTCGCTCGCCACGCGCAGCGTCTCCCAGTCGCTCTTGCTGCCCATGATGATGCCGACGCGCGGCCTCTCTGAGCTCGCCATCGCCGCGGCGAACCGGGTTTGGGTTCTTATGGCTTCGGCCCGTTGCCGGGCGCATGCCCCTCCGCCTGGGAGAGATGACGAGCCCGCAGTTCGCCGCGCTCTCGCCGAAGCCGCCCCTCCTTGTCCCCGTCGGCATCGTCGAGGAGCACGGGCCGCACCTGCCGCTCGACACGGACACCATCCAGGCCGTCGCCACGTGCGAGGCCGTCGCCGAGCGCATCGGCGCCATCGTCGCGCCGGCGCTCTCGTACGGGAACTGCAGCTCGACGCGCAACTTCCCGGGAAGCTTCAGCCTCTCGTTCGACACGCTGCGGGCCATCGCGCGCGACATCCTTCTCGACTGCGTGCGCCACGGCATCGGCACCGTCGCCTTCGTGAGCGGCCACGCCGGCGGGGCCCACATGCGCGCGCTCAAGCTCGCGGCGGAGGAGGTGGTGGAGCGGCACCCGGCGCTGCGCGTCTTTGTCCTGAGCGACTACGAGCTCGTGGGCGGCCTCGACGCGCCCTTCCCCAAGTGGGACGGGCACGCGGGAGGGCTCGAGACGAGCCGCATGCTCGCGCTCCGCCCCGACCTCGTGAAGGGAAGCGCGCCGCCGCACAAGGTCCAGTTCGCCGACTTCCTCGTCGACCCGCGCCCGGAGCGGCGCTTCCCGAGCGGCGTCATGGGGGACCCGACGCTCGCGAGCGCCGAGATCGGCCGCCGCGCGAACGCGCACATCGTCGACCGCCTCGTCGAGGTCCTGCAGCAGAAGGTGGAGTGAATGGACGGCCGTGCCTTGATCGGCGGCCTCGCCATCGCCTTCGCGAGCGTGCTTGTCGCGCCGCTCACGCGCGAGAATTTCACCGCGCTGGGCGCGCTCGCGCTGGGCGCGATCGGCGTCGCGTTCGGCCTCTCCCTCGTCGCCAAGGGGCTCGGGGGCGCCCACGAGCAGGTCGAGGAGCAGCCGCCCGAAGGGCGCCGCTGAGAGGAGGAAGTACGAGGCCCGTCCCGCGGGTTGGGAGGCATTAGAACTGAGGGAGGCGCCCGCGGGACGGTGCTGAGCGGGTTGTTGGCAACCTCGCGCCTCGCGGTCGGGCCTCAGGCGTCCTCGTCATAAAGCTTCGGGGCGCGCGTGGGCGGGAGCGGTGGCTTCATGAGGATGCGTGCGTAGGCCGGCGCGTGCCCGACGCGCGCCCCTTCCGCATGCGCATCCACCGGCAGGGAAAGGAGGTGCTGGTGGCGGTGAGCGACGTCGGGCTCGTCGGGCGCATCTTCCGCGAAGGGAACATGCGGCTGCACGTGCACGAGGAGTTCTACGGGACGGACGCGGCGGACGCGACGGAGGTCGTGCGCCAGCTGTCCGCCTGCACGATCGCGAACCTCGTCGGCGTCGACACGGTGACGCTCGCCATCCAGCACGGGTTCGTGGACCCGGAGAACGTGCTCGACATCGAGGGTGTCCCGCACGCGCAGATGTGCACGGCCTAAGGTTCAAGAGCGAGAGGCGCCTCGGAGAGTTCCAGTGTTCTGCGTCGTTTGTGGGCAGGAGACGCCCGACGAGGAGCTTCGCGGTGGCGAATGCCCGTCGTGCTATCTCGAGAAGAACGTCCTCGCCAAGGTGCGGGACCACGTCGACGTGGAGGTCTGCGTCCACTGCCACGCGCGCCGCCGCGGCGAGCTCTGGCTCGAAGGGCACGGCTCGCTCGAGCCCATCGTCGACGACGCCGTCCGCGAGGCCGTCGAGTTCGCGAAGGTCGTCGACAAGGCGCGCGTGAAGGTCGACATCCGGCCCGAGGACGAGCGCAACTTCAGCGTCACCGTCCACGCGAGCGGCGTCGCGGAGGGCGTGTCGTTCACGACGGAGCTTCGCACGCGAAGCCGCGTGAAGAACGCGACGTGCCTGCGATGCAGCCGCGTCCAGGGCGGCTACTACGAATCCATCGTGCAGGTGCGCGCGACGAAGCGCGCCATCGAGAAGGACGAGATGCGCGCCCTCAAGGCGCTCGCCAGCCGCTTCATCGAGCGCGTGGTCGCCGACGGCGACCGCAACGCGTTCGTGCTGCGCGACGAGGAGGTCGACCGTGGCCTCGACATCTACATGGGCACGACGAACTCGGGCCGCATGCTCTCGAAGCAGATCGCCGCCGAGTTCGGCGGGAAGGTCTCGGAGCACCCGAAGACGGTCGGCCAGAAGGACGGCCTCGACCTCATCCGCCTGACCTTCGCCGTCAAGCTCCCCGAGTACCGCGCGGGCGACATCGTCATCCTCGAGGACGAGCCCCTGCTCGTGACGAGCGTCGGCGCCAAGACGGTCCAGGTGACGGCCATCTCGACGGGGCAGGCGCGGCACGTGGAGCGCGCCATCGTCGAGCGCGCCGTCGTGCTCTCCCCCGCGGACGCCAAGGAGGCCGTCATCGTCTCCGCCAACGACGGCGAGCTCCAGCTGCTCGACCCGTGGACGTACGAGACGGTCACCGTCCTCAAGCCCGCCGCGATGGTCGAGGCAGGAGCGACGATCGACGTCCTCAAGTACGACGGCGAGCTCATCCCCGTCCTGCCGCGCAAAAAGATATCATGATATCTCGCTGCTATCGTGCAGCTATCGTGCTATCGGGCTGATAGCATGCTATCATACATCTTCAGCGCGTCGTCGCATTCTCTCAGCCACGCGTGCCGGCCTTCGCCAGGCGGCGAGAGGATGCGCTCGGCGAGCGGCGACCCGCACGGGCGCCCGTCGACGAGCCGCAGGGGCGCGCGCCCCAGGACGACGTCGCGGCGCCACTCTTCCGCGGCGTCGACGTCGAGCGCCTCGCGCAGGCATTCGTGGTAGGCCTCGCGCACGATCGGGTGGTCGTCGAGGAGCCGCTGGCGGAGGCGATCCGCCGCGCGCTGGCGCATGCCGATGCCTTCGCCGTCGCGGCGGCGCACGACGAGCGCGCGTGTCGCGACGTGCCGGAAGCGCCGCGCAAGAAGCTCGCTTCCCGCGAGCCACTCGCGAAGCGTGGGCTCGATGGGCTCGGCGAGGAGGCGCAGGAGGGCCGCGCGGGAGGGGCGCCACGCGCGCTGGACGAGAAGGGCGAACCCCCAGTCGGTGGCGACGGCGCGCGAGGCGGAGGGGTCGAGCGAGAGCGCCTCCGGCGGGAGGCGCCGCTCGAGGGCGCGCGCGAGCGCCTCGTTCGCGCGCCGGCCCAGATACGCGTGGAAGACGAGCGCGCGGTGGTAGGGGCGCGGGAAGCTCTCGACGAGCGTCTCGTCGAGGCACGGATGCCCCGCCCACCGCTTCTGCAACTCCATCCATGGATACTCGCTACTGCCGTGACGGAGTACGGACTTCACCTCCTCCACGAGGAGCGGCGAGGCGGCGAGCCCCTCGCCGCGCCACACGGGGAGGGTGGGCTCGCCCAGCCGCGCCGGCGCGACGAGCACGCGGGCGGGCGTCGCGCCCGTGAAGCGCCAGACGCGCCCCGCGAGAAGAAAGACGTCCCCCTCGTGCAGGCGCGCGGCGAACTCCTCCTCCACCTCGCCCACGTACCGGTCGCCGTGGTACACCTTGAGGAGCGCCGTCTCGGGGATGGTGCCCGCGTTCTGCAGGTACTCGTGGCGGGGCACGCGAGGGAGCGCGGCAAGCGCGGCGTCGAAGTCGCGCCGCGAGAGGGAGCGGTAGCTGTGCGCGCGGCGCGTGAGGGCGAACGCGGCGTCCGGGCCGAGGGGGAGCTCGAGGCGCATCGCCACGAGGTGCTGCAACAGGACGTCGAGCGGAGCGCTCGGGATGCGGATGTCCTCGACGCGGCGCGCGTGCACGAGGCGCTGCACCGCGTGCGCCTCCGGAAGGTCGCACGGGTCGCGCACAAGAAGCGTCGCGCGCGCCGTGCGCCCCGGCTGGTGGCCGCTGCGCCCCACGCGCTGCAGCGCGCGCGCCGAGCCCTTGGGGCTTCCCAGAAGAAGCACGCGGTCCACGTGGTCCACGTGGATGCCAAGCTCCAGGCTGGAGGAGGCGACGACGCAGCGGACGCGCCCGTCCTTGAGGCGCTGCTCGACGTCGAGGCGCGACGCCTTGCTCATGCTCCCGTGGTGCGGCAGGACGTGCTCCACCTCCGCCGGGGGCAGCTCCTCGATCTCGTCCGGGCGGTGGCGCTTCTTGAGGCCGCGCGCGAGCGACTCGGCCTGCGCGCGCGTGTTCGTGAAGACGATGAGCGTGCGGCTGCGCGCCATCTCCCGCTCCACGAGGTCGAGCTCGCTCTCCTGGAGGCGCGAGCCCGGCAGCGCCATCGGGTCCTCCGCCGGCATCGCGACCTCGAGCTCCGGACGCCCCGTCGGCTCCACCTCGAGCACGTGGACGTCGCGGTCGCCCCCGAGGAAGCGGCCGACCTCCTCGAGCGGGCGCACCGTCGCGGAGAGGCCGATGCGCTGGAACTCGCCCGCGTAGGCCGCCAGGCGCTCCAGCGTGAGCGCGAGCTGCGCGCCGCGCTTCGACTCGGCGATGGCGTGGATCTCGTCGACCACCACGTGCCGCACGCCCAGAAGATGCGCGCGCGACCTGGGGCTCGCCAGGAGGAGGGCGAGCGACTCGGGCGTCGTGATGAGGATGTGCGGCGGCGAGCGCGCGAGCCTCTGCCGCTCGCTGGGCGTCGTGTCCCCCGTCCGCACCGCCACGCGGAGGGGGAGCGACGCGCCTTCGATGGGCCGCGCGAGGTTGCGCGCCATGTCGTTCACGAGCGCCTTGAGCGGCGACACGTACACGCAGTACGTCCGCTCCCCGAGCGGCTCCTGCGCCAAGCGGCTCAGGATGGGCAGGAACGCCGCGAGCGTCTTGCCGGAGCCGGTGGGGCTCGACAGGAGCACGTGCTCCCCCGCGAGGATCGGCGGCCCCGCGAGCGCCTGCGCCGCCGTCGGCTCGCCGTGCGCCGCGCGAAGCCACGCCGCGAGCCGAGGATCGAGGCGGTCCACGGGGGGCGAGGGGGCGGCGAGGGCTAAAGGGTGCGGGA
>DASRYU010000166.1:0-13086 GCA_035687045.1 Thermoplasmatota archaeon | reverse complement strand
GCGCTGGCGTCGTTCGTGCGG
Organism: Thermoplasmatota archaeon; assembly: GCA_035687045.1. Taxonomy (GTDB): domain Archaea; phylum Thermoplasmatota; class SW-10-69-26; order JACQPN01; family JAJPHT01; genus JAJPHT01. Next base: position 13,065 of record DASRYU010000166.1, on the reverse strand, counting down.
TACTCGAGGAGCGCTTCGCCGCAGTTCGAGTAGTGGTGGTGCGCGCCCAGCAGGTGCCCCGCCTCGTGCATGAAGACCTTGAGCGGGATGTCGTTCATGAAGAGGCCGCCGATGGGCTCGCGCGGGCCGGTGTACTCGGAGAAGAGGTACGCGGTGTCGGGCGTGTACGCGCCGCCGACGCAGTGGACCATGCCGGCGACCATGCCCGCGTAGTCGGCGCCGAGGATCAGGGCGACGAGATCGAAGGCGACGTCCGGGTGGTTCGACGTCATGTAGCCGCGCGCGACGGGCAGGATGCCGTCGAGGGGCGCGCTCGGATCGAGGGAGCCGTCGGGGAGGCGGTCGATGAGGATGGCGCGCAGGCGAAGCCCCATCTGCGCCTCGTAGCGGGTGGAGGCGTCGAAGACGAGGTTCTCGAGGAGCACGCGCCAGTCGTCGGGGTGCGCGGCGACGAAGGTGGGGTCGGCGAGCATCACGACGTCGAGCTGGAGAAGCGGCCATCCGGTGGCGAGGCCGGTCGTGTCCGTGACGAGGGGCGAGCGGAGCTCGAGCGAGTCGCACGGCTCCGTCGCGTGCTCGGGGTCGAACGGGCCGGGCTCGCTGTGCGCCTGCGTCTCGTTCGAGGCCGGCCCCTCCTCGGGCGGCTGCTGCGTCTGGTTCGCCGGCGTCGCCGGGCGCGGCTGCGGGCGCTGCTCGGCCGGCGTCGCGGGCGTGGGCGCGGGCGCGGCCGGGGCATCGTCGGAGGCGGGGTCGAGCGGCTCGGCGTCCGCCTGCGCGCGCTCGGCGGCGGGCGCGGCGCAGCCGGCGGCGAGGAGCGCGAGGACGAGGAGGGCGAGGGCGCGACGCACGCGCGTCCGACGGCGGTGCGGACAAAAGCGTTTGTGGGCGGCGCCATGAACGACGCAGCGCCTCTGGGCCGCTGTGCGCCCCGTCGCCGACCCCGGACGGGAGTACAAACGTCGCTCCTCGGCTGAGGAGCGACTCCTGCCCCGCGAAGTGCCGATTTTCACTCCCCCTCACGCAGACGTGGAGATAGTGCGCAGTTACCGACTCCTTATATAGTAGACCAAACCCAGGTAAGAACGGTCCGTGGCTGCGGGGGGACGAGAGAACTCCGGCCGCCGCGGTGCCTTCCGATTTGAGTATGTCCACCACCCAGAACCCTTCCGACACGGGCGAGTCCCTCCGCTGCGCGGAGTGCCAGACGCCCGTCATCCGCGACGCGCAGCACGGCGAGACCGTCTGCCCCAAGTGCGGCCTCATCGCGAGCGAGAACGAGATCGACTACGGCCCCGACTGGCGCAGCTTCGACGGCGAGAAGAGCGGCGTCCGCGTGGGCGCTCCGCGCACGGAGATGCTCCACGACTACGGGCTCTCCACGCCCTTCAGCCGCAGCACGCGCGACGCGCACGGCAAGCGCATCCCCGCGAAGCGCCACTACGAGATGGCGCGCCTGCGCCGCCTCCACTCGCGCTCGACGTTCAAGAGCGGCGCCGACCGCAACATCGCGAAGGCGATCACCTACATCCAGGGCATCGCCGACCGCGTCGGCATCCCGCAGCCCATTACGGAGCAGGGCGTGCGCATCTACCGCCAGGCGACGGCGGCGGACCTCATCCGCGGCCGCAGCATCGACGCGATGGCCGCCGCGGCCATCTACAGCGCGACGCGCCTCGCGGGCTACCCGCGCAACCCCGACGAGATGGCGGAGGCTTCGGGCGTTGACCGGCGCACGCTGCTCCGCTGCCACCGCGTCCTCGTGAGCAAGCTCCAGCTCAAGCCCACGTCGCCCCACGCGACGGACTTCCTCGCGCGGCTCGCGAGCGACCTGCAGCTTCCGCCCCCGGTGGAGGCGCGCGCCCGCGAGATGCTGCGCGAAGCCGACGCGAAAGGCATCACGAGCGGCCGCAGCCCGACCGGGCTCGCTGCGAGCGCCATCTACGTCGCCTCGCACGACATGGGGCAGCCGCGCACGCAGAAGCGCGTGAGCGAGGTGTCGGGCGTGACGGAGGTCACGATCCGCAACCGCGCGCGCGAGCTCACGGCGCAGCTCAACATCGGGCTCCTCGGCGGCTTCAACTGAGCCGCCGCGGCCTCGTCCGAGGTTGTTCCGGCCGCCTCGAAACCGCTCACCGCGGAGCGCGCGGAGAGCGCGGGGCGTGCGCGGAGCGACGAAAAAAGCGCCTGCCGTGCGACCTCCGCGCGGCCTCCGCGGGCTCCGCGTCCTCCGCGGTGAGCGTGATCGAACGCGCTCAGCCGACGGCCGATTCGGGCGCGGCGCCGGCGGATACGGGTGCCAGGTCGTTGCGGCGCGACCACTCGATGAGCGCCTGAAAGACGGGCTCGAGCTCGCGCGCCTTCCGCGTCGCCTGGTAGTCGACGCGCGGCGGGATCTCGTTGTACGCGGTGCGGCCGAGAAGGCCCGCTTCGACAAGCTCCTTCAGCCGCTCCGAGAGCGTGTTGGGGGAGAGCTTGAGCGCGTTCTGCACCTCGACGAAGCGCAGCGACTCCGACGGCTCCTGGACGACGAAGAGGTGGAGGATGTCGAGCGTGTGCGACTTGCCAAGCAGGCGGAAGAGGTCCTGAATCTCGCAGCCCCCGCTCTGCTCCGTGCACTTCACGTGGTCGTCCTCGGGCTTGCGGATGCCCGGCCTGCCGTTCGCTGTCGCCCTGCGGGCCATGACGTATACTACTAACTCTGAAGAGATATAGCTTCGCCTTCCGTAGCTACCGACCCCAGGAGTGGCTTCGATACTCCTAACTCGATAGTATATCACTTCGAAGTGCATAGTCTGGTTGAGATGTCCCCGAACCAGACGCTCGCGAACCCGACGAACAAGACGACCACCACCTGGGCCCTCGACCCGGCGCACTCGCATGCCGATTTCACCGTGCGCCACCTGATGATCGCGAACGTGCGCGGCAACATCCCGCCCCGTTCCGCCACGATCGTCCGCGACGAGAGCGACATCACGAAGAGCCGCGTCGAGGCGGAGCTGGACGTCGCCGCCATCACGACCGGCGCGGCCGACCGCGACAACCACCTGCGCTCGCCGGACTTCTTCGACGTCGCCACCTACCCGACGATCCGCTTCGTCAGCACGCGCGTCGAGACGGTCGAGGACGGTCTCCGCGTGCACGGCGACCTCACGATCCGCGACGTGACGCGCCCCGTCGTCCTCGACGTCGAGGTCCTCGGCGAGGCGAAGGACCCCTGGGGCAACACGAAGGCCGCGGTCGAGGCGACGACGACGTTCGACCGCCGCGACTTCGGCCTCACGTGGAACGCGGCGCTCGAGACCGGCGGCGTCCTCGTCGGGGACAAGGTCAAGGTCCAGCTCGCGCTCCAGTTCGTCAAGCAGGGCTGAAGCATGGGCAAGCTCCCCGACGCCGCGCGCATCGGCACCGTCGACCTCAACGTCGCCGACCTCGACCGCGCGCTGCGCTTCTACCGCGACACGCTCGGCTGGCGCGAGCACGGCCGGCGCGACGGCGTCGTGGAGCTTGGAGCGGACGCGACCTTCCTGCGGCTCCACCACACGCCCGATGCCCGCCCCCGCGGGCGCGGCGAGGCGGGCCTCTACCACGTCGCGTACCTCCTGCCCTCGCGCGCGGACCTGGGCGCGCTCCTCCACCACCTCGTGCGGGCGCGCTACCCGCTCGAGGGCGCGAGCGACCACGCCGTGAGCGAGGCGCTCTACCTCTCCGACCCGGAGGGGAACGGCATCGAGATCTACGCCGACCGCGCGCGCGACGAGTGGCCGCGCACCGGCGAGCGCATCGACATGACGACGCAGCCGATGGACGTGCAGGGCGTGCTCGCGGAGGGCGCCGGGCGCGCGTGGGGCGGCGCGCCCGACGGCGCGCGCGTCGGACACGTCCATCTGCAGGTGAACGACGTGCCGGCGGCGGAGCGCTTCTACCGCGACGTCGTCGGCCTCGACCTCGTCACGCGCTACGGCGCGCAGGCGAGCTTCCTCAGCGCCGGCGGCTATCACCACCACGTCGCCGTCAACGGCTGGGGCACCGCAGGCGGCGCTCCCGCGCAGCCTGGAACGCTCGGCCTTCGCAGCTTCGAGCTCGCGGTGCCGCGCGACGCGCTCGACGAGACGGCGGCGCGGCTGGGCGGCGAAGAGGCCCGCGATCCCGCGGGGAACGTGGTGCGCGTCGTGCGCGCGTAAGCACTTCCCGCGGCAGCGCCGGGCGAGTCCGCTTCGCGGATCCACCCAAGGACGCAGGGACCCAAGGACGCACGCAAGGGGCCGCCCGGCCCCGATGTCACCGCGCGTCCTTGGGTGACCGCGCCGAAGGCGCCGCGCCCGTTACAGCATCCGCTGCTTCGGCTCCGGGCACGCGCACGGCTTGGAGTCGCAGCGCCGGCACGTCGCCGGGTACTTCCGCGCGAGCGCCGCCTCGAGATCCACGCCGTAGAGGTTCGCGAGGCTCGCGGTCCACGCGAGCACGTCCGCCATCTCCGCGGCGAGCGCGTCGAGCTCCTTCCGCCGCGCGGCTTCCGTCATCTCGCCCACCTCCTCGATAAGCCAGAGCATGGTGCCCTCGGCGCCGCGGCGCTTGTCCTTCTCGAGGTAGAGCTCCGCGATGTGGCGCTGGAACTCGGAGACGCGCATCTACCGCGCGCTCCCGACGAGCGCCTCGGCGCGCGCGAGCGTCTCCTCGGGCGTACGGCCGACGACGATGAGGTGCTGCGTCCAGCGCACCGCGTCGCGCCCGCGCAGCGCCTCGAGGATGCCCAGCGCGTTCTCGAGCGTCGTGCGCCCGCGCTTCGCCTCCGGCGCGTCCGCCTGCACGTTCTCCAGCAGGACGAGCGCGCCGACCTCCTTCTTCGCGCGGAAGACGAGCTGCAGCATCCCCGCGTGCGGGTGGGGCGCGCGCGAGCCGAGCACCATCAGGCGGTCGAGGTGCGGGTCGTAGTCCGCCACCTCGACGAAGTCCTGGTGCGTGAGGACCTCGAACGGGACGGCGGCGTGCGTCGTCACGCGAGGGCCGTTCCGGGCGGCGAGCGCGCCCGAGGCGGCACCGAGCGCCGCCAGCCGCCGCGCGCCCTCGAGCAGGGGCTCCACCGCGGGCGAGGCGCTCGCTTCGCCGCTCAGGAACTCGGGGTTCATGCGCTCGCACGAACGACGGCGCGGATAACCTGTTCGGGCATATGTCCCACAACCCGCTTCACCGGTGGGCGCCTGGCCGCGCTCGTTCCCCATGCGCTGGGCAGCCTTCGTCGCCATCGCCATGCTCGTCGCCGTCGCCGCGGCCCCGGCCCTCGCCGCCCACAACGAGGGGAAAGGGGCCCGCAGCCTCGGCGGCAAGACCGTCCCCCGCACCGACGTGATGCTCACGCTCGAGACGGACGCCTTCCCCGACAAGCCGCTGGGCAAGCTTGAGCAGGACGCCTCCGCCACGGGCCGCCGGGCGTGGAACCTCACCACGTACGGCTACATCACGACGGAGATCGACGTGCCCGAGTCGGGCGTCGTCTGGGTCGACATCCGCGCGCGCGGCTGGCACCCGCCCGACATGATGAACCCGCACATGCACATCCTCATCGACGGCGAGCAGCGCGCCGAGTGGGACGTCCGCGGCGACTGGCTCACCTACCCGCAGTCCATCCCGCTCCTCAAGGGGAAGCACACGCTCAGCGTCGACAACTTCGACAACTACCGCGGCGCCAAGGCGGACCGCCCGCTCGTCGTCGACTGGGTGCAGATCAGCAAGCCGACGCTCGAGGGCGTGCCGCGCGTGCCGGCCGGCGGCTACGTCGTCGTCGACGCGGAGGACATCCACAACAGCGTCACCGGACAGCTCGAGCGCGCCTCCACCGCGCGGAACAACACGCAGTGGCTCCAGTGGGGTGTGGGCTGCTTCGTCGAGATGTTCATCGCGGAAGGAAGCGGCGAGCACGCGGTGACGCCGCGCCTGCGTGGCAACGTGCACGGCGGCGTGGGCACGCACGTCATCGTCAAGATCGACGACAAGGAGGTCGAGACGTACCACGTGGGCGAGGACTGGGAGGAGCGCACGACCCGCTTCACCGTCAGCGCCGGGCCGCACACGCTCGACATCTGCTACGACAACGACGAGGCGGGCAAGAAGCGCAACCTCTGGCTCGACGAGCTGAGCATCGTGAGCTTCGCCGCGCCCGGAAGCGGCGGCGAGCCGCGCGAGCCCGCGCAGGCGCCCGTCGAGGACTGGCCGATGGCCCACGCGACGCTCAACAACCACCGCCACGTCGCGAGCGGCATCGACAAGACAAGCATCCGCACCGCGCGCGAGGCGTGGACCTACCGCAGCGCGACCGTCACCGGCACGCCCGCCGTCGTCGACGGCATCGCCTACTTCGGCGACTACGCGGGGAAGATCCACGCGCTGCGCGTGAAGGACGGCAGCGTCGTGTGGACGGTGGACAACGGCGCCGGCGTCGACAGCAGCATCGCCGTCGCGGGCGACAAGCTCTACATCAACGACCAGAAAGGCTGGATCACGGCGCGGAAGGTGAGCGACGGCTCGCAGGTCTGGCGCGTGCGCGCCGACGAGGTCGACGGCACGCACCTCTACGGCTCGCCCGTCGTGCACAACGGCGTCCTCTACACGGGCGTCGCCTCCGAGCAGACGCTCATCGAGTACACCGGCGAGCAGACGTTCCGCGGGAGCGTCGCGGCGTTCGACGCGCAGACGGGCGCCATGAAGTGGAAGACGTACCTGCAGACGCCCGACGGACTGGGCGTGAGCGTCTGGTCCACGCCCGCCATCGACCCCGAGCTCGGCCTCCTCTTCGTGGGCACGGGCAACTCCTACGGCGAGCCGGTGAGCGAGTACACGGACAGCATCGTCGCGCTGCGCATGAGCGACGGCAAGATCGTCTGGCACTACCAGGCGACGAAGAACGACGCGTTCAACGCGCGCGGCGGCGCGGGCCCGGACCGCGACTTCGGCGCGAGCCCGCTCCTCTTCGAGGCCAACGGGCGCAAGCTCGTGGGCGACGGCGACAAGGGCGGCCGCTTCTTCGCGCTCGACCGCGCGACGGGCGAGCTTGTCTGGAACGTCACCGTCGACTTCCGCGTCCCCGGCGTGCCGGCCTCGCAGGTCGAAGGGTTCCTCGGCACCGCGAGCTACCGCGACGGCATCCTCTACGCGCCGACCACCGCGCGCAGCATGGTCCACGCCATCGACACGCGCACCGGCCAGGTCAAGTGGGCGCGCGAGCTCAACCCGCTCCCCACGCAGTACGGCCACCGCATGTTCGGGCCGAGCACGGCCGCGGACGGCGTCGTTCTCCAAGGCAACGCGTTCGGCAACGTCTTCGCGCTCGACATGGACACGGGCGAAGTTCTCATGAACCTCAGCGTGCAGGGCGGCGTCCAGGGCGGCATCCCGCTCGTGGGCGACACGTTCCTCGTGCCGGACGTCGGCAAGGACCTCTGGAGCATGCGCGGCGGCGTCACCGCCTTCCGCGTCGAGTTCACGGGGCGCCCCGACCAGGGCACGAACCCGCCGCCCGTGACGACGCAGCCGGGCGTCACGCCCCCGCCGACGGACGGCGGCGGAGGCGCCAACCCGACGACGCCCCCGACGGACGACGTCGGCGGCCCCGGCGCCATCCGCGAGGGCATCCCCGGCGCGCCGCTGTGGGCGGTCCTCCTCACGGTGCTCGCCGCCGGCGGCGCCTGGACGGGCCGCACGCGGCGCGAGTGACACGCTTCGCGCGGTGACCCACAAAGGGGAACACGCGTCCGGCGGCCGCCGGCACCATGAACCGTGTCGTGCTGGCGGCGCTGGCGCTCGTGCTCGCCCTTCCCGTGGCGAGCGCCGCGACCGACGTCAAGGTCCTTGGCGGCTTCTTCTCTCCCGACTCGCTCCAGATCACGGTGGGCGAGGAGGTCGTCTGGACGAACGAGGACTCCATGCCGCACACCGTCACCTCGACGTGGGACGGCGGCGAGTCCTTCGACGCCATCGTGCGCAACGGCGAGTCGTTCGCCTGGACCTTCGGCGAGATCGGCGAGTTCGTCGTTCACTGCCGGCCGCACGCATACCCGAACGACGACGGCCACATGGAAGGCATGGTCATGACCATCAGCGTCGCCGCGGTCGACGGCGCGGGCAACATCGGCGCCCCCCTGCAGGAGACGCCCGGGCCCGCCCTCATGCTCGTCCTCGCCGGCCTCGTCGGCGCCGCCTTCCTCTGGCGCCGCCGCTGAAGAAGCGACGTCGCCGCGACCACGACGCCTAAATGCGCGACCTTCGCTGGCCGCGCATGCGCCGCCTCGAGGCGTACAAGGTCGACGCGTTCACGACGACCCCCTTCTCCGGGAACGCGGCAGGCGTCGTGCCCGACGCGAAGGGGCTCACGGAGCGCGAGATGCAGCTTATCGCGCGCGAGATGAGCCTCAGCGAGACGGCGTTCCTCCTGCCGCCCACGGCCCCTGGCGCCGACGCGAAGCTGCGCTACTTCACGCCGACGACGGAGATCAAGCTCTGCGGGCACGCGACCGTCGCGACGTTCCACCTTCTCTCCTCGCTGGGCCGCCTCCTTTCGCCCACGCTCAAGCTCGAGACGAATGTCGGCGTGCTCGACGTCGAGGTGCGCGACGGCATGGTGTGGCTCTCCTCGGACCCGGTCGTGGTCGAGCCCTCGCCGCTCGCGCCCGACGCGGTCGCGCGGCTCCTGGGCGCGCCGCGCGTGCGCGACCCGATGCTCGTGAAGGGCATGCTGCTCTGCACGGTCGACGGCATGAAGGCGATGGAGGCGCTCGCCCCCGACCTCCCCGCCATCGCGCGCCTCTACCGCGAGCGCGGCATCGACGGCATCGTCCCCGTCTCCTTCGAGACGCACGACCCCGCGAACCTCACGCACATCCGCTACTTCGTGCCCGGCGTCGGCATCGACGAGGACCCCGTGACCGGCGCAGCGCACATGTCGCTCGCGGGCTACCTCCTGCGCCTCGGCCGCATCACGAGCCCCGCGCGCTTCACCGGCGAGCAGGGGCACTTCCGCGGGCGGCCCGGCGTCGTCACCGTCGACGTGCAGGGGGACCCGGCGGACCCGCGCGTGCGGATCGGCGGGACGGCGGTGGTGTCGCTCGAGGGGTCGCTCCGGCTGCCTTAGCGCGCGACACGTGCGCATTGCCCCGCTCGAGGTAGCGCAGCCGCAGCGACTCGCCGCCGACCACGCCGATGCGCCGCGTCACGTCCACCTTCGCCGCCGGCTCGCCCTCCTCGAAGCGCAGCGCGCCGCGCGTGACGTCCGCGCCGTAGTGCGCGCGCGTGATGCCCATCGCCTTCGCCAGCTTCGCGGGGCCCGAGGCGACGTCCGTCACGCGCGCGGCGCCCCGGCGCGCGAGCATCGTCGCGAGCCCCTCCACGGGCTCGCCCGCGCGCAGAAGGACCGCCTGCGGCTCCGGCTCCTTCTCGGGCCCCGTCACGACGTTCACGCACTCGTGCAGGCCGTAGATGAGGTAGACGTACGCATAGCCCGGCGGGCCGTACATCACGCGGTTGCGCGGCGTCACCCCGACGAACGAATGCGCCGCCGGGTCCCCCTTCGCGAGCAGATGCCGCCGCAGCGTCGCCGGCATGTCGAGCCGCTGCGCGAGGTGCGCGTTGCGCCCGGGCGGCCCGAAGTAGGCCTCCGTCTCCACGATGCGCAGCGCAAGCCGCTCCCCCTCCAGCTCGTGCACCAGAAGCCGACCGAGAAGGTCGCGCGCCACGATATCGGCGTCGCGCGCGAAGAACGCTCGCGGGAGCGCACGAGGCACGCCGCGCGCACGGAGGCCGCATCCGAAAACCTTTATGGGACTCGCAGGGGTCGCCGAGGCGATGCCGGCGCAGTGCGACCAGTGCGGCGTGGACGAGTACATGCCGTACGTCTGCAAGTTCTGCCGAGGCCGCTACTGCGCCGCGCACCGGCTCCCCGAGAACCACAGCTGCGCGGGCCTCGGCGTCTACCGCGAGAAGATGCGCGCCGAAGGCCGCGTCATGGCGCCCGAGCCGGGCGTCGTGCGCCCGCAGGTGAGCGCCACCGCGCGCGCCGGCATGTCGATGGACGCCTTCTGGTCGAAGGTCGACGGCAAGATGACGTACGTCTTCCTCGGCGTCATCGTCGCCGTCTTCATCCTCGAATGGGTCGTCGCCCTCACCGCGCCCGACGCCTTCGACGACATCTTCCTCATCCAGAACGACTTCCTCGTCCAGCCGTGGACGATCCTCACGTCCATCTTCGCCCACTCCCTCACGAGCTTCAACCACATCCTCATCAACAGCCTCGTGCTGCTCTTCTTCGGACAGACCACCGAGCGCCTCATCGGCACGCGCCGCTTCACGTGGCTCTTCCTCGGCGCCGGCATCGTCGGCGGCATCGCCCAGATCGTCCTCACCCAGCTCATCTTCGACCAGCAGAGCGCCGGCCTCGGCGCCTCCGGCGCCATCCAAGGCATCATGGGGACGCTCGTCGTCATCGCGCCGCGGCTCACCGTCCTCGTCTTCTTCGTCATCCCCGCGCCGCTCTGGGCGCTCACCATCTTCTACGTCCTCTTCGACCTCCTCGGCGCCGTGACACCCAACAGCGGCGTCGGCAATATCGCGCACCTCGCGGGGCTCGTGACCGGCCTCGCGTTCGGGTACTACCTGCGCCAGAAGGGGCTGCGCGCGGCGGTGCAGCGGCCGCCGCCGATGACGCGGCCGTTCTGAGCCCATCCGGCCAGGTGGGACCACCTGGCCCCACGTGGGACCACGTGGCATAGTTCCGGCCCCCTCCCCCGGCTGCGCCGCCGACAGCCTCAAGGCCCGCTCGCGGCGTGGAACGTCCATGCGCCCGGCCGTGTTCCTCGACCGCGACGGCGTCCTGAACGCCCGCCGCCTGCCGCTTGTGCGCAAGCCGTCGCAGCTGCGCATCCTCCCCGGCGTGGCCGAGGCCGTGTCGCGCCTCACGCGCGCGGGGTTCGCGGTGTGCGTCGCGACGAACCAGGAGTTCGTGGACCAGCCGTGGTTCGGCTCGACCTACATCAGGCGCGAGGACCACGACGAGGTGATGCGTCTCGTCGTGGAGGCGATGGAGAGCGAGGGCGGCGCGGTGGACGGCGTCTACGCGTGCCTGCACCGGCGCGGCTCGAACTGCGAGGACCAGAAGCCCAAGCCGGGGCTCCTCCGACAGGCGGCGCGCGAGCTGGAGCTCGACCTCAAGGCGTCGTTCATGGTGGGCGACAACACGAAGGACATGCTCGCCGGCCGCCGCGCCGGCTGCCGCACGGTGCTCGTGGACCCGCGGCTGCGCACGCGCCTCCAGCGCGCCGACCGCTACGCGACGCACGTGGCGCGCGACCTGCCCGCGGCGGTGGACTGGATCCTCCGCCAGAAGCCCGTCGTGCCGCGCGTCGCCCTGCGTCCGCTCGCCTGAACGCCTACGCCGGGGGCGCGAGGGGTCGCGGGGACGCGCGGAGCCTTGCAGCTCACGCACGCTCACCGCGGAGGACGCGGAGCTCGCGGAGGTGGACCGCCCCGCTCGCTAAACGCTCACCGCGGGGGCGCGAGGGTCGCGGGGACGCGCGGAGCCTTTCAACTCACGGCCGCTCACCGCGGAGGACGCGGAGCTCGCGGAGGTGGCGCGGAGTTTCTCAAACAACCCGCGCGGGCGGTGGCGAGCTTGAGACGCCTCCGCGCATGCCCCCGCGCTCTCCGCGCTCTCCGCGGTGAGCGGGATCGGCTCCGTCCGACGCTCACCGCGGAGGACGCGGAGCTCGCGGAGGTGACGCGGAGTTTGTCAAACAACCCGCGCGGGGCAGTGGCGAGCTTGAGACGCCTCCGCGCATGCCCCGCGCTCGCCGCGCTCTCCGCGGTGAGCGGGATGAACCACGCCTCCGGCCAGAGTGTGGGATTAGGACAGGCTAAGAAAGTTGCATTGGGCAAACATTCATGCTCGCCCGGCCTTCATTCCACCGCATGACCCCCACCTCCCGGGCTCGCCGCCGCTTCCTGCAGGGCGCGGCCCTCGCGGGCGGGGCCGCCGCGCTCGCCGGCAGCGCGCGCGCCGCCGAGCACCTCGCGCATCACGCGCCCCGCGGGCACGGCGGCAACATGACCGTCGGCCCCGTGAGCACGAGCGACTTCGACCCGTACGCCTACGCCACGCGCTTCGACTGGGGGCGCGAGGTGGGCGACCTCGGCAACGGCGCGAAGGTCCGCGAGTACGACGTCGAAGCGGTCGACAAGGTCATCGAGATCGCGCCGGGCGTCTTCTTCAACGCGTGGACGTTCAACGGCCAGGTGCCGGGACCCACGCTGCGCGCGCGCGAGGGGGACAAGCTGCGCATCCGCTTCCGCAACAACGGGACGCATCCGCACACGATGCACTTCCACGGCATCCACAGCGCCATCATGGACGGCATCCCCGACATCGGCCCTGGGCAGATCCCGCCCGGCGGCGCGTTCACCTACGAGTTCGACGCCGACCCGCACGGCGTCCACCTCTACCACTGCCACGCGGTCCCGCTCAAGCGCCACATCCACAAGGGGCTCTACGGCGCCTACATCGTCGACCCGAAGGACGGCTGGGGGGACGAGGCGGAGAACGAATTCGTGTTCATGCTCAACTCGTTCGACACGAACTTCGACAACGAGAACGAGATCTACGCGGTGAACACGAAGGCCTTCGCGTACGTGCACCGCCCGCTGCGCATCACGAAGGACCGCCTGCAGCGCGCCTTCGTCATCAACATCACGGAGTTCGACGCGCTCAACTCCTTCCACCTCCACGGGAACTTCTTCCACTACGTCGAGAACGGGCACAAGTCGAACCCGCGCCGATTCACGGACAACGTCGCCATCATCCAGGGCGAGCGCGGCCTGATGGAGTTCACGTACAAGTTCCCCGGCCGCTTCATGTTCCACGCGCACCAGAGCGAGCTCGCGGAGCTTGGCTGGACGGGCATGTTCGAGGTGGTCGAGTGAGCGAGGTCGAGGACGCGCGGGCCGCCTCCGGCACCAAGGTCGCCGCCGCGCCCCATCGCGGCGTCGCGCTCCTGCTGCCCCTCGCGCTCCTCGTGCTCCTCGTGGGCG
>DASRYU010000165.1:0-4843 GCA_035687045.1 Thermoplasmatota archaeon | reverse complement strand
ACACGCTCAACCAGATCATCTCGATGTAGCGAGTATGGGGTCCGCAGGACCCCTGACGCATTCTCGACAGGGCGCTGTCGGAGCGGAGGGACATGATGGCGGCGTTCGACACGCTCAACCAGATCATCTCGATGTAGCGAGCGGCGTTCGACACGCTCAACCAGATCATCTCGATGTAGCGAGCATCATCTCGATGTGACGCGAGGGCGCTGCCATTATCCACCCTCGCGGGGCTGCGCGCTGGGGGAGCCGCGCCTGGAGGGGGGACCGATTCCGCGGAAGCTTCGCGCCGGCGCCGCGCTCGTTGTCGCGCTCCTTGTTCTCGCGCCCGCCGTCGCGTTCGGCGCGCGGGAGCTGGCCGGCCGCGCGGAGAGCCCGGCGTGCGCGGCATCGCCGGCGCGCTTCGACGACGCGGAAGCGGCAGGCTGGGCGACCTGGTTCGCGGACAAGGGCCTCCTGATGCCGCCTCGCCCCCCGCGGCCGGCTCTGCGGAGCACGCGGCGGAGCTCGCGGAGCTCCACGCCCGCGAAGGCGCGCGCACGCAGGAGGAGGTCGCGCTCGCGCGAAGCCCCGACGGCACGGCCGCCTCCGCGTACTGGACGGAGCTCGCGCTCGCACAGGTCGCCGCGCGCTCCGCGGGTCCCGGGATGAGCCCGCCGCGCGTGGCGCGGGGCCTCGCGATGCTCGAGATCGCGATGCACGACGCGCTCGTCGTGACGTGGGCCGCGAAGGCTTGCTATCAACGGCCCTCGCCGGCGGCGCTCGACCCGTCGCTCTCGCCCGTCGTGCGCGACCGCGGCGTCCCGGCGTATCCGAGCGAGCATGCGGCGCTCGCGGGCGTCGCGCAGGTGATCCTTCCCGCCCTCTTCCCGGACGCGGAGGACGAGCTCGTCGCGCTCGGCGAGCGCGGCGCGTGGAGCCGCCTCACCGCCGGCGCCGCGCATCGCAGCGACGTCGAGGCGGGGCTCGCGCTGGGGCGCGCCGTCGCGCGGAGCGTTCTCGAGGCGCGGGAGGGCGACGGCTCCGCCACGACGTCAGCCGTGGCGGCGCCGGCCGGACCCTGCATCTGGCGGCCCACGCCGCCCGCCTTCCGCGAGGGTCCTCTCGAGCCGCACTGGGGCGGCGTCGCGCCGTTCCTCATGGAGCGTGGCTCGCAGTTCCGTCCGCCGCCGCCCCCTGCGTGCGACTCCGCCGAGTTCCACGCCCAGACGGAGGCGCTCCACCGCGCGAGCCTCGCGCTCACGCCCGAGGAGCGCGACCTGGCGCAGCGCTGGGCGGGGGGGCCGGGGACGGTGACGCCGCCGGGCATGTGGCTGTGGATGGCGCTCAACGAGACGCGCGAGCGCGAGCTCTCGACGATGATGACCGCGCGCGTGATGTCGCACGTCGCGGCCGCGCTCGCGGACGCCGCCATCGCCGCGTGGGACGCCAAGTTCACCTACTGGTACGAGCGGCCGGTCACCACCATCCGCGAGCGCATCGACCCCGCGTGGTCCCCGCTCCTCCCGACGCCGCCCTTCCCCGGCTACGTCTCGGGGCACGCCACGTTCGCGGGCGCCGCGACGGAGACGCTGTCCCACCTCTTCCCGGAGGCGCGCGACGAGCTGACGGCGGTCGCGCTCGAGGCCTCCGCGTCGCGCTTCTACGGCGGCATCCACATCGGAGCTGACAACGAGGAGGGGCTCGCGCTCGGCCGCAGCATCGGGGAGCTCGCCGCGGCGCGGGCGGCGCGCGCGGGTTGACGCTTGCCTTCGGCGCGCGGGACCGTATGCGCGCGCCGCCACGCGGAGACGAGAGGTTATCCACCCTGCCGTCCCTGCGCGGCGCGGGAGGTAGGAACCCATGAGAACCCTTCTTGCTATCTGTCTGGTGACCGCCAGCTTCGCGTTCCTCCCGAGCGCGGACGCGGCCTACACGTGCGACCCGGTGACGACCCGCCTGTGCGCCCTGACCTACTCGTACGGCACCTGCGACAACGGCAGCGCCGCGAACATGATCTACTACTGGCAGTACGACAGCAGTGGCTACACGTGGGTCTCCGCCATGACCAGCTGCGGCGGCTACCCCGGCTACTACGACTACAGCGCGGTCGGCGCAAGCGCCACCGTCTGCGACGCGAGCTGGAGCTGCACCGCCGCGTCCGTGAGCTGGTACGGCGTGTCGTGGCCGGGCTACTCCTACTGCGACACAAGCGTCTTCGCGTACGCGGGTGGCCAGTACCACTCCGTCTCCGGCGGCTGCCCCGCGGGCGCGCCCCCCGACGTCCCGGCGCTCCTGCCGTAAGGGCATGCGCCGCGCGTCCGTCGTCCTCTCTTCTCTCTCGTTCTCTCCATTCCGCCGCGCCAGCGCGCGCGCCGTCTCAGACCGGCTCGTGCCCCGTCCGCGGCGGGAGGAGCCCCTGCGCGCGCGCGGCGGCGAGCGCGGCCTCCTGCAGGGCCACGCGGTAGCTGAACCCGCCGATGTCGGCCTCGCGCATGCGCGCGTGCACGACGTCCTCGAGCTCCTCGGGGGCCAGAAGCACCACCGACTTCACCTCGTTCTCGTCCTTGGGCCCAAGCTCCCCCTCGACCGGCGTCGCCCAGAAGACGTGGCTCTCCCAGTACTCGGGCGCGTCCGCCTTCGGGGGCTCGGCCGCCGCGTACGCGGCGAGCTGGTCAAAGATCCAATCCTGCTGCCGCCCCTTCCGGCTCGCCTCCGCCAGGGCGTGCGGGCTGGGCGTGACGTGCTTGCCCAGCGTGAAGTGGCACGAGGCGCGCAGGAGGTAGTGCGTGAGGCGCACGCGAAGCCCCGTCTCCTCGTACGCCTCGCGCTCGGCGGCCGCGTCCAGAGGCTCGCCCGGAACGACGCCGCCGCTGGGCGGGCGCGCGATGCCGTCGGGGTAGCCGTGCTTGACGATGCAGACAAGCTTCCCGTCGTACGGGATGAGGATGGTCGCGTCGCGGAAGCGGCCGTCGCGCTTGCTGAACCGGAGGAGGTTGAACTCCCACTCGCGCATGGGCACGTCGATGCTCATCTCGACGGGGCGGCCGTAGAGCGACACGATGCGCGCGAGGTCCTCCACCCTGCGCGCCGAGCTCCCGGGTGCCGCAGCCGTCACGGCCAAGCCTACGCGGTCCACGGACATGAACGCGCGCCAACGTGCGGCTCCGCGTGACGTCGCGTCCAGTTGTTTCAAGACGTGGACCTTCGTTGCTCGCCGTATGCGATGGGGCTGGCTCCTCCTCGTGTCCGTCCTCGTCGCCGGCTGCGTCCTCGACGCGCCGGCTCCCGCCACGACGCCCACGGGCGCCACTCCCGTCGCCACGCCGTCCGCGACGCCCACCGCGCCGACCGCGTCGCCCCCCGCCCCGACCTTCGACGGCGCCCGCGCGTACGCGCACGTCGTCGCCCAGGTGCACGACGAGAACGGGGAGCCGCGCTACCGCGTGCCGGGGACGGAGGGGAACCGCGAGGTGGCGCGCTACATCGACGCCACGATGAGCGCCTTGGGCTACGAGGTGTCGTGGCACCACTTCAACGCGACGTACGGCTGCGAGCGCACGCCGATGCACAACATCGTCGCGGAACGCGCGGGCACATCCGGGAAGCTCATCGTCTTCGCGGCGCACTACGACACGCGCCCGGTCGGCGACAAGGACCCCGACCCGTCGAAGCACGACCTGCCCATCCTCGGCGCCAACGACGGCGGGAGCGGCGTGGGCGTCCTTCTCGAGCTCGCGCGCGTCCTTCCGCGCGACACCGCGCACGGCGTCCGCTTCCTGTTCTTCGACGGCGAGGACGGCGGCGGCTACCGCGCGAAGGAAGGCTGCCGCACGGACTGGATCCTCGGCAGCCGCGCGTACGCGGAAAGCCTCAGCGCCGCCGAGCTCGCGGCCATCGACGCGCTCGTGCTCGTCGACATGGTGGGCGCGCCGGACCTCGTGCTCCCGCGCGAGGGGTACAGCGCGGAGGACGCGCGCGCCGCGGCCGTCCAGGACGAGGTGTACACGGTCGGCGAGATGCTCGGGCACGACCAGTTCCTCGACCGCATCGGCGCGAAGATCCTCGACGACCACATCCCGTTCCTGGAGCGGCAGGTCGCGGCCATCGACCTCATCCACACGGTGCCCGGCGACCCGCGCGTGTTCCCGCGCTGGCACCACACGCACGACGACGACCTCGACGCCGTGAGCGCGGACAGCCTCGCGGTGGTGGGCGAGACGCTCGAGGTCTGGTTCCGGGAGCGCGCGTCGCGCTAGGTGCTGCAGACGCGCGAGAGGTCCTCGACCTTCTCCGTCAGGGCCGAGGCCACCGCGGAGACCTGGGCGCGCGTCGCGCCCTCGCCCGACATGACGACAACGACCACGTCCTCGTCCCGCAGCACGACCGCCTGCACGCCGGCGCGGCCGCCGAAGCTGCAGATGGTGCGCATCTGCTGCGCCGCGTCGCGCGCCTCGTCCTCGTTCGGGTACTGCATCGCGAGGATGACGATGCGCGCCGCGCCGGCGGCGAGCACCTGCCCGTGCGCCTCCTTCGGGTCGTCCGCGCCCGTCTGGGCGAACCCGTCGGCGAAGACGCTGCGGTCCCAGTCGATGGGCCCGGGGTTGCGGGACATGCCGGCGTCGCGCAGCTCGCTCGACGAGAGGCGCGCGTTCGACATGCCCGGTGGCATCTCGTCGTCGTCGAGGACGTACTTCTCCGGGAAGCCGAGCGCGACCGCCGCGAAGACGACGACGGCGCCCACGAGAAGGACGCCCAGCACGCCGCCCGCGAGGTAGAGCATGCGGCGGTCGCGCCGCGGCGCCGCGGCGGGGGCGACCGGCGCGCGGAGGGCCGGAGGCGCGGGCGGAGCGCGCGCCTCCGG
>DASRYU010000164.1:0-12760 GCA_035687045.1 Thermoplasmatota archaeon | reverse complement strand
CTCCCCGAGCGCGGGCTCCGCCCCCTCGCCTTTAAGCGACAGCCCCCACCTGCGCGCCGCATGCACTGGGCTGACGTCCTGGCCGAAGAGCTCTCCAAGCGGGGCTCGCGCCACGTCCTCGCCACCGCCATCACCCCGTCCGGGCCGATCCACGTCGGCAACATGCGCGAGGTCCTCACGACGGAGCTCGTGCACCGCGCGCTCGAGCGCCTCGGGTGCGAGTCGGAGCTCATCTACATCGCCGACTCGTACGACCCCCTGCGCAAGGTGTACCCGTTCCTCGACGAGCGGAAGTTCAAGGAGCACGTCGGGAAGCCCCTCTCGGACATCCCGTGCCCCGAGGGGTGCCACGCGAGCTACGCGCACCACTTCATCGAGCCCTTCCTCCAGGACCTCGAGCAGCTCGGCGTGCGCCCGAAGGTGTACCACGCGCACGAGATGTACCGCCAGGGCATGTACCTCGACGCGACGCGCGACGCGCTCGAGGCGACGGACGTCATCCGCGACATCATTGTCCGCATCGCGGGCCGCGAGGGGAAGCTCCCGCCCAACTGGCTCCCCTTCAACGTGCAGTGCTCCCGCTGCCAACGCCTCAACGGCCCGGAGCCCACGCTCTACGCCGCGCCCTTCATCGAGTACCGTTGCAAGGCGTGCGGCCACGAGGGGAAGAAGGACATCCGCGCCCCCGGCGAAGGCAAGCTCCCCTGGCGCGTCGACTGGCCCGCGCGGTGGAAGTTCCTCGAGGTCACCTTCGAGGCGATGGGCAAGGACCACGCCGCCGCCGGCAGCTCGTGGGACACGGGCGTCGAGATCGTGCGCGAGGTGTACGGCTACGAGCCGCCCGTGCGCACCGTGTACGAGTTCATCCAGCTCAAGTCCGGCGGGGCCATGCACTCCTCCGCGGGCAACGCCGTGTCGGGAAGCCAGATGCTCCGCATGACGCCGCCCGAGGTCATGCGCTTCCTCATCGCGCGCTATCAGCCCAACAAGCACATCGACTTCGACCCGGGGCTTGGCATCGTCGACCTCGTGAACGACTACGACCGTTGGGAGCAGGCGTACTTCTCCGGGGGCGCGGCCGCGCGCGAGGACCCGCAGTTCAAGGAGCTCGACCGCGTGATCGAGCTCTCGCAGCCGCACCGCGTGCCCACGGAGGCGCCCCCCGCCGTCCCGTACAACCACGTCGTCTTCCTCACCGACCTCACGGGGGGCAAGTGGAGCGAGGTCAAGGCCATCCTGCGGCGCAGCGGCATGGTGGAGGACCTCTCGCCGGAGGCGGAGGAGCACCTGAAGGCGCGCGTCGAGCACGCGACGTACTGGCTGGAGAACTTCGCGCCCGCCGAAGCGCGCACGCGTGTCGTCCAGGAGTGGACGGCGAAGGAGAGCGCGAGCCTCGGCGACGGCGAGCGCGCGTTCCTGCGCACGCTCCACTCGCGGCTCGCGAACGTCGACTGGACCGCCGAGAGCATCCACAACACCGTGCACGAGGCGGGCAAGGAGAGCGGCCTGGGCGGCGGCAAGGCCTTCCGCGCCATCTACCTCGCGTTCCTCGGCACCCAGCGCGGGCCGCGCGCGGGCCACTTCCTCGCGAGCCTCGAGCGGTCGTTCGTGCTCAAGCGGCTCAACGAGGCGAGCCGCGCGTGAGACCGGGCGCGGCGTGGCAGCGCGTCCCGCCGTGGGCGCGCTGGCCGCTCGCGTACGTCGCGCTCGCCTCCCTCGCCGCGCTCGTCGGCTGGCGCACCGTCGGCGTCGGCGACGCGCTCTTCGCCGCGGGGGCCCTCGCCATCCTCGCGAGCATTCCCTTCGTCGGCCTCGGCGGCGAGCGCAGGTTCCGCGTCCTTCGCGGGCTCTTCGGGCAGCCCATCGCGCTCGAGGAGCGCGACCCGGCGGAGCGCCGCCGCCAGATCTCGCTCGGGATGAAGGTGTTCCTCCTGGGGCTCGCGCTGTGGGCGCCGCTCCTCTACCCCGCGCTCCGCTAAGGGAACGCTCGGCGCGTCACGCTTCTCGCAGGGCGCGCACGCTCGTGACGATGCCCCACGCCCAGATGGCCACGAGCACGACCGACACGCCGATGGCCGCGCCGCCGAAGCCGCCGCCCGAGGCGCGGCTGCCCAGCAGCAGCACGAGCGCGAGAAGGGCGAGCGACGCCTGGATCCAGCCGACCCGCTCCCCCGCCACGAGGGAGCCCACACCCGGCAGCACGAGGATGTTCAGGAAGAGGCCGACGTAGCCCCTCGTGCGCGCGCTCACGCGCCACCGCTCCCGCCCGCGCCGAGGGCCGCCACGGCGCCGAACCACGCGCGGACGTGGGGCAGCGCGCGCGGGATCTCGTTCCCCGTGTAGGGGAGGCAGTGGAGCGCGCCGTAGAGCGCGAAGTCGGCGACGGAAGGCTCGCGGCCAAGCAGGTACGGGGACTCTCCCAGGCGCGCCTCGACGTCCTTGAGCGTCGCGACGAGCGCCTTCTCGTGCTTGGGCTTCTGCGCCGCGAGCTCGTCGAGGTCGCCGCGCTTGCGCATCTGCAGCTCCTCGAACACCCACGCCTCGCGCGGGTCGGCGAACGTCTTGCGCGCGCCCGGCGCCGCGATGCGCCACGCCATCTCCTCGACGACGTCGTGCGCCCAGCTCTCCAGGATGCGCGCCAGGTGGCGCTGCCCGTCCGGATAGAGCGTCGGCGTCGGCCTCTTCGCCTCGAGGAAGTCCGCGATCTCGGGCCACGTGACGCCCTTGTCCTCCCAGAGGAGGTAGGGCACGTAGTCCTGGCCGCTCACCGCGAGAAGGTCCTGCCGGTCGTGGATGGGCGCGTACTCGTAGTCGTGCGCGATGCCCTTGTAGGCGAGGATGCGGCGCACCTTCACGACGTGGTGCGAGAGGTCGAGCCCGTAGAGCAGGACGGCCATCGCGCGCCCAGCGGCCGCCCCGTGGAAAAAGGCGCGCCCGAGGTGCTTTTCCACTCCGCGTTGGCCAACGGCGCGTCGGCAAACCTTTCAAACCCCTCCTGCCCTCGCCGCCCGATGACGTCGGAGGTGCCGCCCGGCCAGACAGCGGCCTTCTTCGACTTCGACCATACCCTCCTCCACGGCGACGCGGGCGTCATCTTCGGCTGGACGCTCGCCGAGTGGAGCTTCGAGCGCGGGAAGGACCTCCCCGAGCCCGAGCGGCGCAAGCACGCCGCCGCCGTGAGCGCCCACATCGCGCGCACCATCGGCACGGGCGCCGTCTACAAGTCGCTCAACGCGGTGGGCATCCTGAAGCGCAGCAAGCTCATCGAGCTCACGTACCGCTTCCTCGAGGGGCTGCCGGCGGCCGAGATGAGCGCGCGCATGCAGCGCGTGTGGAACGAGAAGCTCGAGGACCTCCTCTACCCGAAGATGCGCGACGTCATCGAGGAGCACCGCAAGGCCGGCCGACGCATCGTCATCGTCACGACGGGCATGGCCGAGCTGGTCGCGCACTCGAAGAAGGCGCTCGGGGAGGACATCGACATCATCGGCACGACGATGCGCGCGACCGACGGCATCTGGGAGGGTCGCGTCGACGGCCCCCTCTACGGCGTGCACAAGGCGGTCGCGATGCGCGAGTGGGCGCAGCGCGCGAACGTCGACCTGCGCGAGAGCTACGCGTACAGCGACCACTACAGCGACCTCGCGTTCCTCGAAACGGTGGGCCACCCGGTCGCCGTCAACCCCGACCTGCGCCTGCGCCTCTACGCGCGCAAGCGCGGCTGGCCCATCCTCAACGTCCTTCCGGGCCAGCGCCGGAGGAGCCCCGCGTGAGCGTGCGCGTGCTCAAGGACCTCCAGCCGGAGGCCGCCATCGAGTTCCTCAAGACGGAGCTCGGCCACAAGCTTGTGCAGGTCGCCGCGCGCTGCTCCATCGACTACCAGGGGCGCGCGGAGTCGCGCCTCCCGTCGGGCGAGCGCCTTCTCCTGTTCAAGCCGGACGGCACGCTCCTCGTGCACACCGCGTCGAAGCTCAAGCCCGTGAACTGGCAGCCGCCCGGGTGCACGTTCAGCGCCGGCCGCGAGGACGGGCGCATCGTCCTCACCGCCTGCCGCGACAAGCCGAAGGAGACGGTGCGCATCACGCTCGAGGACGTGCAGCTCGTCGTGTCGATGACGCTCGACGACGGCGAGTCGCTCGACCTCGCGGGCTCCGAGGACGACCTGCAGGCGTTCCTCGCGCAGCGCCCGCACCTCGTCGAGCCCGGCTTCAAGTTCTGGCGCCGCGAGCGCGCCTCCGGCCGCGGCCCCATGGACCTCTACGGCGAGGACGCGCAGGGGCGCCGCGTGGTCGTGGAGGTCAAGCGGCGCGCGGCGGGCGTGAAGGAGGCGGACCAGCTCCGCCGCTACGTCGAGCGCGAGCGGGCGGCGCGCGGCGACACCCCCGTGCGCGGCATCCTTCTCGCGCCGCAGGTGTCCGAGAAGGCGCGCAAGTACCTCGACGACAACGGCCTCGAGGCGCGCGAGCTCGACTGGGACAAGCTGCGCCGCACGGCGGCCGACCTCCTGCAGGCGAGCCAGCGGACCCTCGCGGAGTGGAAGCTCTAGCGACATCACGAAAGCGCGCTATCCACAAACGGGATGGGCGCCGCGGCGCGTGGAGGATGCGTGGCACCCATGCGAACGCTCGTCCTCCTCCTCGCCGCCGCCGCGCTCGTCGCCTCCCTTCCCGGCGCCCACGCCCAGCAGAGCGGCGCCCTGATCCTCACGCTCGAGGCCCCCGCGGAGCCGGTCCGCGAGGGCGGCATGGTGACCTTCCTCGGCACCGTGACCCTCACCGTCGACTACACGGCGATGCTTTCGCTCAGCGGCATCCCGGTGAGCTACAGCGTGGCGAACGCGCCCGCCTGGGCCTCCGTCGTCATCTCCCCCGCGAGCGACGTCTTCCCGATGCCGTCGCACCCGCACCCTGGCACGTCGTACAGCGTCACCCGCCAGATCGCCGTCACGGTCTCCGCCGCGGACGTCCCCGAGCGCGACACCGTCGCGGCCGTCGAGATCGCCGCCGTCACGTCGCCGGGCTTCGCAGGCCGCTCCTTCACCGGCAACGGCGCGACACCCGTCGCGTTCGACGTCGCCGACGAAGCCTGCGACGCGGCACACGCGGAGGAGCTTGCCGCGCCCGCGCGCCAGGCCGCGCAGGCGTACGCGAAGCACCAGACGAGCGGCAACGGCGCGCAGGACGCGTCCGCGGAGGAGCTCACGACGCAGAGCGCGGGCGCGCGCCCGCTCCCGCTGCCGTACGCGGTGGTCGCGGGCTTCGCGATCCTCGGCGCCGGCATCGGGCTCGTGCTGCGCCGCCGCGCGGGCCGCTAGGCCAGGTGGCGCGACACGAGGCGCGCGCCTTCGCCGGGCGCGTTCTCGATGATGCTTGTCGGGCGCAGCTCCTCCTGCGCCCGGCGCGCGACCTCCCGCGCGTCCTTCCCCATGCACAGCAGGTGGAGGTTCGGGCCCGCGTCGATCGTCGCGTACACCTTCAGCCCCTCCTCGCGCCACTCCCGCACCGCGTGCAAGCCGCGCACCGTGCCCTCGTTCCAGTAGAGGAGCGACGGGCGCGAGGTCATCATGACCGCGTGCATGAGGATCGCATCCTCCTCCGCCGCCGCGCCGAGGCGCTCGAGGTCGCGCGCGCGGATCCCCTCGCGGACCTCGCGCAGGAGCTCCGGCACGCGCGCGATGCGGCCGCCGTGGAGCGGGCTCGTGTCGGCGAGGCCGTGCCCCTCGGCGCTTCCCACCTTCTTCTCCCCCTCCGAGAGCACGACGACGACGTCATGGAGGTCCATGTGCGTGGGGGGCGCCACCGGCTCCGCGTAGCTCTCCTCGTGCGTCTTCCCCGCGTGCCACTCGACGAACCCGCCGAAGATGCTGCGCGAGGCGGAGCCGCTCCCGAGGCGCGCGAACGTGCTCTGCTCGCGCGCGTCCACCTTCGCGCCCAGCGCCTCGAAGCCGGCGACGGTGAGCGCGGCGAAGCCGCTCGCGCTCGACGCCATGCCCGCGCTCGCGGCGAACGTGTTCTCGGTGACGACGCGGCAGCGCTCGCGGCTGCCGGCGCGCTCGCGCAGGCGGTCGAGGTGGCGCACGACGCGCGCGAGCGGCGCGCCTCCCTGCTCGACGCCGTTGAGGACGAGCTCGTCGGCCTTGAGCGCGGGGTCCGCCACGACGGTCGTCCGCGTCACGAGCTTGTCCACCGTGAGCGAGAGGCTGGAGGTGACCGGGAGGTTCAGCTCGT
This sequence comes from Thermoplasmatota archaeon, assembly GCA_035687045.1. Taxonomy (GTDB): domain Archaea; phylum Thermoplasmatota; class SW-10-69-26; order JACQPN01; family JAJPHT01; genus JAJPHT01. The sequence continues at coordinate 6,533 of DASRYU010000164.1, read as the reverse complement.
GGTCGATGCGCCCCCAGTACTTGATGAGCGCGATGTTGGCGCGCGCCTCCGCCGTCGCCTTCACAAGGCACCTTCCACGTCCGCCACCTTCTCGACGATGACGTCCGCCCCTTTCAGCGCTTCGGGCGGGTTCGTCGAGGTGATGGCGATGACGCGCAGCCCCGCGTCCTTGGCCGAGCGGATGCCCAGCGGCGCGTTCTCGACGACGACGCACTCGTCCGCGCGCAGCTCCAGCTTCCGGAGCGCCATGAGGTACGGCTCGGGGTCGGGCTTCGTCCGCTTGACGTCGTCGGCCGTGACGATGGCCGCGAACTTCGGGAGAAGCTCCGGAAAGTGGCGCTCGATGTTCACGCGCGTCGTGCCGGTGACCATGGCGAGGCGGAGCCCGCGCGCGCGGAGGCTGTCGATGAGCGCGTCCACGCCGGGGTACTTCGGCATCGGCCCGAACGAGGCGAAGACGCGCTGCTTCTCCTTCGCGATGGCGTCGAGCTGCTCCTCCGTGAGCCCCATGTTCCGCTCCTTCGCGAGCGCGACGGCGACCTCGCGCGAGCCGCGCCCTTCGTTGCGGAACACCTCGTGCTGCTCGATGCGCGCGCCGTAGGGGAGGAACGCCGCGGCGTAGGCCTCGGCGTGCTTCTCCATCGAGCGCACGAGGACTCCATCCACGTCGAAGATGACGGCGCGCAGGGGCACGGCGGCGCGGACGCGCGCGCCGCTCTTGATTCTGTCGCCCCGCTCGGGCCGCTATCCGCCCAAGCCGCCGCCAAGGAGGCGGCCGAGCGCGCGCTCCGCGAAGACGGAGACGATGGCGGCGACCCAGAACATCAGCGGGAGGTCGAAGTACGTGCGGAAGTAGTTCCCGCCCGCCGCGATGTGGAGCATCATGCCCGAAGCCATCGAGTGCGCGAGCATGAGGATGAGGATGAGGAAGCCGACGAGCGCCATGTCGAACGAGAAGTTCAGGAAGCTCGCGAACGGCGTGTTCTCCGGAAGCTGCACCTCCATGAAGATGCGCTTGAGCATGCCGACGATGCTCACGCCCACGTAGAGCGAGAACGACATGCCGGCGACAAGGCCGTAGAGGAGCCCCTTGAAGTTGCTCGCGGTCTGGTAGCGCGACTTGCGGAGCGTGACGATGGAGACGAAGTTCTCGCTGATGATGCGGCCGATGACGTCGGCCTTGCCGCCGGCCTTGACGCCCTCGACGAACATGTTGCTGAACTTCGCGATGAGGTTGGAGCCGCAGTCGGCGGCGAAGTACTGCCACGCCTTCTCGTCGTCGACGCGCAGGTTGAGGCGCGAGTAGAGCTGGCGGATGTCGGGCGTGAGCGGGCCGAAGTCGTGCGTCTGCAGGTGGCGCAGCGTCTCCGTCACCTGGCCGCCGCGCGCGCTCGTCGAGGCGCCCAGCGAGCGGATGAACGCGGCGAAGTTGTCGTCGCGGCGCTTCACCTTCTCCTCCTCGCGACCGACGATGAAGCCGGTGTAGGCGAGCGGCGTGAGGCCGATGGCGAGAAGGATGGCAGGGGGCCAATGGCCGGCGAAGGCGAAGGCGGCGCCGACGGCGACGAGGGTCGCGATGAGCGAGATGGGGAGGCCCTTCTTGAGCGCCTTCGAGAGGTCCGTCTCGATCTTCGTCGAATGCCAGATCGGATCGTTGGGCGCCTTGGCCTTGATGAAGTAGACGAAGGCGATCTCGATGCACATCACGAGGAAGACCGCACCCATCATGAGGAAGGTGCCGTCGATGCCGGTGATGACGGGCATCAGGATCGCGAAGATGACGACGAAGATGACCGACATCATCATCGAGTTGAACAGGCCCTTCATGTTCTCGACCTCATAGAGGGCACCGCGGTAGACCGTGGCGAAATCCTCCATGACGACGAGCTGCTCGTTGCGAAGGAACGTCTCGAGGTCCTCGCCCGACTCGATGGAGTAGGCGAAGCGGTCTAGGAAGTCGGACCAGATGTCGCTGGGCGTGCGCTTCGAGATGAACCGGCACGCCTCGGGGAGCGCCATGTTCCAGGAGTCGACGAGCGTGAAGATCTTGCGCGTCTCCTCCGCGAGCGCCCCGTACTCCTTCTTCTCGCCGAGCATGCGCATGATCTCGCCGCGCGGGATGTTCGCGGTGGCGAGGACGCCCATGTGCGTGATGAAGAAGTGGATGTTGTTGTTGATCTCGTTCTTCTTGCCTTCCGCGACCGTGTAGGGGTAGATGGCGGCGAGGAGCGCGAAGTAGAGCGGGATGGCGTAGATGAGGCCCGCGAAGATGCCGTTGAAGAGCGAGGGCGCGAAGAGCCTCAGGATGACGACGACGGCCACGCCCGTTCCCACGAGCGGCAGCACGAACTGCGCGGCGTAGCGCGCGGGCGGCATGTTGAGCGCCGCGTACGCCTTCTTGATGTCGATGCCGCCCGCCATCTACCTCGCCTCCGCGGCGGAAGGGCTGCTGCCGCGAAGACGCGGAGACGCGACGTGGGAGGTGATCCGCGTCTTCGCGTCTTCGCGGCTACGTTCGGCGGGCATGGCGATCAGAGCTTGAACGGGAGCGACTTCACGCCTTCTTCGTTGAAGCGGGCGATGATGCGGTTGACCTCGTAGTAGTCGTAGATGCCCAGCTGGATCATGCGGTCGAGGATGCGCGTGCGCAGGTCGAGCTCGACGTAGATCTCGCGCTTGTCGGCGTAGCCGGCCTTCTCGGCGATCTTCTGCTCAAGGATGTACGAGTTGTTGCGGCCGCGGAACTGGTGGACGTCCTTGACGGGGTCCCAGTTGAAGACGCGGCGGGTGAGGACGCCGCCGGCCTGCTCGTTGTACCCTTCGATCTCCTCGATGGCGAGGACGCGGCGGAGCATGCGGCCCTTGTTGTAGACCGCCATCTGGATCATGCACACGTTGAGGTTGTCCATGAACGTCACAGGGACGTTGATGGGGTCGCTCGTGAAGCGCTGGATCATCTTCTGCACGGACGAGGCGTGGAAGGTGGCGATGCACGGGTGGCCGGTCTGCATGGCCTGGAACGCCACGGCGCCTTCGGCGCCACGGATCTCACCAACGATGATGTAGTTCGGACGCGAACGCAGCGCGGCCTTGAGGAGGTCGAACATCTCGACGCGCCCCTCGGCAGGCCCCGACGAGCGCGTGACGAGCTGCTGCCAGAGGGGCTGCGGGGGGCGGACCTCGGGCGTGTCCTCCGCCGTGAAGATCTTCTCCTTCGGCTTGATGAACGACAGGATGCCGTTGAGCGACGTCGTCTTGCCCGACGCCGTCTCGCCGCACACGAACACGGACATGCCGTTCTGGAGGCAGATCCAGAGGTACGCCGCGACGGACGTCGACATCGTTCCCCACTTGCAGATCTGGGTGATGCTCGTGGGCGTGTCGCTGAACTTGCGGATGGTGAACGACGCGCCGCGCTGCGAGACGTCGTCGCTGTAGATGAGGTTGATACGGCTGCCGTCGGGCAGGACGGCGTCGACGATGGGGCGCGACTCGGAGACGGGCCGCCCCATGCGCTCGCCCATGCCGCGCAGGTAGTCGTCGAGCTGCTTCTCGTCGTGGAACTTGACGTTCGTCTCGACGGTGTCGAAGATCTTGTGGACGACAAAGATGTTGTACGTGCCGATCGACGAGACGTCTTCGATGTACGGGTCGCGGATGATGGGCTCGATGGGACCCGAGTCCACGATGTCGCGCTCGAGGTAGTAGGCGATCTTGCGGCGCTCGAGGTCGCCGAGGATCACCTTGCTGTCGAAGGACGAGAGGAGGCGCGCGGGCGAGAGCGACATCTGCAGCGCCCCGACGCGGACGGACTTCTCGATGAGCCGGCGCAGCGTGGCGCGAAGCTCCTCCTGCGTCCGCGGCGTCGGCTCGAAGGGCGCGAGGCGGAGGATGCTGTCGCGCACCTGGTCGTACTTCTGCTTCTCCTCGGGCGTGAGGACGGGCTCGATGTTCACGTAGCGTCGCGAGCCGCTCTCCTCGTCGTCCCAGATGTGGATGAAGATCGGGTCGCCGACGGGATAGATGATGTTGACCTTCTTGAGCGACTTCATCTCCCGATTGAGGCGCTCGTGGAACTGCGGCATCTCGTGGTGCTGGGCGAACTCCGCCAGGTACTGAGCGAGGTGCGGATGGTTCGCCATCGCCTGGTTGAGGTCTGCCATGCTCTAGCTCACGCTCTTGATCTCGACGATGAAGCCGGTCTTGGGCTCGACCCGGAAGGGGATGATGTCGGCGACGGGCTTCTCGGCGCGGCCGAACCGGCGGACAAAGATGCTGCGCGAGACGACGCCGCCGACGCTGTCGATCTTGCAGGTGAGATACGCGTCCGCCGCCGCCTTGAGGACGCCGGCGATGTCGTCGGGGACGTCGCCGGGCTGGAACGTGAGGACGACGGACTTCCCCTTCGCGTTGAGGAGCTTGAAGTGGTAGAGCGCGTCCTCGATGCGCTCCGTCTTCTCCTGCTGCGTGACCTCCGGGGGGAGCGAGCGCATCCAGTCCTTGACGATGGAGCTGAACGCGTCGATCACGACGACGTCGGAGTCGTACATCCGCTTCGCGTTGAGGAGGCGGTCCATGAGGTCCGTCTTCTTTCCGCGGAAGCCGAGGACGGGATAGACCGGAAGGAAGAGGAGGCTGCGGTTGAAGATGTGCTCCTCGACCGCGTAGTCGAGCGTGTGCATCTGCTCGATGAAGTGGAGCGTCGTGAGCTCCGTGCTCACGTAGGTGACGCGCGCGCTGTTCTTGAGGAGGCCGTAGACGACGCGCTGGACGATGATGCTCTTGCCCGTGCCGAACTCGCCCTCGACGACGACGAGGGCACCCTTGGGGAGGCCGCCTCCGAGGCGGTCGGCGAGTTCGTCGCGTTCGAGGTGGAAGCGGTACGCCATGGCCTCACCTCAGATGCGGAACCTCAGCTCGTCGCCGACGCCGTTCTCCATGCGCACCGCGACGCGGTGGTCGCCGGGCGGGAGCGTCGGGTCGTACGTGATCTGCACGATGGCGCCGGGGCGGAAGGCGGTCTCGCCGTCGAGGAGCACGTTGGTGGTCGTGACGACCATGCCGTTGACCATCACCGTCATCGTGTCCCACGCCAAGGTGGTCGCGCCTGTGTTCTTCACGTAGAAGATGGTGTCCGGCACCGTCACGACGGCGTTGGGGTCGTTGATGATCTCGACGTCGGAGGCGAGCTCGTCGCCGAACGCCTTCGCGCGGATGGAGGCTTTGCTCGTGAGGTCGGTCACGACGCCGGTGAAGATGCCCGCGGTCGCCGTGGCGACCACGGTGGCGGCGATGAAGAAGATGAGCTGCGTCGAGGTGGTGTCGGCGCCCATTCAGCCCCTCCAGTTGGCCTTGACGCCATTCTGCGCCACGACCTGGAAGTACGTTGGGGAAGGTTCGATGGGGGCGAACTTCACCTCGATCGTCTCGAGGGGGAGCCAGAGATCCGTGGCGCCAGGGCCGCCGAGGACGGCGACGCTCTCGATGGCGCTGGTGGCGACGTAGGCGCCGTCCACGAGGTAACGAAGCTCCGAGATGCCGATGACCTCCGATCCGGTGTTCTTGACCTCGGCCGTGAAGCGCTTGTCCGACGCGTCGTAGCTCGCCGCCACCACGGTGATGTTCGTGTGCGCGCGAAGCTCCGCGCGGCGGTCGCCGATGCGCCGCGCCTCCTCGACGTGCTCGGCGCTCTGCCAGTACGCGCCCATCGCGGTGCTCGCGATGCCGAGCGCGGCGATGAAGAAGATGACATTGGCGGCGGTGACGTCGAACCCCATCCCTCACCCCTCGCCGCTCAGGCGCGCCGGGCCGCGGTCGCGCGCAGCTTCTCCACGAAGAGAAGCGACTTCTCGTGCACGTCGACGTCCGCGCGCCAGTCCGTGCTCGCCGACGCCGCCGGCAGGGCGAGGCCGTCCGCGTAGGCGAGGAGCTGGTCGCGCGCGGGGTCGCCGATCCAGCCGATGTTGTGGTAGTAGTTGACGAGGTCGAGGAGCGCCTCGCGGGAGCCGGCGCTCTTGAGAAGCATGTCGGACCAGCCCAGGAGAAGCATCGAGGACTCGAAGCTTGGCGCGACGCTCCAGAGGTAGACGCCCATGCGCTCGTCGGCCGGACCGGGGGCAGCGGAGGGGTCCGCCGGCTGCGCGTGCGGCGCCGGCTCGGGCGCGGCGAAGGGGTCCGCCGCGTGCGGCGCGTCGAACGCCGGCATCGGCGGCATCTCCGCGGCGGGCAGTGGCGGGAACTCCGGCGCGAGCTGGAGCGCGGGAGGCGCCTCGACGGGCGGCGCGGCCGTGGGCGGAGGCGGCGGCGGGGCGAGCCCCACCTCCGGGTGCGGCATGGGGTCGCGCTCGCTTGGCGCGTCGCCGACGAACGGGTTGTACTGGGCGGAGATCATCTCCGTGAGCGAGGAGAGCTTGCGCATGCGCTCCTCCATCCGGGCGAGCTTGTCCTCGAAGCTCGCGCGCTCCTCGCTCACCGTCTCGAGGGAGCTCGCGAGGCGCGCGATCTTCTCGCTCATCTCCTTGACGGAGGCGTCG
>DASRYU010000163.1:0-3609 GCA_035687045.1 Thermoplasmatota archaeon | reverse complement strand
CCTCCTCTCGACGATTGACGTCGTCGGCAGCGCCCTCCGCGCCATGGGCATCCCCATCACCGACGTCTCGAAGCACAGCGACGCCTTCGCCCTCGTCGCCCGCAAGACCACGGTCGACGTCGCCGACTTCTCAACCGCCATCGCCGCCAACGCGCGCGAAATGAAATCCATGGGCAAGACGGTCGAGGACGCCGCGGCCGCCGTCCTCGGGCTGCATGCTCGCGGTATGGGTGGCGCCGAGGCCGTCAAGACGCTGACGGAGGCGATCCAAGACGGCGCCGTCTTCTCAGAACTGTGGACCGAACGGCTCGGGCTGAGCGGCCAGACCATCGACATTCTGCGCGCCCGGATCGGCGAGACGAACCGCGAGACCCTCATCTACGCAGAGAGCGTTTCCAACGCCTCGGACCGCATCGAGTCCCTGAAGAAGCTCGTCGGCGAAGCGCTCGCCCCTGCCCTGTGGGAAGCTATCAAATCCATGGAGGCAGGCGACGTCGCTGCAAAGACCCTCGGCGGCGGGTTAGGCGTCGCATATACCGCCGCGCAGAAGCTCTTCGACGGCATCGGCTCGATGAAAGAGGTCCCGCAGGCGTTCGCAGGGTTCTCTGACGACGTCGTCCGCAGGCTCAACGAAATCGCCCTCGCAGCGGACGCGGCGTGGGCCGCCGTGAGGCGGCTGCACTCCGAGCAGGGCGGCAAAGTCGGGTCGGCCACCGACTTAGGCACGGGCGTCACCTCTCCGATCTATGCGCCCCCGCGTCCGCCCGACAAACCCGGTTTGCCCCCGCCTACGACGTCCGCGGCAATCCTTCCACCAGTCGTAAACATGCCCGCCGCACCGCGGGACGCGCACGCGGCGTACACGAGCGCTGCGATCGCCAACTACCTGAACGGAGGCGTCGTGAAGGGCTTCTCGTCGGGCGGCATCGTGCGTGACGACGGGCTGGCGATGCTGCACGGGCCCGAGGCCGTCCTCCCGCTCGACCGCCTCACGCCAATGATGGCGGAAGCCCTCGCCGCCGCGATGAGCGGGTGGAGCGGTGGCGGCGCACGCGGCGTAGATGCGACGACGGGCGCGCCCTCGGGCGGCACAACGATCGTCATCCACAACTTGCACCTGCAGGACATCCGCGGCCTCGAGCAGGCGCTCCGTGCGCGCGGCTACGTGGGCTAGTCGCCGAGATCGTCGTCCTCGTCCTTCCGCACTGCGCCGTGGATCTTGGCCTTCGGACCGAGCGTGATCTTCGCATCGCCTAGGTCAACGACGTCGCCCAGGACTTCGCCGTCGATGTGGACCTCGCCTGATGCCATCACGTCGCCGCCCACCTGGCCGTAGACGGTCGCGCGGCCGTGGTTCAACACCATGAGGTCGAGCACGACAGCTCGAGGGCGCCTCCATCTTGAACGATGACCGTCCCCGTCGCTTGGCCGTGGAGGCGAACGCTGCGCCGCTCGATGGTCATGTCACCGTGTTGCCCGTGAACCTCCTTCATCCGTGGAGCGAACCGCCGGCGGGGTGGAAGAAGGCAGCGGGCGAGGCGCAAGCCTAAGAGGGGGCGCGTCAAGGGCATCGCGTGGTCGATGAGTCGTTCATCGAGGTTGAGGACGTGGTCCTCCGCGTCCACCAACCCAGCGGCGCGCCCGTCGAGGTCCACGTCGGCCGCATCAGCCTCACGGAAGCCGGCCGCAAGGAGGCCAGCACGCTCAAGGCGAGCGTGCCCGACTTCGACGGCAGCCTCGCGAACAAGATCCGCGCGAAGTACGAATGCGAGCTCCTCGCGCTCGCCGCGAGCGAGCAGGGGTACCGGCTCATCTTCTCGGGCACCGTGAGCGACGTCGCCGCCTCGCCGTGGGAAGCCGACACCTTGGACGTGACGGCGCACGACTGGTGGAAGGCGCTCAGCGGCCACCGCGTCACCATGCGGCGCTTGGGCATTGACGTGGCCGACGCGATCCAGCTCATCCTGGACGGGAACGCAGCCGGCATCACAGCCGGCGACGTCGCGTCGCCCTACGGCGAGACGCTCGACGAGGTCCACTTCGACTACCTGCCCGCCACGCAGTGCATCTACGAGCTCATGGACCGCGTGGACGCCGACGCGTTCATCGACGCCTCGCGCAGCCTCCACTTCTTCCCCCGCGGTGCCACCTCGAGCGGCCTCCAGGTGGTTGATGATGGCTCCGGCACTATGCGGCCCAAGTTCCGCGAGAGCGACGCGATGCACGCGACGCGCATCCGCGGCTTCGGCGGCCACGGCTACGCCGAATTCCACAGCCACCTCGCCGAGGGCGCCACGAAGATCGTGACAACCACCGCGAAGATCCAGCACCGCATCGACTTCCCGCTCCCCGAGCTCGCGCGCCTCATCCTCAAGGTCGAGCGCGTACCCGGCAGCACGGACTACCTCGAGGTCGCCATCCAGAACAACAAGAACGACGCGCCCAACGGCGTGGACGTCGTGAAGGCAGTCGTCTCCTGGCAGGACCAGCCGGAGACGCTCGCTGAAGTGACGATCGACTTCCCGAGCCACGTAGTGGCCGAGGTCGAGCCGTGGATTGTCATCCGCGCCAGCGGGCCCAGCGGCGTGAAAGTCGCGGTCGCGAGCACGACGGACGATGAGCCGTACTCGAAGTTCCTTTACAAGCACCCCGTCATCGTGGAGGTCCACGACGCCGAGGCGGTCGCCAAGTACGGTTACATCGACGCCGAAGTCAAGAACCCTCAGGTCACGAGCCGCGGGGAGATGCTTGCGATCTGCCGCGCGGAGCTCGACAGGCGCAAGGAGCCACAACGTTCCGCCACGATCAAGCCAACGGACCCCGCATGGCTCGATGCCCCACGAGGCAGCACCGTCCAGGTAACGGCTCCCGTAATCGGTGTCGCCGACGAATCGTGGGGCATCGAGAAGAAGCAGCACGAGTTCAACGGCGGAGGCATCTGGCTGCTCACGTGCGAGCTCAGCGCCGTCATCTCACCGCCCGACGTCAGCATCCTCCTCAAGGACCAGGACGACCGGATCCGTCGCCTCGAGCGCAAGCTCGTGCCGACGCACAACGCCGACGTCACGCGCTACCTCGCCACGCCCGCGGAGAGCGACAACGCTTCGGACGCGGGCGCCTTCATCGTCGCCGGCGGGACGCGCACGTTGTCCGCGGCGCCTGAACGGGAGGACGCCACGGACGAGTCGGCGCTCGTGGCCGCGGCGCAGTTTTCGTGGGGCTCCGGCTCGACGTGGGCACTATTCGCGTGGGGAACGCCGTAGGAGGGTTTTTGTGGGCGTACTCGCCGCGGTGAGCGCCTCATGCGCGCGGTGGACGCCATGGGCGCGAGTGGAGCGGGCCGGATCCAGACGTTCAAGGCCTCGGATCTCGCGGAGCTGGCGCGCGTTTCGGAGGAGGCGTGGCGTCGCATCGAGGCGCGCGAACCGGCGTACGCGCTGCGGCTGACGCGCGCCGCGCTGCTGGAGGGCGTACTCGACGTTCGCCGCGAGGTGGAGGGGCGGAACGTGCAGACGAATGCGTGGCGCACCGCAAAGTGGCAAGCCCTCCGCGATGGCACGAGCCTGCGCATCACGCACCTCGAGGTCGGCACGGGCAGCGGGACGCCCA
>DASRYU010000162.1:0-6379 GCA_035687045.1 Thermoplasmatota archaeon | reverse complement strand
GTGCGAGTGCGCCCGCCGGGATTCGAACTGGGGGCGCGGGGAGAACGGTCCACCTTGCGGCAGCTGCAGGCGCGAAAGCCCGCTGATGTGGAACAACAGGTATGTGCGCTGAGCCCGGCGTCTTTCCCTATCGTGAGGTCGCTGTCCGCCGCACTTGTCGTAGCCGCGCTGCTCACGGGATGTGCGACTCCCTCCCCAGCTGCCCCTCTTCGCGATGACATGTCTTCGCCGCCACCAAAATCGAACGCCACGGCGCCTTCAGTGCTGAATGAGGTCCAACCCACCTCGACGATTCCTACGAGGGCGGGGCCTGAGCAAGGTCATTCTTTAGCGGGCAATGGGACGGCCGACCCTCGCGCCGCGAATACAACGCCACAGTCTGGGCTTACGCCGGTGACAGACAGTGCGCCCGGAGAAAGGCCCGGCCACGAAGCCCCTCAATCGCCAGAAACGAACGTCACTCCTCCACAGGTTCTCGTTCGTAGCATCCAGTGGAGTGTGCCAAATCGCTCGACAATTGATGAGGGCCCAGTTCGCGCCACGGTACTCTTGGAATATGCCGCGCCGAGCGACGAGTGGCGAGAGGCGAACCCCTCCGCATCAGAGAGCCAAAGCGCAGAGTTCTGCATCACTGGCGCAAACGTCAGTCCTGGTGCAGCTGGGGCGTCCCCCGAGGAGTTTGCTGGACGACCGTGTGCAAACGTCACGCTTGATCGTCCGACGACTGCGTCGATAGAATTAGAAGTACGGCTCAAATTCGGTGCGTATAACCTGAGCATTGGGAATTCTACAATCGCGGTCACGGTTCGACCGAGCTACCGGATTGGAGACTGGATCAACAGCACGTACGCGCAGATTCGCCTGGCGCGAGTGCAGCCGGGATCAGGACCATTCTGCGCTGTGGAATGGGAGACGATAGCTTTGGAGAGGAACGTGACTGTACGCTATGTCCGAGAGCAATCCGCCTCTATTTGGACAGACCGGTCGCTGACGAACGAGACCTTCGTGATCGACTACTACTATCCGTCCCCAGAAATTCGTGTGCAGCTGTTGCTAAGAGTCGGAGAGGTTGATGGTCAACCGCTTTTCAACGAGCTTGAGAAGGATCGCTACCTGTGGCGTGAACCGATTTGTGGCTCGTGATCCGCCCGCAGGGGTGGAGACGAGGCTGAGCGAAGCGAAGCCTCGGATCCACCACTGGGCGGAGCCTTATCCCCGGAGGCGCGAAGCGCCGGAGGGGAATAAGGCGGAGCCCCCTATCCTTTCCGCCTAATACCCTTAGCTGTGACCTTCGAGATCCATTCCCAATAGAATCGGGAAGGTACTGTAGCCCGAGGCCCGAAGGGCCGAGGGCAGCTACGGATCCGGATTCTCCTAGATGTTCCTCATCGTTAGTGTAAGAGTAGTTAGTACTACTAACTGTTACGTTAACCGTTAACACCCATCTATAGGAGGGTGTCTGGAGACGCGTTGAGGGCCGAGCCGCGTCCGGCTCTCGGCCACGAGTGACACTAGTCTCGGTACTAGCAGCCCCGACATCGCGCCAATCGAACGCTAGGGCCTCTAGAATCCACGATGTCGCTCAGGGGGATACCACCCTAGCGACCCCCACACCCGAAACGCCCCTAGACTGATTCTGGGCGTCAGAGTCTCCTCGACTGAGGTAAGCCATATCTCTCGCGCCCCCAGACACAGGTGATCGCGTCTGAGTGCGTACCCCTCGATGCCCACCGCCCGAGACACCGGTTTTCCGGCCGCATCCCCCACTTCGTGGCCGTCCCTTATACCCCTAAGGAGGTAAGACTTCTCTCGACCTCCCCCAGAAAATCCATCGCGCAGCTGTCCGCGCGCCTTCCCCCGTCCGCCAAGGCCACCGCTTCCGTGACCCCGCGGTGCTCAACCTCCAAGGACCCATCCCCGTGGAGCCTCGATGCAAGAGTCCTGCGTGGGGGAGTACGGGCGCGCCGCGCGACGCCTCAGAATCGACGAGACCTTGTGCGGAAGGCAAACCGAGACCATGAACGGCAAGAACTAGATATCTGAAGGCGATTCGGGGACCGATGCGCTCGGTGGAATGGAGCTGCGAGGTCTCGTATGCCCCGATCCAGCTCCGGCCATCTGAGGGAACAGCTGGGGGATGCATGCCCAACGACGCAGACACCCCCTTGCGCGCCACGCTGAGGCCCGCGCATCCGCCGCAGGTGGGCGCCGATTCGCCCGACGTCGCACAGCAGCTGGCGCTCATCCAAGCACAGATGGCGGAACTCCTCGGACGCAGGTCGACCGGAGGGCTCGTCATGTCCGCCCAAGGCCACGCGGCCCCGAGCGCGCATGCGGCGGGGATCTCGTGGGAGGCGTTCTGCATGGACCATGACCTCGAGTTCGACCGGCCTCGCGGCTTCAACGTGATGTCTCGTGAGACGTTCGAGTATCGCGAGCGCATGCGGCGCAAGCTCGTGCGCGATGGCGTCCAGCTTGACCCGCCAGACCTTGCCTCGGCCAACGCGTGGCTGCAGCGGCGGACCAGCTCGGGCGCAGCAAAGGCGAGCCTGGAGCACTACCGGCGCATCGTGGAGGATGTCCTGTTGTACTACGGCGAAGAGGTGCCGCTCCAGTGGAGCCGTCCCTGGGGCACGAAGAAGTCACTGGCGAAAGCGCGGAGCGAGGGCAAGATCCAGACGCGAACGCGCTTCCTGCGGAACGGCGTCGCGGACCTCAATCTCGCGATGAAGGCCAAGCCCTGGAAGAATGCGCACATCGTCGCGATGTTCCAGCATGCGCTGCTCTTCTGCCTCCTCGCTGGTCCGCGAGGCGCGGAACCCGCTCGCCTGCGGGTCGCGGACGTGAGGCCGGAGCGAAACACGATCGAGAACTTCTTCCAGCAGAAGAAGAGCACCTCGAGGAACGTCGTCATCCCCGAACGCTGGTTCTGGCGCGGGCCCGCCCACGATGTCGAGCACTACCTCACGCACGTCAGACCGAAGCTCGTGGCGCAGATGCAGGACCCGGGGACGTACTTCGTGAGCAGCGAAGGGACAGCGTATCGGGACCACTCGTGGCGCATGTTCATGCAACGCGGCCTTCACCACGCGCTCGGCTATCCGATCGGGGGCCACTCGCTCCGACGCCTTTGCGCGACGCTGCGCTACATCTACGGCTGGGACATCGCCTCGGTCGCAGAGCACCTGGACGACACGGAACAGGTGGTTCGTGAGAGCTACCTCGATGAAGGCTACATCGCGAGGGTGGGGCGCCGAGCCGTCGCCTCGACCGAGAAACCGCCGCTGCCCATGCCCTTCCAGATGGTCAAGCAGCTACACACGGAACCGCAACGTTGACCCATCTAGGGTCCGCCGGAGTTGGGTTATGCGCCCGCCGGGATTCGAACCCGGGCGAGAAGCTTGGAAGGCTTCCATGATACCGCTTCATCACGGGCGCGCGGTGACCGCGCAGCCGGCTTTTCGCTCTTGAACCTGCTGGGCAGATGCGCCCGACGGGACCGGCGCGAGCGCAGCGAGCGACGGCGCGGACGCGGCGCCGCAGGCGACGCGTCCAGCGTTCGAACCCGGGCGAGAAGCTTGGAAGGCTTCCATGATACCGCTTCATCACGGGCGCGGTTGGCGCGGCGAAGCCTCCTCCCGCTCATGAACCTACCTTCCGCCCCCCGACAGGTCCGCGCGGCACCCCGCGCTCCCCTGGCCCCCGCTCCGGCGGGTTCATATCCTTCCTGGAGGCGAGCCAGGGAGCGACATGGGCTCCCGGTCCGGCGGTCACGCGGCGGTGGGCGCGACGAGCGCGCTCGTAGGCGTGGCCCTCATGGCGGCGGGCATCGCGCGGCCGGCGTTCGCGTCCGGCTCGTTCCTGGCGACGCCCGCGTGGGCGTTCCTTCTCACGGCGGGCGGCGTGCTGGGCGTGGCGGGTGCGGTGATCCTCGTGCTCGCGACGCGCGTGCAGCCGGAGGAGCCCGACATCGTGCCGGCGCACGTGGCGTTCCAGTCGCGCATGAGCGTGCAGCCGCTGACCCCGATGCCGACGCCGGCCGGCGGCCGGATGGTGTCCGAGGAGCGCGCGCGGCCGCGCCTGCAGGCTCCTGCGGCCCCCATCCAGCGGCGCGTGGGGCCGAGCCGCGAGGACATCGACGGGATGTCGGCGCAGATCCAGGAGCTCACGAAGAAGATCAACAAGGCGGGCGTGATGCTCGCGACGGGCCAGCTCTCGCAGGAGGGCTATCTCGCGTACGTGGACGACCTGAAGCGCCAGCGCGGGAACCTCGAGGCGGCGAAGGTGCGCGCGGAGATGCGCTCCTAGTCGCGCTCGTGCCGCTGCGCGAAGGTGACCTGCCCCTTCTCGGTGCGCGTGACGCGCGCCTGGAACACGTAGTGCATGGGGATGCGGAGCTCGCGGCCGGTCCACCAGGGGCAGCGCGTGCACTTGTAGCCGGTGGGCGCGGAGCCTCCGGTGAGCGTCTTGTTCGCCGTGCGCTTGAGGCGCGAGCGGCAGACGGGGCATCGCTCAAGCTCCGGCGTCTCGCCGTCGAGGCGCGTGCGGATGGTGAGGCTCACGAGGCCGCTTTTGACGGCGAGGACGCGCACGCGCTCGCCGGTGACGTGCATGCCGCGGCGCGCGAGCTGGCGGTTCACGAGCTGCGCGAGGCGCTTCTGGGAGGAGACGGTGCCCTCGTCGAGGATGACCTTGACGAGGACGGCGACGACCTCCTCGTCCTTCGCGCGCTTGCGGGGCGCCGCCTCGGGCACGCGCGGCCGAGCCGCGGGCGCCGCTTTGAGCTTGTTGTTCTTCGCCCCGCGTCGGCGGCTCAGCGCGGGACGAGCTTGAGGAGGTCGGTCCGCGTGACGATGCCCACGATGCGGTCGCCGCGCACGACGGGGAGGGAGCCGACGTCGTGGCGGCGCATGAGCTGGACCGCCTCCTGCGCGGTCGTCTCCGGCGTGGCGCTGATCACCGTCTGCTGCATGATGTCCTGCACGAGGAAGCGCTGCAGCGCCGCCGGCTGGTGGTTGTCGGCGACGGTGGACTTGAGCCGCGAGAGGCCGATGGCGATGTCGATCTCGCCGACGATGCCGGCGAGCTTGCCGCCGTCGAGGACCGGGAGGCGCTCGACGTGGTGGTCCAGCATGACGCGACGCGCGTGGATGACGCGGTCGGTGGGCGAGACGACGTGGAGATGGTTCGTCATGATGTCGGCGAGGGGCTTCGTGCTCGTCACGAGGCTGAGCACGTCGCTCGCGGTGATGACGCCCACGGGCATCTTGTCGTGGATCACGGGGAGGATGCCCGCGTCGTCGGAGAGCGCCTGCAGGATCTGGTCGAGCGGCGTGTCGACCGTGACGGCCGGGTACTTGCGCCGCATCGCGCTCGAGGCGTGGAGGTGCGTCGCCGGGACCCCCTTGTTCTTCAGGGCGCCCAGCTCGTCGGCGATGTCGCCGTCGGTGACGACGCCCACGACCTGCTTGTTCTCGACCACGACGATCTTGCTCACGCGGTGCTTGACCATCATGTCGATCACGGTCTGCAGGCGCTCGTCCTTGTCGATCGCCAGAACGTCCTTCGTCATCAGCTCCTTCGCCTTCATCGAACCATCCACCTACCACGCGCGGCGGCGCTGCTTTATCATTTCTTCAGCCGCATGCTCGTTGACGCGCCCTCGCTACGCCCCGCATCGACGGCTCGGCCACGCTCGCTGCCGCCCCTCCAGGGGAAGCCGACCCCGCCACTTTCGGCGCGCCCTCCTCAACGTATTCAGGACGCGCGCCCATGGCGACGCCGGACGCACCCGATGAGCTCGGTCTACGAGCGCGAGCTGAAAGGCATCCTCGGCGGCGAGGAGGACATGCTCCGCAAGATCACGAAGACGACCGCGCCCGACGTGACGGCGCGCTATCTCAAGGCGCGCCAGCGCCCCTTCCTGGTGGTGCGCGGCGCGGGCTCGCTCGGCGTGGACCTCGTCGCGCTGCGCGGCGACGTGAGCTTCCCCATCGAGGTGAAGAGCGCCTCCAGCGACGTCATCCGCTTCAGCGACGCCGGCGGCCGCAACGGCGAGCAGGCGGAGCAGATGATGCGGGAGTGCAGCCGCGCGAGCGTCATCCCGCTCTACGCGTTCCGGCGAAAGGGGGGCCCCCGCGGCGACCCGTGGCGCGTGCTCACGCTGCCGACGGAGAACCTCCCCCCGCGCATCGCGGTCTTGTACGAGCGCATCCCCAAGGTGGACAAGACGACGGCCGGCAACTGGGTCCTCCGCTGGGACAGCGGCATGCCGCTCTCCCAGTTCGTGGACTACCTCTGCGGGTAGGGCGCCGCGCCACGACCTGCTGGCCCGGTGCCACGACCCGCTCACCGCGGAGGACGCGGAGCTCGCGGAGGA
>DASRYU010000161.1:0-15118 GCA_035687045.1 Thermoplasmatota archaeon | reverse complement strand
CGGCCGAGGATCATCAGGGTGCCAAGCGTGATGACGATGAGGCCGCCGACGAGCTCGAGCCAGAGGATGTTGTCTTTGAAGGGGGCGCCGAGGGTGACGGCGAGGGCGCCTAGGGCGAGGATGGTGAGGAAGGCGCCGAGGGCGGCGAGGGTGCCGGCGAGGAGGCCGCGGGCGATGCGGAGGGGGAGGCTCGCGGCCTCTTCGTCGAGGCGGGGGAGGTAGTAGGCGAGGTAGGCGGGCAGCATGGCGCTGCCGCAGGGTGCGAAGAAGGCGAAGAGGCCGAGGGTGTAGTCGTAGGCGAGGAGGCCGGGTTCGACCATCTACACGTCGTCCGGGATGTCCGGGTCGGCGGCCTTCTTGGCTTCGGCTTGGGCGCGCTTGGAGCGCTGCTTGGCGTCGTAGCCGGTGGCGAGCTCGAGGAAGTCGTTGTAGGCGCGGAGCGTTTTTTGGGCGTCCTCGCTGCCGACCTTGGGGTTCATGACGGTGTCGACGCGGAGGTGCGTCTTGCCGAGCTGTTCGGCGTAGAGGCGGCTGATGGCGCCGTAGTTCTCGACGACGTATCCGTTGCCTTCCTTGCGGCCGTCGCTGAAGACGTCCTGGAGGAGGTGGAGGAGCTTCTCGCCGTCGATGTTCTTCCAGTGGCCGCGGCGGAGCTCGTAGTCGCGCATGCGTGGCGCAGCGTGGACGGCCGGAATAAGCGTTGCCGAAGAAGGGAAGAGCCCGGGGGCGTGCGCCCCCGGGGAAGTTTTCATGACTCGCTTCTCTCGGGGCGCCTGGTGCCCAGCGTGGGGATGCGGGTCGGGTCGTCGAGGTAGGCCCCGTTGACGTGCGTGGGGTACTCGGCGACCTTCAGGATGCGCGCCGCGTGCGGTCGCAGCGCGCTGTACGACCTCTTCTTTTTGGGCAAGCCAGGGCCTCGATGCGGGGTAGGCCGCGCGGCTTGAATCGCCTGTGGTACGCGGGTTCGCCACTGTGGCTTGGCGCGTCTTCGAGAAGAGGGGGTGTGGCCGCGCGTGGCGCGGCCGAGGTGTGTTCAGCCGTCGCCGTTCATGCCGCGCTCGATGCCGAAGGCGACCTTGAGGTCGACGCGGTATTCGATGATGCGGCCTTCTTCGCACTTGACGGACATCTTGATGACGTCGGCGCCGCTGATGTGGCGGACGGTGCGGGAGGCGTCCGAGAGGGCGGCCTGGACGGCGCCTTCGAAGCTCTCCTTGCTGTTGCCGATGAGCTCGACGACCTTCGCGGTGCGGTGCCAGGTGTCGCTTTCCGCGGTGCGTTCGTCCCTCTTCGACTGCTGCTGCGTGTTCGTCGGAGCCATGCGAGCCGGAGAAGCGGCTCCGGTGCTTCAAACGCGGCGCCTACGGGGCGCGGCGCAGAGCGGCGAGGCAGGCGAGCGCGACGAGGCCGAGCGCGAACGGGTACGGCGTCTCTCGCGGCGCAGGCGCGGAGGAGGGGGCGCCGCCAGGGCCGGCGGCGGCCGAGGCCTCCTCCTGCGAGGCGTTGGTCGCCGCCGCGGCGTCGCTCGCGGCCGACATCGTGTGCATGGTGTGCTCGCCGACGGTGAAGGTGTACGTGGCGTTGCTCTGGATGAGGTCGCACGTCATGAGGTCGCCCACGGGCGCGACGGGCGCGCCAAGGGATCGCGCGACGAAGACGGGGACGTCCTTCTTGAAGTCGGCGGCGCCGCCGAGGAATCCGCGCAGCGCGTTGTCGTTGCCGTCGTGGGGGAAGATGCTCTTCGGGAAGACGATCTTCATCGTCGTGGTGTCGGCGTCCCACTCGCCGAGGGTCTCGGCGAAGGACGACATCTCGCCCGTCTCGCGGTCGAGCGTGGCGGTGCTCCACTGCCAGCCGCGCTGCGGGTCGAAGAAGGCAGCCACACCCCAGTCGACGCTCTGGTGGGTGAACTGGAGCGTGTACCCGGCGTAGCTCGCGAGCGTGTCGGGCGCCCACTTCGCGAGGGCGATGTTCACGCGGAAGTCGCTGGCGGTCTCGTCGGAGATCCACGCGGCGACGATGTCGGCGTACTCGTTGCCAAGCGCGTACTGGCAGTCGCCCTCGGGGTCGCTCACCTCCGGCGCGTCGCGGGATCCTGCGCTTGCGCTGCCTGCGACGACGAGGAGCCCGAGGACGAGGAGCGGCACGCGCACGTGGGAGCCTCCAGCGGCACGGCGTCGCGGTGCGGGGCTAAAAGGCTTCGCTGACACGAGGCATCCCGTTCATATCGACCCCCCGGCGAGAAGCCGCTTTAGGGCCGCCGTCGAAGCTTCGCCGTCATATGGTCCATTCACGCGGAGGTATCTCGGGCGGGTTCACGATCGCCGACGCGCTGCGCGAGTTCGAGGGGCGCGGCTACATCGGGCAGTTCCTGATCCGCGAGGGCGGGCAGGTCGAATGCCGCAACTGCGGGACGGCGCATCGTCCACGTGAGGTGGCGCTCGAGGCGATGCGGCGCGTGGAGGGCGTCTCCGATCCCGCCGACATGGTGTTCATCGGGGCGCTTCGCTGCCCCGCGTGCGGCTACACGGGGACCGCGACGATCAAGTACGGCCCGAACGCGTCGGCGGACGACGCCACCGTGCTGCGCGAGCTGGACAACCACCGCGCCGCTTCGGCCGCGACGCTGCGCTCCTCGCGCGAGGACCACTCGCTTGTGCGCGACTCGGGCTGGCTCACCGGCCCGGACGGCTGAGCGGGCACGCCCGCGTAGCCGCGCGTTCAAGCCGAGGTGGCGCATCCGACGCTCGTGAACGCGCGCCAGGCGCTCATCGGCTACCTCCTGATGCTTGTCACGGGCATCGGCTGGGCGGGCGCCTGGATCACCGCCAAGATCGCCGCGCACGACGCGCCGCCGGCCACGGTGACCGTCGGGCGCTTCGTCGTCGCGGCGCTCGCGCTTCTTCCGGTGTGGTTCGCGCTGGAGCGCACGCGTCCGCGGCCGCAGGGGCAGCAGTGGGGGCTCCTCGCCGTGATGGGCCTCCTCGGCGCCGCGACGTACACGGTCCTTTTCCTCTACGGCGTGCGCCTCGCGCCCTCGAGCGACGGCGCCGTCCTCACGCCCGGCTTCGCCGGCGTCTTCGCGATGGGCATCACGGCGCTCCAGGCGCGCAAGCTGCCCGCGGCGCAGGCGATGGCGGGCGCGGCCCTCGCGCTCGCGGGGTGCCTTCTCGTGGGCTGGAACGCGATGCGCGCCGCCGAGGCCGGCAGCACGCGCCCGTGGGGCGACCTCCTGTTCGTTCTGGCCGCGCTCGTGTGGGCCGTCTACACGGTCATCGGCAAGCGCGCCTCCGGCGGCGGCGTCGGCCCCGTCACGAGCATCCTCGCGGTGAGCGTGGTGGGGGCGGTCGCGCTCGCGCCGCTCGCGCTCCTTCTCGACGGGCCGCCGCAGCTCTCGTCGTGGGGTCGCGACGCGTGGGTCAACGTGCTCTACCTCGGTCTTGGCGCGACCGCCGTGGCCTTCGTCACGTACTACGCGGCCATCCAGATCATCGGCGTCGACCGCGCGGCGCCGGCGATGGGTCTCGTGCCCCTCTTCGGCGTGCTCGGCGCGGCGTTCATCCTCGACGAGCCGCTGACGCTCCTGCACGCGCTCGGCGGGGCGCTCGTGGTCGCGGGCATCGCGCTCCCGCCGCTGTGGGCGAACCTGCGCGCGCGTCGCGTCCGCGCCGCCTGAGGCGCGCGCTGAGGGCGCTCACCGCGGAGGGCGCGGAGCTCGCGGAGGAGGCGCGGAGAAGGAGAAGAAGCGAGAAGGATGGGAAGAAGAAAGGGTGGAGGCGGGGCCGCTCCTCGGCCTCCGCCTCGCGCCTCGGCCTACCTCGGCCTCGGCGTTGGCGTCGGCGCTCACTCGAAGGTGAGGACGTCCATGCCGCGGTTCAGGTCGCCCGTGAAGAGGTAGCCGTTGTAGTACCACGTCTCCCACGTGTTCGACTGCTGCTTGAACTGGTCGACCATCTTCGGCATCATCGGGTTCGTGAAGTCGAGGAGGACGACGCCGGCGCCGTAGAAGGACATCGCGAGGAGGTCGCGGTCCTCCGCGGGCACGAGGCGGCCGTGGTGGGCCGTGCAGCTCGCGAACGCGTTCGTCGGGTCGAGGTGGTGACCGGGGCTCCACCAGCTCATGAGCCGGGGGTTCGTCTCGGTGCTCACGTCGTAGAACCACAGCGCGCCGGTGGGGGCGCTCGCGTCGACGAGGGGCGTCTGGACGCCGGCGGTGCACCCGGGCGGGAGGCCGCCGCCGCCGAGCTCGTCGCCCACGATGAGGACGGTGCCGTCGGCGTTCAGGATGCTGAAGTGCGCGAAGGGCGTCACGACGGGGACGACGGACGCGCTGGGCGTGCCGGCGATGCCGTGCGGGATGGGGACGTTGACGATGACGACCGGGTTCTCCGGGTCGGCCGTGTCCCAGATCTGCGCGAACTCGATGCCGGCGCAGATGGCGCGCTGCTTCTCGGCGCTGTTCCAGAAGTAGATGTGGTGGCAGCCGAAGCCGTTCACGAAGTCCTGGACGTGGCGGGGGTTGTACGGGTCCGTGAGGTCGTAGATCTCCGTGACGGCGCGCGCCTGGTCGGCGAAGAGGCCGCCGCCGTTGGACGCGGCGTTGTAGACGTAGGGCGTGCCGGGGACGACGCCGAGCTTGTGGCCGCCCTGCGTGGGCTCGACCTGGCTCGCGGGGACGGGGTTCGTCGGGTCCGTGATGTCCCAGGCCTCGAAGCCGGCGCCGGTCGAGAAGACGGCGACGAGCTTGCCGTCCGGGTACGCGATGACGGCGCTGCCGCGGTGGGCGCCCTGGACGGGCTCGAAGGTGCTGAGGATCTTCGGCGCGGTGGGGTCGCTGATGTCGACGATGTAGCTCTCCTTGCTGTAGCCGGGCACGATGGCGAGGCTGCCAAAGAGCGAGATGCCGCCGCCGGAGGCGACGCCGTCGGCCTGCACGACGTGGGCGACGCCGGCGATGGCGTCGGGGAGCGGGACGCCCTGGATGGGCTGCCAGAAGCTCGGGACGTTCGGGCCCTGGGCGGGCGCGATGAGCGTGGGCCAGCCAAAGAGCGGGTGGGGCGCGTTCTCGGGGTCGTTGAAGAGGAACGTCGCGGGGTCGAGCGACGGGAGCTGGATGGGCAGCAGCGTGCTCTGCGGGTCAAGCTGCGTCGCGGGGAGCGTGACGCAGCCCGCGAAGGCCAGCATGAGCGTGGCCGCGGCTGCGGCAAGACGGAACGTCATACGGGCACGGACCCTGGGGAAGGGGGGAAAAGCGTTGTGGTGGACGGGGTGCCCAACGGAGGGAGAAAGGGAGCGAGGGAGCGAGGGAGGAGGAGGGGGAGGATGGTCTACTTCCCGGTCCAGCGGGGTTGACGCTTCTCCGCGAAGGCGGCGCGCGCTTCGGCCGCGTCCTGGCTGTCGCGCAGCGGGTCCGCGAGCGCCTGCTCGAGCCGGAGCCCCTCCGCGAGGGGCATCTCGACGCCGCGCAGCACCGCCTCGCGGGCGGCGCGGACGGCGCGCGGCGGCTGCGCGGCGATCGTCTCCGCGAGCTTGAGCGCGGCCGGGAGCACCTCGGCGGGCGGGAGGACGCGGCTCACGAGGCCGAGCTCGAGCGCGCGCCGCGCGTCGATGCGCGCGCCGGTGAGGATCATCTCGAGCGCGGCGCTCGTGCCGACCGCGCGCGGCAGGCGCTGCGTGCCACCCTGGCCGGGGAGGATGGCGCGCGTGACCTCCGGGAGCGCGAACTGCGCGTCCTCCGAGGCGTAGCGGATGTCGCAGGCGAGCGCGAGCTCGAGGCCGCCGCCCAGGCAGTGGCCGCGGATGGCCGCGATGACCGGCTTCCCCGGATCCTGGTTGCGCGTGATGCCGCCGAAGCCCGGGATGCGGTCCCAGACCTCGCGGCGCCGCTCCGAGGGGACGCTCGCGTACCACGCGGCGGCGGCCTTGAGGTCCATGCCGGCGCAGAACGCGCGCTCCCCGGCGCCGGTGAGGACCGCGACGCGCAGCGCGTCGTCGTCGTGCAGACGCTGCCACGCCGCCACGAGCGCGTCGGAGGTCGGCTTGTCGATGGCGTTGAGCACGTCCGGCCGGTCGATGGTGACGAGAAGGACGTGCCCGCGCGGCTCGACAAGGACGCTCATGGCGCGCCGCATCCGCGAGCCCCCATTTCTGCCTCGCGCTTTCGGGCCTTGCGCCGCGAAGACGCGAAGACGCGAGGGTGGTGACCCGCTTCAGGCGGTCGCGGCGTCGAGGTCGCCGGCGCGGCGGCCGGAGGAGCGGACGAACGCCCACGCGAGCGCGGCGGCCGCGAGGACGAGCGTGACGTGGAACGCGTACTCGATGACGATCAGGCGCGCGATGTTGTCGCCGTTGGTCTGGTGCATGGCCGTGTGAGGGACCCAGCTCATGAGGCCCCAGACGACGGCGAGGTGGGCGAGGCGCGTCGAGCCGTCGGAGCCGAGGCGGCGCGCCATCGCCGCGTAGCCGAAGACGAGGAACGCGAGACCGAGGCCGAAGGCGATGGCCTCCACGAGCGCGACCGCCATGAGCGCGCCGACCTGCCCACCGGTAGGCTCATGATCGCCGGCAGGAGGCGCTCCGAAGAGCGCGGCGCCCAAGGGCGCGTGCGGGTTGAGCATGAAGCCGACGAGGGTGCCGAGAACGATGGTGCCGATGACCTTCCAGTTGGGCATGCGAACGGAGGATGCGCGCGGAGGACTTCATGGCGCGCCTGGCGAGGCGGGGCGGGGCGGCACGTTTTTCGGAAGCGTGACCGGTCCTCCACGGGAGGCGGGCGAAAATGGACACGCTGGACTACGCGATCCTCCGGCAGTTCATGCACCCGGGCACGTTCCAGTGGGACGTCCGCATCTCCAATCGCGACGTGGCCGAGGCCGTCGGTGTGGACGAAGAGACGGTCCGGCAGCGCATCCGCCGCCTGAGCGAGCGCGGCATCCTTGTCCGCTGGAGCATCGCGCTCCACCCGGCGCTCCTCGGCCGCCGGATGTACCGGCTGGAGCTCCCGGCGCTCACCGGCCCCGCCCGCGCCCGCGCGTTCGACGGGCTCGCTGCGATGGGGAACGTGTACCACCTGTTCGACTTCTACGGCGGCCGCCTCGCGCTCGTCGTGTACGCGGAGGAAGGGGCCGCCTTCGAGCGCCAGCTGGCCCTCGTCGGCGCGCTCTGGGCGCCACCCACGAGCGTCGCCGAGATGAGGCTCCCGCCACCCACGGTCGAGCCCACCGTCACGGACTGGAAGGTCCTGCGCGCGCTGCGGGAGGATGCGCGCGCGCCCTACGCGACCATCGCCGAGCACGCGGGGCTCTCGGAGCGCACGGTCCGGCGCAGCGTCGAGCGGCTCATCGAGGGTCGCGCGATGTGGCTCTCCCCCATCGCCGAGATGGAGCGTGCCGAAGGCACCATCCCGACTGCCATCCGCATCTTCTACGCGGACCCGGCGATGCGCGCGGCGGTGGACGGGCGCCTCAAGGCCCTCGACGGCATCATCTTCGCGACGCACTACCCGGACCAGACGCAGCTGAGCTACGGCGCGCGGAGGCTTGCCGAGGCGGAGGAGCTTCGGGAGGAGCTCGCGCGGATGCCCGGCGTCGCGCGCGTGGAGGTCGATATCATGATCCGCCGCGTCACCGTCGATGGATGGATGGACGAGATCATCGCGCGGCGGATCAAGGAGTCGACCGACGGCTGAGGTCCAAGCTCACCCGAGCCTGAGGTCCGTGAGCTCGTACGAGATGACCGACGAGCTGCCGTCGCCGGAGGACCCGAAGCGGAACGCGACGGGGATGGGCAGGTCCTCGGAGGCCTTCATCATCCAGCCCGACGAGGAGCCGCCGGAGACGCCGGAGAGCTGGACGCTCCACCCGTCGAACGCGTAGCCGCCGATGCGGAACGTCTCGCGGCGCACGCTCTGGCTGTAGCCGCCGTACGAGAAGGAGCCCTCCTCGAACGCCTGCTCGCCGGTGACGTAGGGCGCGAACCACGAGAGGCCGTACATGCTCGTCATGAGGTCGAAGGCCCACCACGAGCCGCCGGAGCGGCCGTCCTCGAAGGGCAGGTAGATCACGCCTCCCTGCTCCTGCTCGGCCTGCATCTGCGGCGAGACGTAGTACTCCCAGCCGCCCCGCTCGCCGCCCTCGCCCTCCCACGCCATCTTCACGAAGTACCAGACGAAGGTCGACGACTCGGGAAGCTCCCCCGTCGGGATCCAGATGGTGACGACGCTCGTCTCGCCCGCCTCGCGGTCGCCGGCGTCGTCCTTCACGACGGTCATCTCGTGACGGAGCTTCGTGACCTCGAGGGGCGTCGAGACGACGACGGGCTCGTAGTTGCCCGACGCCATGTCCATCTTCTGCGTGCGCACGTTCTCCGTGCTCACGCCCTCGACGGTGACGACGACGTCGACGGTCGTCTCCGCGCCGTCGTTCTCCTTCGTCGTCGTGTAGGAGTAGGACTGGATGCGGCCCGAGCCGCCCGACTTCGGCTCCACCTCGCGCGAGAAGGCGAACGCGTACCAGCGCGCCGGGTCGGCGTCGGTCGCGCCGGAGTCGCCCGAGGCGCCCGAGGACGGGGCGCCGGAGCCGCGGGGCGCGGAGGCGCCCGCGTCGTCGGCGAGGTCGGCGTCGTCGCCTTCGCTTCCGCCGCTGTCGGCGCAGCCGGCCAGAAGGAGCGCGATCGTGAGGAAAGCGAAGGTTCGAACGTCGCCGCGCGACATGCCGCCGGGCAGCGGAGCCGCCTTACTTGAAGGCCGCGACGCAGGTTCATGTGCGCGGCGCGCGCTGGGCGGCGCCGATGGCAGCCTCGCTCTTCTGCGAGCACAAGCGGCTCCGCAGCGTGTGCCCGCTCTGCGGCGCGGCGCGCGCGGGCGCGGCGACCCCGATGCGCGGGCCCGTGCAGCACGACGTCGACGACACCATCCACGCGTTCCGCGTCGCGTGCCACGCGCGCCTTCGCGACTACGTCACGCGCGTGCACGAGGGCGAGGCGCCCGCGAAGGCGTACGCCGCGGCCTTCACGCTCCCGCAGCACCGCGGGAAAGTGCACAGCGAGGAGGAGGACACGTCGACGTTCCGCGGCGGCTTCTACCGCGGCATGGTCAAGATGTTCGACGTGACGATCGACGACCGCCGCATCCAGGGGTACAACGGGCTCGCGGACTGGGACGAGATGCGCGACTACGTGTTCCGCAAGCTCCCGCCCGCGGAGCTGGAGGCCGCGCTCGCGAACGGGCGGCTGCAGATCCACGGAGGGAACGGCGCGTGGCCGCGCCAGCAGATCGCGACGGAGCTTCTTCGCACGGATGCCATCGAGGCGGCCGTGATGCGCGTCGCGTTCGGCGAGGACGGCGTGCCGCCGCAGGAGGCGAGCGAGGACGAGGTCGTGCGCCGGCTGGAGCACGTCGAGAAGCTTGAGCCGAAGTCGCTCGCGCTCTTCACGAAGGTCCTCCACGCCTTCGCGCCCGCGCGCTGGCCGCCGCTCACGCCGCGCGCGACGCCCGAGGTGGGCGAGGAGCTGGGCGTGCCCATCCCGAAGGTCGACGCGCCGCGCGACTACCTCGCGTTCGCGGCGGCCATGCGCGAGCTCGCGCGCGTGAAGGGGCACGCGGACCTCGAGCGCACGGACATGCTCGTCTCCGACACGTGGGAGACCCTCGAGGAAGGGTGAAGAAGAGTCCGCGGCCGCACGAGCGCGCGGCCGCGCGCGGACGAGCTCACGCCGACTTGTGGAACGTCACGGTGAAGGTGCCGGAGGGCGCCGTGACGGTGGCGGTGACGTCGCCGGTGGCGAGCGGGTCGATCGCGACGTAGCCGCTGTCGAAGACGGTGCCGGCGGCCGTGAGCGTGATCGCCTGCTCGACGCCGAGGCCCGAGATCGTGCCCGTGAGGGTGGTCACGCCGGGGAAGGAGCCGATGAAGCGGACCTGGAGGTTCGGGGAGCCGGGCGTGATCTCGCGCACGTCGGGGCCGGATTCGCCGAGGGCGGCGCAGGGGACGCCGCCGGCGTTCGCGCCGGCGTTCTGGCCGGCGGCCTGCGCCACGCGGCCGAAGATGACGACGGGGCCGCAGTGGTTGGCCTCGGCCTCGGGCAAGGCGAAGGGCACGGTGGCGATGGCGATGAGGATGGCGATGGCGGGCTTCCAGTGGGACATGAGCGGCCTCCCATCGAGAGGAGGCGCACCCGGCGATAGCCGTTCTCATGAGGACCTATCGCGGATCGTTGGCGCGGGACAGCGGTCCACCCTCGCGCGGGGCCGCCGGCTCGTGGGACGGGGCGCGCCGCGGCCGCAGCTTTGATGCCCGCGAGCCAGGTCGCCCCACGTTGGCCCGGCTCCATGCCGTCGGCGGGGTCCTCGCGATCAGCTTCAGCGCGATCTTCGTGCGCGCGGCCGACGTGAGCCCCGGCACGAGCGCGTTCTTCCGCGTCCTCTACGCCATCCCGGTCCTCCTCGTGTTCTTCCTTCTCCAGCCGGAGAAGGACGCGCGCCCTCCGCGCGACCGGCTCATCGCCCTCGCCGCGGGCGCGTTCTTCGCGCTCGACCTGCACTTCTGGCATCGCAGCATCGGCTACATCGGGGCGGGGCTCGCGACGGTCATCGGCAACCTGCAGGTCGTTCTCGTGGCGGTGGTCGCGTGGGTGGCGCTGCGGGAGCGGCCCACGCGCGCCGCGCTCGTCGCGCTCCCGATCGCGCTGGCGGGCCTCGCGCTCACGACCGGCCTGGGCCGCGCGGACGCGTACGGCTCCGACCCCGTCCTCGGCGCCGCCTTCGGCATCCTCACCGCCTTCGCCTACACCGGCTACCTGCTGCTTCTGCGCCGCAGCGGGCGGGCGCGGGGGAACGCGGCGGGGCCGCTTCTCGACGCGACTCTCGGCGCAGCCGTCGCGGGGCTCCCGCTGAGCCTTCTGTCGACCCCGGCTTCAGCCTCGTCCCGACATGGCCCGCGCACGGCTGGCTCCTGCTCCTCGCCGTTGGCTCGCACAGCCTCGGCTGGTACCTCATCTCCCACGCGCTGCCGCGCCTGCCCGCGCTCGAGACAAGCATGATCCTTCTCGGCCAGCCGACGCTGACGCTCCTCTGGGGCATGCTCCTCTTCGCGGAGGCCCCCTCGACGTGGCAGTGGGCGGGGGTCGCCCTGGTGATGGCGAGCGTGCTCCTCGTCACGATGCGAGGCGCCGCGCGTCCGCCAGCACCCGTCGACGCGGCGCCGTAGCGCGCGCTCACGGCTCGAGCTTCGTCTTCTCGGCCGCGCCGGCCGCGAGCGCCTCCGCGCGCGCCGTCTCGTCCGCCGCCTGCTTCTCGATGTCCTCGAGCGTGCGCGTGAGGTCGTCGGGCGAGGGGATGCGTCCGAGGACGCGCTCGGCGTCGCCGATGACCTGCTCGAGCTCGCGCACCGTCGAGCTCTCGCGCGGCGGCTCCTGGGAGCCCGCGTGCATGTACTGCGCCGCGCTCTTGAGGAGCGACGTGACCTCGTACGGGATGACCATCTTTGTCGCGGGTCCCTCGCCGAGCTTCTTGAGCGCGTCGAGCGAGAGGACCGTGAGCGACTTCTGGTCGAGCGTCGCGCCGCCGAGCGCGAGGATGCGCAGGCCCTGCGCCTCGCCCTGGCGCTCGAGGATCTGCGCGACGCGGCGGCCTTCCGCCTCGAGCACCTGCGCCGTGCGCACGCCTTCCGCCTGCAGGATGCGGCTGCGCTTCTCGCCCTCGGCGCTCAGGATCGCCGCGCGCTTCTGGCCGTCGGCGCGCAGGATGGCCGCGCGGCGCTCGCGCTCCGCCGACGTCTGCTCCTCCATCGCCGCCTTCACACGGCCGACGGGGTCCACCTCGCGGATCTCGACGCTCTCGACGCGCACGCCCCACGCGGTGGTGGCCTCGTCGAGGATGTCGCGCAGGCGGTGGTTGATGCGGTCGCGGTTGTACAGGATCTCGTCGAGGTCCATGTCGCCCACGATGCTGCGCAGCGTCGTCTGCGCCAGCGCGATGGTCGCGTGGCGGTAGTTCGTGACCTCGAAGAACGCCTTCTCGGGCGTCACCACGCGCAGGTAGATGACCGCGTCCACGTTCGTGGGCGAGTTGTCCTTCGTGATGACCTCCTGCCGAGGCACGTCGAGCACCTGCGTGCGGAGGTCGAGCTTCACGACCTGCGAGATGAGCGGGTAGACCCAGTTGAAGCCCGGGTTCTTCTTGCCGCGGTACTTGCCGAGCACGACCCAGAGCCCCTGCTCGTAGGGCTGGATGATGCGGATGCCCGTGAGGGCGACGACGATGAGCCCGATGAGGATGAGGACCGCGAGGACCGTGTAGCCCGGCGCGACCTGCCCGAGAACGATGAGCATCGGGGCGTGCAACGACGGCGGCGGGTTTGAGCGTTGAGCCGATTCACGCGCCCACGCCGGCGCTTGCGACCGGCTCGTCGACGCGCGCGACGACGAGGATGATGCCGTCGACGCGGGTGACGCGGATGAGCGTGCCCACCGGCAGCACGCCGGTCTCGCTGATGGCGCTCCACTCCTGGTGCTCGATCTTGACCTTGCCGCGCGGTCGGTCGGCGATGACCTGCGTCGTCACGCGCCCCGTCGCGCCGATGAGGTTCGAGCCCGTCTGCGTCGTGGGCTCCTCGTCGGCGGGGGCCATGCGGCGATAGCTCCAGATGGTGATGGCGGTCGCCGGGATGCCCACGATGACGACGATGAGCGGCGCCCAGATGCTGAAGAGGTCGAAGTCGGGGACGACGAGCGCGATCACGCCGAGGATGATGAGGATGCTCGCCGGCACGCCGAGAAAGAAGCCAGGCAGCGTGGCTTCGACGAGGAAGAAGAGGACGCCGAGCGCGATGAACCCGTAGCCGACGGTGAACGGGTCGGTGTGGAACATGGCGACGCCACGGATGCCGCGGGGGCGCGCTTCAACCCTTCCCTTGGCCACAAGCTCGCGCTCGTCGCGCTCTTGCGGCAGACGGGCGTGCAGCGTGCGCCGCCCGGAGCGCCTTCAGACGTGCGCGGCGAGCACCGCCTGGACCTTGTAGATGTCGAGCTTGCGGTTGAACTGCTTCGCGATCGGCTCGGGCGCTCCGGTGACCCAGATCTTGAGCTCCGCGTCGAGGTCGAAGGCGCCGGCCGTCTCGATGGCGAAGCGCGTGATCTTCGAGTACGGCACCGAGACGTACTCGGTCTTCTTGCCGGTGAGCCCCTGCTTGTCCACGAGGATGAGGCGACGCGACGTGAAGAGGAACATGTCGCGGATGAGCACGTACGCGTGCTCGATCGTCTCGCCGGGCGCGAGGAGGCGGCCGAACTCCTGCTGCGCCGCGGCCGCGTCCATCTCGGAGGCGTTGCCCATCATGCCGTCGATGATGCCCATGCGTCCGGCGAGGGCCACGGCAGGCAAATCGTTGTCGCGCGCAGGCGCCCGCTCAGCCGGCGGGGCCGCTGCCGGGGATGTCGCGCGGGCGCGGGACGGCGGGGTCCTGCTTCGCGCTGGGCAGCGGGACCTGCACGCTGTCGCCGTTCGCGGGGGCGCGCGCGACGACGAACTTGTACCCGTACTGCACGACACCCGCCTCGCCTTCCGTGTTGATGCGGCGGAAGACGGCGCGCACCTTCGTGCCGACGGCGACGGCGTCGGGCTTCGCGTCGACGACCTGCGCGGTGACGCGCGGGCCCTCGTCGAGGCGCACGAGCGCGAGCACGTAGGGCGCCTGGAGCTCGAAGCCCGCGGGCGGCGTGTGCACGGTCGTCGCGGCCTCCACGACGCCGGTGCCGTTCAGGCGGTACGGGAGGAGGCGGCCGACGCTCGCGTGGCGGCACTTCGGGCAGAGCGTGCGGCTCGGGAAGTGGATGGACTGGCAGTTGCCGCACTTCACGCCCTTGAGCGTGTAGCGCTCGTCGATCTCGCGCCAGAAACGTGGGGTCTGCATCCTAACCTTCCTCCTGGTCCCTCGTGCGGGCCGGCCCCGACGACGCGAAGACGCGAGGCGGGTGGAAGGAGCGCGTCACCGCGTCATCGCGGCAGGGCGCGGGCACTTACCAGCCCCTCCCGAAGAGGTGGACGATGGCGGTGGAGCCGCTGCCGCCGACGTTGTGCGTGAGGCCGACGCGCGCGTCGGGCACCTGACGGTCCCCGGCCGCGCCGCGCAGCTGCGCGACGATCTCCGCGACCTGCGCGAGGCCGGTGGCGCCCGGCGGGTGGCCGCGCGCCTTGAGGCCGCCCGAGGTGTTGACGGGGCGCTGCCCGCGAAGCGCCGTCGTGCCGTTGAGCGCGGCCTTGCCGCCCTCGCCCGCGCCGACGAAGCCGAGGTCCTCGATGGCCATGATCTCGGTGATGGTGAACGCGTCGTGCACCTCGGCGACGTCGACGTCGCGCGGGGTGAGGCGCGCCTTCTCGTACGCGAGCTTCGCGGCCTTGCGCGTCGACGCGAGGCTCGTGATGTCGGCGCGGTCGGCGAGCGCGAAGCGGTCGGACGCCTGGGCGCTCGCGAGGACGCGCACGGGCTTGTCGTGGAACTCGCGCGCCTTCTCCTCGCTGCAGAGGACGACGGCGGCGGCGCCGTCAACGTTCGCGGCGCAGTCGAGCATGCGCAGCGGGTCGGCGACCATCGGGGAGCGCAGCACCTGCTCGGGCGTGATGGTGAACGGATAGGCGGCCTTCTTGTTGAGCGCGCCCGACTGGTGGTTCTTGACGGAGACGGCGGCGAGCATCTCGCGCGTCGTGCCGTACTTCGCCATGTGCGCCTTCGCCATGAGCGCGAAGACGCCGGGGTAGGTCGCGCCGTAGAACGCCTCCCACTCCTGGTCGAGCGCCGTCGCGAGCGTGTTCGTCTGCTCCTGGTCGATGACGTCCGTCATCTTCTCGACGCCGCCGACCACGACGACGTCGTGCTCGCCCGAGAGGATGGCGAGGTAGCCCGCGCGCAGCGCCGCGGCGCCCGACGCGTCGGCGGCCTCGATGCGCGTCGAGGGGATGTGGTGGTGCGCGAGGCCCGCCTCGTCCACGACGAGGGCGCCCACGTGCTCCTGGCCGATGAAGCGGCCGGCGCTCATGGAGCCCACGTACATGGCCTCGATGGCGTCGCCGGGGATGCGCGCGTCCTTCACGGCCGCGAGGCCGGCCTCCGTGATGAGGCTGCGG
>DASRYU010000160.1:0-24345 GCA_035687045.1 Thermoplasmatota archaeon | reverse complement strand
TGTTCGGCGCCTTCTCGCTGCTGGCGGGGTTCTTCGTGCTCCTCTTCTTCGGGGCGCTGGGCACGGCCGCCGCGGCGTTCCTGCCTGGCGAGTTCGGACTTCTTGGCGGCATCTTCGGCGTCATCGGCCTCTTTGTCGCCTTCTTCGTGTTCGCCTTCGCCGTCCTCACCATCGTGACGGGCATGGGGACGCTGCGCGGACGCCGCTGGGCGTGGACGCTGATGATCGTCCTCATGGCGCTCAACGCGCTCCGTGGGCTCTTCGGGCTCGCGGACCGCGACGTCGGCAGCCTCGTCACGCTCGCGGTGAGCGGCGTCGTCATCTGGTACTTCTTCACTCCGGAGGTCAAGCAGTGGTTCGATCGCGTGTGATGGTCAGTCGTCTCCTCTATTGGCTCGGCCTCGTGCTCACCCTGGGCGCCATCGCGGTGGTGCTCTACGGCGCGATGCGCTCCTCCCTTCCCGTCATCGGGGCGGGCTTCCTCCTCGGCCTCATCGGCATCGGCGTGACGGCGCGCGGCGCCACGCTCACCCGCTTCTGACGCGCGCGTCGGCGCCTCCGCTGGGGCAGGCGGCGTGGAAAAAGGAGAGGCGGGGCGCGCGCGTCAGTGCGCGGCGGCGAGGGCCGCCGCCTTCTTCGTCTTCTGGGCGGCGTCCTCGGCCGCCTCGCTCTTGCCCTTGATCTTCTTGAGGCGGAAGACGTTCTCGCGCTCCATCTCCTCGAGGCGGAGGCGGATGAAGTCGCGCGCCTGCTCGAGCTCGGGGATGACCTTGAACTCGAGGGCGTTCACGCGGCGCTTCGTCTTCTCGATCTCGTCAAGCATCTTCTTGATCGACGTCTCGATCTCGGCGGCCTTGACGATCGTCTCCACGAGCGCCTCGTAGCGCGTCGCGGCCTCGTCGATGCGCGGGTTCGTGCCGATGATGCCGTAGCCGCGCTCGAGGAGCGGGCGGCGCACCGACTGCCCCTGGATGGTGGGGACGACGACGCCCATGACGTTCTTCTTCGAGGACGTGATGGTCGGCGCGTTCACGACGGCGAGCGCCGCGCTGCGGATGGGGAGCGCTCCTTCGACGGCCTCGGCGATGTGGATGGCCGTCTGCCCCTTGTTGTAGTTCTCCCCGACGGAGGCGCGGATCTTCTTCGCGTCCTCGAGCATCTTGAAGAACTCCATGATGAGGCCGTCGCGCTTCATCTTGAGAAGCTTGTAGCCCTTCTTGGACAGCACGATGCGCTTCTTCAGCTCGATGAGCTGCGAGCGGGTGGGCTTCACGTCCTTGAGGGCCATATGGGCCGCCGATTCGGGCCCGGGGCTTAAAACTTACCCGGAGCCCCGGCGGTTTCCCGCTCACGGCGGAGGACGCGGAGCGCGCGGAGGAGGAGAGAGGGGGACGCGCTCGTCGCGGACCGGTCAAGGCGCGCGCCATCAAGCCTATCAGGGCCGGCGTGGTGGAGGGAGGCGAGGAGGCTACACCATCCGCCTGCCGCTCGTTCTCACCGCCCTCGCCCTCGTCGTCGCCGGCTGCACCTCCCCCGCGGCGGAGCTCACGCCGGAGGCGACGCCGGTCGACCTCGTGCTCCCCAGCGCCCTCCCCGTCTTCGGCGCGTCGCTCCAGCTCTTCGCGACCGGGCCGGGCGGCATCGGCGGCGAGCCGAGCGTCGCGGTGGCGCCCGACGGCACCATCTACGTCGCCGCCCCCGTCATCCCCGCGGCGACGCTCGCCGGCGGCTTCCTCGGTCTCGCCGACTTCGGCCAGATCCGCGTGTGGAAGTCGACCGACGGCGGCGCGACCTTCACGCTCCTCAACGACGAGAACGGCCGCCTCACGCCCAAGGGCCGGGGGAACGGCGACGCCGACATCAGCGTCGGCCCCGACGGCAGCGTCTACGCGATCGACCTTGGCGGCGGCATCCCGCTCTACATCTCGCGCGACGCGGGCGCGACGTGGGAGGGCAAGGGCAACCTCAACGACAAGGACACCGTCACCGACCGCCAGTGGATCGACGTCGAGGGGGAGCTTCTCGCCGTCATCTGGGCCAACCAGTCGGCGCAGGACGTCCGCGGCATCGACATCACGCTCTCGACGGACCGCGGCGAGACGTGGTCGCACCCGCGCCCGCTCGTCGACGGCATGATCCAGTTCGGGCCCGTCGAGATCGCGCCCGGCGGCACCGACCTCTACATCCCGTACGTCACCTTCGACGGCCGCGCGCTCCGCGTCCTGGCGTCGCACGACGCCGGCGCCACCTGGGCCGACCACGACACCGGCCACGCGCACCCGCGCCCGAGCTACCTCGGCACGCCCCTCCCGGACGTCGAGGGCCGCTGGTCGCCCACGCTCATCTTCCCCGTCCTCGCCGCGGACAAGGCGGGGAACCTCTTCCTCGTGTACAGCGAGTACGTTCCCGGCGGCGAGACGACGCAGCTCATGATGACGCGCTCCGCGGACAAGGGCGTCACGTGGAGCGAGCCCACGCGCGTCTCGACCTCCGCGAACGCCGTCTTCCCGTGGATCGTCGCGGGCGAGGCCGGCCACGTGGCCGTCGCGTATCTCGCCTCCGACCTTCCGCTCGACCCCAACAAGGGTGTCCACGAGTGGCGCCTCGAGATCGCCGTCTCGCGCGACGCGGCCGACGCCGCCTCCTTCGAGGTCGCGCACACCGTCGAACGCGTCCACCGCGGCAGCGTCTGCAGCAGCGGCGGCGGCTGCACGGGCGGCCTCGTGCACGTCGTCGCCTACGAGGACCGCGCGCTCCTCGACTTCTTCGAGATGGCGCTCACGCCCGAGGGCAAGCTTGTCGTCGTCTGGACCGCCACCGAAGGCGGCGCCGACCGCGGCCCGCGCGTCATGTTCGCGGCGCAGACGGAGGGCGACGGGCTTCTCGCGCTGCCGGCGGCCGGCTGAGCGTCACTTCACGAAGCGCGTGCGCAACGTCCACGCGCCGACGAAGAACGCGAGGCCGAGCGTGAACGGCGCGAGCGAGAGCCCTGCTGGCACCGCGCGCGGCTGCACCATGAGGTTCAGCATCGTCCCCGAGAGGGGCACCCCGAGGTCGAGCGGGCGGCCGTTCTCGTCGAGCTGCACCGTTGTCGTGTACGCGAACCCTTCCGCGAGGACGTAGGGCACGATGTTGTAGCCTCCGGCGGCGCGCGCCTTCACGTCGACGCTCATGTTCACGACGCCGCCCGGACGCAGCGTCCCCAGCGACCGGCTCGCGGTCTCGCTCTCGACGAGCCGGTTCGACAGCCCCGCGCGGTAGTCCGCGCCGGACGTGCGGCTGGGCTCGCGGTAGACCTGCGCGCTCACGCCCACGCGGAGCTCCGCGTCCTGCAGCGTCTGCGTCGTCGCGACGAAGAGGTCCACCTCGACGCTCTGCCCGATGCGCGTGAAGAGCTGGTCCGTGCGGTCGAAGCCGACGACGATAGGGCCGGCGACGTCGAAGGCGCCGCCGTGGCCGAAGCCGTAGCCTTGGGGCGAGCGGAAGAACGTGGAGGCGAGCCACGAGCCCGTGACGCGCGGCGTGAACTCGACGGTGCCGGTGCGCCGCTCGCCGGGCGCGAGGTCAACGCGCACCTCGAAGGTCTCCGGGCCCTGGACCTCGTACACGAGGCGGTGCGGCGTCATGAGCGTGATCATGAGCGGCCCCTGCACGGGCGTCGTCTGCAGGTTCGTGAGGTTGTAGCGGACGCGCGTCGGCTGGCCGAGGACGGGCGTGCGCGGCACGAAGAGGTCGATGGCGAGCCCGTCCTGCACCTCGATGGTGGCGGCGACGGGCATCACGTCCGTGACGGCGCCCCGCTCCACGCGGAAGGTGAGGCCGGCGGCCGTGAGGAGCGCGCCGCCGACGCGCACTTCGGCGATCGGCCGCAGCTCGTAGCTGCCCATTGGCCCGCCGAAGGAGGGGCCGAAGCCGCGCTCGACGGGGCGGTACTCGTCGAACTCGACGATGTGCGTGGCGCCCGGCTCGAGCGCCGGCACGTCCACCGTCTGCGCCGTGCTGCCGCCCACGCGCAGCCGCAGCGTGAACGCCGCGAGGGTCGTCTCGAACGGGTTCTTCAGCTCGACGCGCGGGACGATCGACCCGCCCGGCGGGATGCGCGCGTAGGCGTAGGCGGGGTGGCGCGCGCCGTACCACGACTGCACGGCGACGAACTCGTCCTCCGGGTCCGTCGCGGGGACCGCCGGGTCTAGGAAGCGCATGCTCGGAAGGAGGAGCGCGGGCGCGTCGAAGTTCGCCTCGAGCGGCTCGCCGCTGGGCTGGAACGCGTCGATCGCACCCGCGCGGATCTTCACGAGACCCACGTCGGAGGGCTGGACGACGAACGCCTGCCCCGCCGTGCCGTGCGCCGGGATGCGCAGGACGATCTCGTCGGGCGTGACGGTGGCGCCGCTCGCGTTGATGCGGAACGTCGCGTTCACCGCCTGGTCGCGCATGTTCATCACCGTGAGGTTGAGGATGTTGTCGTAGCCCACGACAAGCCACGGGGAGACCGACGGCGAGCGCATCTTCGGGTCCTCCCCCGTCTCGATGCGGATCTCGACGATGCTTCCGCCAAGATCCCTCGCCTCCGGGCCGTCCACCATGACGGCCGGCGAATGCGACACGAACTGCGCCTGCGCGAGCGGGAGCGCGAGGAGCGCGAGGAGGAGCGCGAGGACGCGTCTCACGCCGCCACCTCCTGGCGCGAGAAGGCCCAGAAGGCGGCGAGGGCGCACACCCCGCCGATGCCCGCCGTCACGAGGAGCGGGCCCCATGGCATCTGGCCGCCGTGCACAAGCACCTGCGCGGCGTCGTAGCCCGCCTGGAACGGCGTGTAGCTCGCGACGTCGCGCAGGAAGGGGTAGCGGCCGTAGAGGAGCGAGAGCGGCCCGTCGCCCATGAACAGGAAGAGCGGGAGGAGGAGGCCAGCGGCCGTGCCGATGGCGACCTTGCTCGACGACGTGACGACGCCCAGGAGGAGGCCCACGCCGAGGAGGAACACGTAGAGCGCGAGGAAGGGCCCCAGGTAGAACAGCGTGAGCATCTCGAGCGCCGGGAGGCCGATGGCGGCGGTGAGGACGAGCGCCGGCGCGAGCGTGACGACGTAGGAGGCGACGTAGACGACGACGCCGGTGAGAAGCTTGGCGAGCACGATGTGCCAGCGCACGATGGGCTTCGCCGCGACCACCGGCAGCATCCCCGACTCGCGCTCCTTCGTGATGCCGTCCGTGAGCACGAAGAGGGCGAGCACGGCGAAGCCGATGGCGTAGAAGAAGTACGCCGGCTCGAGAAGCATCGGGACGCTGCTGGTCCCGAACGAGCCGCGCGCGTCCAGGTTCGAGATGAAGAAGAAGAGGAAGAGCATCCAGAAGGCGAGGAAGACGAGCGCCCAGCCGCCGAAGCGCTTCTCGCGCACGAGGTCCGCCAGCTCCTTCTGCGTGATGGCGACGAGGCTCACGCGCTCACCTCCATCGGCGCCGGCGCGTCGTCGCCCGACTCGATGTACTGCGCGTAGAGCTGGTCGAGGGAGGGCTCCTTGTCCTCGAGAAGCAGGAGCGTGCCGCCGCCGTGCCGCACGGCGCGCGCGATCTCGCGGCGGTCCATGTCGGCGCCGCCGCGCACGAGCAGGCGCCCGGGCGCCTCCTCCACGTGCGTGACGTGCGGGACCTGCAGGATGGCGCTCGCGGCGCCCTTGGCGTCCCCCTCGACCTCGAGCTCGATGAGGCGCCCCTCGAGGCCCTCCCCCACCGCGCGCACCTGGACGAGGCGCCCCTTCCGGATGAAGCCGATCTTGTGGGCGACCGCGCGCACCTCCGCGAGGTCGTGGCTGCAGAGAAAGACCGTCGCGCCCGAGGAGGCGAGCTCCTGGATGAGCGCGCGGATGCCGCGGCGCCCCGTCGGGTCGAGCCCGCTCGCCGGCTCGTCGAGAAAGACGACCTCCGGCTCGTGCAGGATGGCGCGCGCGATGCCGAGGCGCTGCGTCATGCCTTTGCTGAACGTGCCGGCGCGGCGGTGCTCGACGTCGAGGAGGCCGACGCGGCGCAGCGCCGTCTCGATGCGCGCGTCGAGCCCCGCGCGGGGGAGGCCATGGAGGCGCGCGAAGTAGCGCAGGTCCTCGCGCGCGGTGAGCGGCTTGTAGACGGGGACCTTCTCCGGGAGGTAGCCGATGCGGCGGCGCACCTCCGCGCCCTCGCGCACGACGTCGAAGCCGGCGACGCGCGCCGTGCCGCTCGTGGGGCGCAGGAGCGTGCAGAGGAGCTTCGTCGCGGTGCTCTTGCCCGCGCCGTTGGGTCCCAGGCACCCGAAGACCTCGCCTTCGCCGATGGTGAGCGTGAAGTTCTCGAGCGCCGTGAAGGCGCCGAAGCGCTTCGTGAGCCCATCCGCCTCGATCATGTGGGGGGCGCATCGGCCCATGTGAGATAACATTTTTCGGGGAATTCCTTGTAAGGTCGCCGACCGCTTCCGAAAGCATCTTCACGCACAACGACATTCGCGCGCGAAGCGCGTGCCCGACCGCCGACTTCTTCCGACCCTCGCGCTCGCGCTCCTGATGATGCCTGCGGCGCCAGGCGCGCAGGCGCAGGAGACCGACTACCTCTCGCTCCTCGACATCCGGCGCGTCGGCGATTCGCTGGAGGTGACGATGCGCGCGAACGTCGCGGTCCATCACGTCACCGTGCGGCTCCTGGAGAACGGCGCCGTCGCCGCGCTCCCCGACTGGGAGCGGCAGACGTGGGCGCTCCACGAGCGCGCGACGTGGAGCTTCGGCCTCCTGCGCGACCTCGAGAAGGCGACGCTGCGCTGGCAGGCGACGGAGTGGGGCGGACAGACGCAGACGCGCACGCTCGATATCATCGTCCCCGAGCGCAGCTTCGTCGAGCCCCTCACGCTCATGGGCGTCTCGCGCTCGCAGAACGTCCTTACCGTCTCCATGCGCGCGAACGAGGACCTCCGCGAGTCGACCGTGCGCCTCATGTCGGGCGGCGCCATCGCGGGGCTTCCCGAGTGGCAGCGCGTGAACTGGACGGCGGGCGAGCGCGCGGAGTGGCAGTACGAGCTTCTGCGCGACGTGCAGACGGCGACGCTCGCGTGGGAGGTGCGCCCGAGCGCCGGCGTCGCGCGCGCGGGCTCCGCCGACATCCAGATCCCCGCGCCGCGCGAGGTCGCGACGGAGGGCGCGCCGCGGCTGGTCGTCACCGGCGCCGCGCTGCGAGGGACGTCCGCCGTCGTGAACGTCAGCAACTACGGCGACGGCGAAGCGCGCAACGTCGTCGTGGCGCTCGAGGACGCGCAGCAGAAGCGCATCGCGGCGCCCCTCACGCGCGTCGTCGGCGTGCTCCCGCCGGGAGCGCAGGCGACCCTGGAGTTCGCGCTCCCCGAGGACCTCGTCGACGTCGTCGTCGCGCTCGACCAGGGGAACCAGACGGTGCGCACGCTCGTGACGCTCCGCCAGCTCGGCGCCTCGTCGAACGGCACAAGCGACGTCCTCAACGTGACGCTCACCACCGACCTTCCGTTCCGCGAGGTGGATCTTGGCCGCTCCGCCGACTACGCGGTGCAGGTGCGCAACGGCGGCGCCCCGTCGCTCGTGCAGCTGCGCGTCGAGGGGCTGCCGCAGGGGTACTCGGCGCGCTTCTTCGTCGGCGGCTCCGCCGTGCCGTCGCTCTACCTCGACCGCAACCAGACGCGGCAGGCGACCCTCAGCGTCACCGTCCCCTCGTCGCGCGACGAGGTGGACCGCACGGTGGACTTCGAGGTCATCGCGAGCGTGAACGGGACGGAGGCCGAGCGCCTCGCGATGGGCATCGCCGTGCGCGGCGTCGGCCAGCTCGAGGTGAGCTCCAGCGACGGCGAGGCGCTCATCCCCGCGGGAGGCCAGGCCACGTTCCAGGTCACCATCCGCAACAGCGGGAGCGCGCCGCTCTTCAACGTGGAGCTCGACAGCCGCCGCCCCTACGGGTGGACCGTGCGCGTCGAGCCCCGCCGCATCGACCGCATCGAGCCTGGCGCCTCCGCCGCGGTCTCCGTGGAGGTGCGCTCGCCCGACGTCATCGGCGACGGCCGCTACAGCGTCGACGTCGCCGCGCGCTCGGGCGACACGACCTCGCGCTACGTCTCGCTCGCCCTGAACGTCGACGAGCCCGAGCAGGGCGGCGGCTGGGTGTGGGGGCTTCTCCTCGTCCTCATCCTGGGCATCCTCGGCTTCGCCGGCTGGTGGAAGTGGCGGGGGTGAGCGGCTGATCGTCGCGGAGCATCTCGCCCGCTCCTTCCGCGACGGCACCGTCGCCGTGGAGGACGCGACGTTCGAGGTCGAGCCTGGCGAGGTCCTCGCGCTCCTCGGGCCCAACGGCGCGGGCAAGACGACGACCATCCACATGCTTCTCGGCCTCCTGCGGCCGAGCGCGGGGCGCGCTCTCCTTGGCGGCTTCGACGTCGAGCGCGAGCCGGCGGAGGCGTACCGCGTCGTCGGCTACCTCAGCGAGAACGTGCTTCTCTACGCGAACCTCACCGCGTGGGAGAACCTGCGCTTCTTCGCCGACGTGAGCGGCGCCACCGTCCCCGCGTACACGCTCGAGACGCTTCTCCAGGAGGTGGGCCTCGCGCACGTCCGTGACCGCCGCGTGCTCCACTTCTCGAAGGGCATGCGGCAGCGCCTCGGCCTCGCCATCGCGCTCGTGAAGGACCCGCCCGCGCTCATCATGGACGAGCCCACCACAGGCCTCGACCCCGAGGGCACCGAGACGCTTCTCGCGCTCGTGCGCAAGCTCCGCGACGAAGGGCGCGCCATCCTCCTGAGCACGCACGACCTCCACCGCGTGCGCGACGTCGCCGACCGCGTCGCCATCATGGGCGCGCGCCGCGTGCAGGCCATCCTCGGCCCCGAGGAGGTCGCCTCCGCGGACATCGGCGCCCTCTACCGCCGCCACGCAGGAGGCGCGCCGTGAGGCCGGCGCTCGTCATCGCCAAGCGCGAGCTGCGCGAGAACGTGGTGACGTGGAAGCTGCCGCTCGCGTTCGTCCTCACCTCGCTCCTCCTCATCGCGGGCGTCACGTCGCTCGCGGCCTCCTACCGCGACGCCGTCGATTCCCACGCGCTCGTGCAGGACGAGTACCAGGCCGCGGGGAAGGAGGATTCGCCGGAGGCGCTCGCGCACCGCTTCCTCGCGCGCCCGAACGCGCTCTCCCTCCTCGTGGGCGGGCCCGCGGAAAGCATCCGCGCGTCGCTCGCGGCGGCGCCGGTCGTGACGGACGAGAGCGCGCGCGAGCGGCAGGACCCGATGCTTCTCCGCTTCGAGCCCACCGACCTCGCCTCCGTGGGCGTGGGCGTCCTCTCGCTCCTCGCCATCCTCGTCGCCTACGACGGCGTCTCCGGCGAGAAGGAGCGCGGCACGCTGAAGCTCCTCCTCATCAACCCGCTCTCGCGCGCGCACGTCCTCGCCGGCAAGTACCTCGGCGCGATGGCGACGCTCGTCGGCTCCCTGCTCGTCGCGCTCCTTCTCGCGGCGCTGGCCCTCGCGCGCGCCGGCGTCCGCTTCGAGGCGGCCGACTACCTGCGGCTCCTCCTCATCCTTCTCGCGCTCCTCCTGTTCCTGAGCGCCATCGTCCTCGCCGCCCTCGCCGTGAGCGCGATGACCACGCGCTCGAGCGTCGCCATCCTCGCGCTCACGCTCCTCTGGCTCCTCTCCGTCGCCGGCGCCGGCACGCTCGCCGCCACCGCCGCGGGCGCCGACCGCGAGGGGCGCAGCTCCCAGGAGCTGCTGCGCGAGCTGCGCGTGCTCCACGCGTCGTACGACGAGGAGGAGCGGGCGCTCAACGCGAGCGTGGCGGACCTGGAGTCGCGCAACCAGACGCAGAACGGCACGCTCTCCCCCTCCGACGCGGCGCGCCTGCGCGGACTCCGCGAGGAGATGGCCATGCTCGAGCGTTTGCGCGGCGAGGACGAGCAGGCGCTCCTTGTCGCCTACGTGCAGGGGCGCGAGCTGGACCTCCGGAAGGCGGAGCGCTACGCGGCCGTCTCCCCCGCGGAGGCGTTCCGCTCCGCGTCGCAGCGCTTCGCCCAGACGGACTACGACGCGGCGCGCGCGCGGCTCGACGAGTTCGGCGCCTACATGCGGGAGACGAAGGAGCTTCGCGACGAGCACAACGCGACCGGCACGAGCGCGCCCTTCCAGCCGCCCGCGCTCCGGAGCGCGCCCAGCCGCATCTCCGCCGACTGGGCCGACGCCTCGCCCTTCCTGGGCGCGCTCGCCGCGCACAACCTCGTGGCGCTGGGTGCGGCCGCCGCGGCGTTCTCCCGCTACGACGTGCGCTAGCTCCGGTGGGGCACGAGCTCGCGGAAGCCCGCGCGGGCGGCGGCGACGCTGAGGAACGCGTCGGTGGTGACGAGGGCGAGCGCGGCGCCGAACGCGGCCAGCGCGCCGGCGAAGGCGTAGATGGGCGCGGGGCCCGGCTCCGCCGTCTCGTGCGTGCCCGACCAGAGGAGGAGAAGCGTCGTCACGACGGTGCAGGCGATGACCAGCACGCCAAAGAGGATGGCGTTGCGGAGGATGACGGCGCGCCGGATGCTTCGCACCCGCTCGCGCGCGAGGGCCGGCCGCTCCTCCTCGGGCGCCTCCTTCATCTCCTTGTCGAGCGCGCGCAGGCGGTCGATGACGCGGAAGAGGCGCGCCTGCGTGAAGTTGAGGAAGATGGCCGCGCCGTTCACGAGGAAGATGGGCGCAAGCGTCGCTTGGATGACGACGACCGGATCCGCCACGCGGCGCCGATGGCGCCCGGAGTATATCACGACGCGGGCGCGCGGACGACCCGGCGGGCCGCGGCGCGCGCGGTTGCGGGAAGCGCTTTAGCGCCCGCGCTTCGTGCCCCGCACGTGGTCCTGGCGACGAAGGTGGGCAGGGAGCGGAGCTTCGGCATGGGGTTCCTCCTGACGGTCGTCACGTTCGGAATCTACGCCATCTACTGGAACTACCGCGCGCACAACGAGCTCTACCGCCAGTTCGAGCTCGAGCGGGAGGGGCGCGACGAGGGGATGGTCTGGTACGTCCTCGGCCTCACGCTCCAGCCCCTCCTCATCGCGTACATGTGGATCTTCGCGTCGAACGTCGACTACCTGCGCCGCCGCATCGGGCTGCCTCGCCAGGCGACGCCCGGCAAGTTCGTCGCCATCGCGGGGACGGGTGTGGGCGCCTTCGCCGGCGCCATCATCCTTCTCGCCGTCGCGAGCTTCGCCGTTCCCGAGGAGGCGACGCCCGAGCAGGTGGAGGAGGCCTTCGAGCCCTACGGGGGCATCGTGCTCGCCCTCTTCCTCGCGGGCGTCATCCTTCTCGCCGTCGCGTACTGGCTCCTCCAGCGCGACATCAACGAGGTGTGGGACGCCTTCGACGCGCGCATCGGCTACCTGCGCGCCCACCCCGAGGAGATGCGCTCGCCGGAGATGGCGGCGCTCGTTCCCGCGCCGGAGGGGGCGACGCTCGCGCTCCCCCTGCGCGCCGAGGTCGAGGCGCTGCGCGCGAAGCAGCCGACGCTGCGCGCCCTCCCCGAGCTCGACGCGCTCCTCGCCCGCGCGGAGGCGGGGGACGCCGAGGCGCGCGAGGCCGCGGAGCGCCTCTTCGCGGACGTGGCCGCGCTCCTCGAGGAGCGCGCGCAGCTTCTGGGCATCCAGGAGGAGCCGGCGGCGTCAGAGCGCCTGGGCGTCGTCGAGGCGGCGCTCTTCGGCGAGCGCGACCTCGCGGGGCGGGGCGAAGCCTAGCTTCGGCATCGCCGCCTCCAGTACGCGCCGCACGCCGAGCTCGAAGCGCCCGCGCGCGAGCATCCCGGCGATGGTGATGGCCGCCATCGTGACGGTCACCGCGGCGCCCCACGAGAGGGCGATGGCGTCGAGCGAGAAGGGGACGAAGAGCGAGCCGAAGCCGAAGACGACCGCCATGAAGTTGTTCGCCCAGTGGAAGAGCGTCGCGGGGATGGTCGACGCCCAGCGCGCGCGCACGTCGGCGTAGCTCTCCACCGCGCCGTAGACAAGCATGCTGAGCGCCGGCGAGAACGCGTGGAAGGCGACGCGGCCGGCGTAGCTCGCGACGTCCTCCTCGACGTAGGTGACGTAGTGCTCCATGACGCCGAACGCCGCGCCGGAGGCGAGCGCGAGCGGCATGCGCACCCAGAGCGAGCGCGCGCGCAGCAGCACGACGACGAGAAGCGCCGGCCCGAGCTTCGCGAGCTCCTCGAAGACGGGCGCGCCGAAGACGATCTGCTGGAAAAGTCCCGCCTGGAAGAGGATGCCCGCCCAGCCCACGAGGAAGAGGACGAGGGCGAAGCGAAGCGGCGTCGCCGCGGCGCGCACGGCGACGGGCGTCTCCAGGGGCGGGCGGGGGCGACCGGCGTAGAAAACGTTCTCGGGAACGCTCGGCTGCGAAGCGCGGCGCTCGGGCGTGGCGAAGAACACCTCGTTCTCGACGCGGTCCCTCAAGCGCGCCGTCAGCCGCCATCGGCGGCATCAAGCTGCGCACTCTTCGCCGCCTGTCCCAGAGCTGATTATGGGCCGAGCCCCCACGCGGCAGCCATGCGCAGCCGCCGGGCCTCGCTGATGCTCGTCGCCACCGTGAGCGTTGTCCTCATCGCCGCGTCCATCCCAGCCTCGGGCGCGGGG
The DNA here is from genome assembly GCA_035687045.1 of Thermoplasmatota archaeon. Classification (GTDB taxonomy): domain Archaea; phylum Thermoplasmatota; class SW-10-69-26; order JACQPN01; family JAJPHT01; genus JAJPHT01. The sequence goes on along the minus strand of DASRYU010000160.1, from coordinate 11,721 downwards.
GTCGAGTCGTGGCGCGAGAGCCTCGTCATCGACACCGCCCGCGCAGGGCCTGAGAAGATGTTCGAGGCGTTCGACACCGCGAGCCTCAACCTCTACGACTTCAACGGCGACGGTCGCCTCGAGATCATCAGCAACAACGACAACAACCGCATCTACGTCATCGACTCCGGCACCGGCAAGGTGCTCGCGGAGCTCCAGACGTACCACTACAACAACAGCAAGTGGCCGGCGCGCGAGCTCAACCCGGTCGCCATCGGCGACCTCTACGGCGACGGCGTCCCCTGCATGGTCGTCCCGAACAGCGCGTCCTTCCTCACCGCGTTCTGCTACGACGCGGCCGGCTCCTCGTCCACGCGCTTCAACTTCGTCGAGAAGTGGCGCGTGAAGGTCGACGCGGCCCTCTACGAGAAGGACTTCAAGGAGACGCACCCGTACCTCTACCACCCGAACGGCACCGCGAAGCACACCGCGGGCATGGACGGGCACGCGTATCTCGCGGACGTCGACGGCGACGGCAAGCTCGAGATCTTTGTCGAGACCGACTCCTGGCCCGGCCAGTTCAGCTTCACGCACGACGGCAAGTACCGCTGGTCGCGCTCCTTCTCCGACGGCAACGCCGGCGCCATCGTGCGCGACATCGACAAGGACGGCGTCAAGGACGCCGTGTTCTTCGGCGACGGCGGCCTCGTCACGGCGTACAACGCCAAGACGGGCAGCATCAAGTGGAACTTCGACACGCGCAAGCACGGCGCGACCCCCGGCAGCATCCCCGTGCCCGGCCTCGTCGTCGACCTGCACGGCGACGGCCGCTACGAGACGGTCTTCGGCGCGCGCCAGGCGGTGCAGACGAACGACCCGAACTGGATCAACCAGTCGCACGCGCAGTACTACGCGCTCGACCACCGCGGCCAGATCCTCTGGCACGTGAGCTACGACTGGATGAACCCGCTCCAGTACAACCACCCGGCCGCCATCGACGTGAACGGCGACGGCGTGCTCGACGTCGTGTTCCTCGACTGGAACACCATCGGCCACAAGCCCGGCAACTGGAACACGACGAACCGCAAGAGCAACCTCTTCGTCCTCAACGGCAAGGACGGGAGCGTCATCTGGCACAAGGGCATCACCATCTACTGGTCCAACAAGGACTTCGTCATCATGGACGTCGACGGCGACGGCTCGCAGGAGATCGTCGCGCCCACGGCCAAGAACGGCAAGGAAGGCCTCGGCATCTACGACCTCAAGACGGGCGCCGACAAGGGCTTCTTCGCGGCCGGCGACGGCTGGAGCATGACGCGCGGGCCCGTCGCGGGCGACCTTGACGGCGACGGCGACGTGGAGCTCATCGTCCCCTTCAACCGCCGCGCCGAGGGCACGAACTACCGCAGCATCGACGTCGGCTACCGCGAGGGCAAGCTCGTCATCATCGAGACGGGCGCCGCCAAGTCGGGCCTGAAGTTCAGCGCGAACTTCCTCCTCAACGACGAGATCGACCTCGGCGCCAAGGGCACGAGCGGCACGCCGCCGACGCCCGTGACGCCGACGCCGGTCACGCCCACGCCGACGCAGACGACGCCGACGGCCTCCCCCACGCCGGAGACGACGCCGACGCAGACCACCACGACGCCGACGCCCGCGGAGACGACGCCGACGCCGACGGCGACGACGCCGCCCCCCACGGAGACGACGCCGACGCCGACCGCCGAGGTGACGCCGTCGACGCCCATCGTCACGGCCACCGTGCCGCCCACGGCGACCGCGACGGCCACGCCTCCGCCGACCTCGACCGTCACCCCGACGTCGACGCCGCAGGAGTCGCTGGTGCCGGGCGCGGGCGTCGCGCTCGCGCTCGCGGCGCTCGCGGCGGTCGCGGTCCTCGTGCGCCGGCGCCGCTGAGGCTCAGAAGTCGCGCAGGCTCGTCGCGTGCGTCGCGGCGAGCGCGCGGCAGAGCTCCTCCGCGCGGGCGCGCGAGAGCCCGTAGCTCTCGAGGATGTCGCCCGCCTTGGCCGCGTCGGGCGCGCGCCACTTCGGCGCCGCCGTCGCGTCGACCGGGTGGCGCAGGAAGAGCGCGCGGATCTCCTCCGCCTCCGGCAGCGTCTGGCCCAGCGCGGCGAGGGCGCCGTGGAGGTCGCCGTGCTTCTGCACGAGCCTCACCGCCTTGACGGGGCCGACGCCGGGAAACCCGGCGTTGTAGTCCGTGCCGATGAGGATGGCGACGTCGACGAGCTGCTCGCGCGTGAGCTTCGCCTTCGCGAGCCCCGCTTCGAGGTCCAGAAGCTCAGGCTTCCGCGTCTCGCTCTGCGTGAGGTTGCGCCCGGCCCGCGGCGCGCCGTGGAGCGCGATGTCGTAGTCCTGCGTCACGGCCGCGTACGCGAGCCCGCTCCGCACGAAGTGGGCGCACTGCGCGTCGGACTCCATCGGCGCCTCCATCCAGGAGATGCCGAGCGCCGTGAGCAGAAGCTTCGATTCCGCGAGCTGCTGGAGCGTGAGCTCGATGCTCCCCTGCTCGGCGATGCGGTCCGCGCGCTCGGCCAGCGTGGCCGCCTTGAGCTGCGGCTGCGGCCCGTCGTAGACCCAGACGCTCTTGATGGCGTGCTTGGCGTACAGGTTGAGCCGCCCGGTGAGGCCGATCACGTGCCCCGTCGGGCGGCCGTCGGGCGCCAGGGGCTGCTCGCCCCGCGCGCCGAAGGCGGTGACGAAGCTCCAGAGAAGGTTGTCCGCGTCGACGGCGACGGTCCTGCCGCGGAAGTGCGACAGCTCGACGGGCTGCGGGTCGAGGACCTTGCGAAGCGCGGCGATGCCCACGGGCCGACGAGCGCGCGCTTCGTATATGGGCCTGCGCGGGGGTGCGTCCGGCATGCGGCAGCACGCGGCGGACATCCGGCTTTCGACCGGCGGCGAGATCGAGGTGCGCGACCTCACGGCGGACGTGGCGAAGGCGGTGGCGGCCTCGGGCGTGCGCACGGGGCAGGCGCTCGTCTTCACGATGAGCAGCACGAGCGCCATCACGGTCACCGAGTTCGAGCCGGGGCTCGCGGAGGAGGACATCCCGCAGGCGCTCGAGCGGCTCTTCCCGAAGGGGCTGGACTACGGCCACGAGCGGCGCTGGCGCGACGGGAACGGCCACTCGCATGTGAGGGCCGCCTTCCTGAAGCCCGACCTCACCGTGCCCGTGCGGGAGGGGAAGCTCCACCTGGGCACGTGGCAGCAGATCGTCTTCGTCGAGCTGGACAACAAGCCGCGCCAGCGGACGGTCGCGGTGCACGTGTGGGGCGAATGACCTCCTTTTCGGTCCGGGGGCAGATGGAAAGAGGCATGGCCCGCCCGCCGCGTACCCCTGCATGCATCGCTGGCTCGACCGCGCCATCGTCGCCCTCGCGTTCGCCAGCGTGCTGCTTTTCGCGCTCGCGATGACGGGCGTGCTGGCCGGGGTCGCGCTCACGGCCATCGACCTCGCCATCGTCGCGTCGTACGCGATCATCTTTCTCGCGAAGGGGCTCCTCGACGAGCGCCCCGCGCGCTGGTTCGCCCGCCACGTCTGGCTGGCGGTGGCGCTCCTGCCGCTCACGGTGCCGCTTCTTGTCGCGCAGCCCTACTTCATCGTCGTCCAGCTCGTCATCCTCCTCGTGCGCGGCGCGAAGGCGCTCGACCGCGCGCTCCACCTCCACGTCGTGAGCGGCCTCGCGGAGCGCTACCACGCCCGCGCGATGGAGGAGGTCACGCGCCCGCTCCTCCTCAGCCTCGCGAACGCGCTCGAGGAGTCGCTCACCCGCCGCGACTTCGCCGGCGCGCTCGCGCAGGGGCTCCACGAGCGGCGCGAGCTTGTCGAGGAGGCGGTGCGGCACGGCATCGAGTCGTCGCCGCGGCTCGCGCGCGTCGCGCGCTTCCCGCCCGTCCAGCGCTGGGTGGACGACACCACGCGCGACGTCGTCGACGCCGCGCACGCCGCGCTCGCCTCGCCGCAGACGAACGCGCTCCTCCAGGAGGCGCTGCGCGACGCGTTCCGCGAGCTCCGCGAGGGCATCCAGGAGCCCAAGTGGCCGCAGAAGGGCATCGACGTGCACGAGGCCGCGCACCGGCTCATGCATCCAAGCGCGACGAGCGAGCCGACGCCCGCGCCGGCGCGCCTTCCGGCCTGAGCGCCTCGTCGAGGCGCCGCGCGTCGCCCACCGCGTGCGCCCACGGGTCGTTGTTGAAGAACGCCCACACGTCCCGCCCCTCCTCCATCCAGCGCCGCGCGTCCTGCGCGTCCGCGTCGGTCATCTCCTGCGGGTACGAGCCGCCGAAGTCGCCCAGCGGCCCGTGCCGGCGCAGGTAGACGAGGCGCTGGGACGTGAGGGGCGCGGTGACGACGGGGCGCGGGATGTCGCGCGCGACCATGCCGGGCACGATCACCTGGAACGGCATGTCCGTGAGGACGAGCGGCATGTCCGCGTCGCGCAGGATGGAGAAGGTCGGCTCGTGGAGCCACGAGCCGTGGCGGAATTCGAAGGCGTGCCACCACTCGCGCCGCGAGAGCGCCTGGAGCTCCGTCACGAACGCGCGCAGGCGCTCGGGGTTCGCCTTCCAGTGGCCGGGGAACTGCCAGAGGAAGCCCGCGAGCTTCGGGCCGAGCCGCTCGAGGGGCGAGAGGAAGCGCTCCAGCGCCTGCCGCGGCTCCTTGAGGCGCAGCCGGTGCGTGATGTACTGGCTCCCCTTCGCGACGAAGCGGAACTCCTTCGGCGTCACGCGCGACCAGCGGGCGACGCTCTCCAGCTTCGCGAGGTTGTAGAACGTGTTGTTGAGCTCGACCGTGTCGTACGTGCGAGCGTAGAAGGCGAGCCGCTCCTTGCGCGGCATCTCGGGCGGGTAGAACGCGTGCTTCCAGTGGTCGTAGTCGTACCCGGACGTGCCGACCCACGCGCGCGGCATCGAGAAGCGTGCGAGGCGCGCGCAGGATGAGGGTTCCCGCCGCTTCGTCGGCCGGATCAGGCGGCCCGCTCCGCCTCGACCTCTTCGCGCAGCCGCAGCGCCTCGCGCGCGGGAAGCCCCAGCTCGTCGGCGAGGGCGGCGAGATGGCGCTCCTCGTCGCGGCTGAGCGAGCCGTCGCGCATCGCGGCGCGCAGCGCGTGCCGGTAGACGTTCGCGCTGCGCTCGTCGTCGACGAGCGGCACGGCGGCCGTGGCGACGCGCTCCGCGACGCGCTGCAGGGGCGCGAGCGCGAAGAGGAGCGCGCCGGCGGCCGCGATGCCGAAGTAGGGGCCGCGCTCGTCGAAGTACACCTGCGCCGCCTCCGTCACCACGAAGAAGACGACGACGAAGATGGCGGCGAGCGTGCTGCGCTTGATGGCCCAGCGCACGCGGACGTCGATGCCGAGAAGCTGGTGCTTGAGGATGGCGTAGCCGAGGATGACGACGCTCGCGCCGCGCGCCACGCCGTTGGCGGGGCCCGGCTGCCCCCAAGCCTGGAAGAGCATGCCGACGAGCATGGCCGCCGGGAGGACGAGCGCGACGTTGCGCGCGACGTGGCCGTCCTCGCCGCGGCTGTGCGCGAGCCACGCGACGACGATGGCGGCGAAGAACGCGGCCGCGAGGAGGCCGCCGTAGGCCACGTCGCCCAGGCGCAGGAGGAAGCCGCCGGCGGGCACGGCGACGCCGAGGCCGATGCCGGCGGCGACGAGCGCGCGCTGCACGCGGCTGCGGTGCGTCTCCGCGTGGCGGTAGCGCAGCGTCAGCAGGACGACGACGAAGAGCGTCGCCGAGAAGAGCGTCACGCCGCCGATGGCCTCGGTGGTCGCCGCGGCGGGGCGAGCGGAGGCGGCGGAGACGACGCCCAGGCCGCCCATGAGGAGGAAGAACAGGCCGCTCGCCGACGCGACGACGAGCGCCCGCCGCTCCGAGCGCGCGAGCCTCTCCGGGAACCACAGCCCGACGGGAACAAGCGCGAGGCCCGCGAGCGCGAGGCAGACGCCGGAGGCCCACTGCCCCCAGGCGGGCGGCATCTCGAGGATGGCGAGCCCGCCGCGGAGGAGCCCCGAGGCGCCGTAGAGGACGGCGTAGGCGGCGAAGGCGCGGTGGGCCTCGGTGCGGCCCACGCGCGCGACGTACGCGCCCAGGGCGACCATGAGGAGGCCCCCCAGGGCCGCGAGCGCCGCGGGCAACGTGAGCTCCACGTCCGCGCAAGACCCCGACGGGACAAGAGCCTTCGGCCCGTCTCAGCCCGCTTCGGCCGCGCCCGCGAGCTCCTCGGCCTCGGCCTTCAGGCGCCCGGCGAGGCGGCCGATGCCGAGGATGACGGCGACCGCGATGATGGTGATGATGAGCGCGTACACCACGAGCGGTCCGATCTGCGTCGTCGGGTTCGCCTCCACGCCGGGCGCCGGGTAGTAGCGCTGGAAGACGGCCTGGATGGCGTTGTTCCACGCGAGCGCGGCGACAAGACCGAAGGCGGCGGTGGCCAGCGCGCTCATCTTGTCGAGCACCTCGCGCTGGAACGCGATCGTCTTCGCGCGGAGCTTCCTGGGGTTGGGTGCCATCGGCGGCGCGGAGGACGCCTCGCGGGTTTAGCCGATTCGGGACGCCTCAGTGGTCGTAGGCCTGGGCGACGCGCACGTCCGGGCGCGGCCCCCACTCGAACGCGCGGTCGAAGCCGTCGTACATGAGCGCGGCGGTCTGCCCGTACGCGCCCGGGAGCGGCGCGTGGTGCTCCGTGCCCGAGTGCGAGAAGTAGCCCTGCGCCTCGCCCGCGTAGTGCGTGCCGCCGGCGGTGACGAGGTCGAGCGCGATGGGGCGGTAGCCCCCGCGGGCGTCGAGCGTCGCGTGCTCGCCGTGGCCGCCGTATCCGCCCTGCCACCAGAGGCGCACGCGCGTCGCCGTGTTCTCGCCCATCTTCTTGGGCGTGAAGATCGAGTCGTAGTCGCCGTTCCCCTGCGTCCACATCTGGATGCGCGTCGTGCCGTCGGGAAGCGTCGCGCGCGCGGCGGTCGCGGGTATGGCGGCGATGCCCGCGGCCTGGAGGCGCGCGAGGACCTCGTCGCTGCTCGTCGCGATGACCGTCACGAGGTAGTGGTGCGTCGCGGGCTCGCTCGCGTCGTCAAAGACCGGCGGCTCGACCTTCATGCCGACGAAGCCGAAGACGAGGTCCTCGACGGGCTCGCCGTCGAGCGTCCACCCTTCGCACCACATGGTGGCGTGGTAGTTGCCGATGGTGTTCCCCTCGCTCGGGATGGGCGAGAAGGGGTCGGGGATCTCGCTGTAGACGAGCTGCGGGCCGACGTCGGCGAGGACGTCCGCGGGGTCCCACGGGTCAGGGAGCGGGTCGAACATGCGCGGGTGCACGCTGTGGCCCCCGCCCTGGAAGCAGCCGGTGGCGGCGAGGCCGAGGGGCGCGAGCGGCTCCGTGTCGGCGGGGGCCGCCTCGCTCGGGGCGACGCCCGCGCCGGGGACGTCGACGCAGCCGGCGATGGCCAGGGCGGCGAGGAGGGGGGCGAGGGCGCGCATCGGGTGGCGACGCGGGACAGGCTCCTAAGCGTTTGTGGTCATGCCGTTGAGCGGAGGCGCTTCTCCCACTGCTTCCGGAACTTCGCCACCTTCGGCGCCACGACGGCGCGGCAGTATCCAGCGTTCGGGTTGCGGCGGTAGTAGCCCTGGTGATAGCTCTCGGCGGGGTAGAACTCCGGGAGCTTCGCGATCTCCGTCGTGATGCGGTCGCCCCAGATCTCGCGCGCGTACGACGCCGTCACGTCCTCCGCCGTCGCCTTCTGCTCGGGCGTGTGCCAGAAGATGGCGCTGCGGTACTGCGTGCCGACGTCGTTCCCCTGGCGGTTGGGCGTCGTCGGGTCGTGGATGGTGTAGAAGACCCGGAGGATGTCGCGGTACGTGATGACGTTCGGGTCGAACGTCACCTGCACGACCTCCGCGTGGCCGGTGGTCTCGCTGCAGACCTGCTCGTAGGTCGGGTGCGGCACGTGCCCGCCCGCGTAGCCGCTCACGACCTTCTCCACGCCCTCGAGCTCCTCGTACACGGCTTCCAGGCACCAGAAGCATCCGCCGGCGAGCGTCGCGACCTCACGCATGGCTTCCCGGAGGGCGCTCCCGAGCATGAAGGTGCCAGAGGGGTCTTGACCCTCCGCGACCACGCGCCCGCCCGTTGTCGCTTGCCGACTGGGTCGTCCGCGTGGTCGAGCGCTTCGGCTACGCGGGCGTCGCGCTTCTCGTCGCCGCCGAGAACCTCCTCCCGCCTATCCCGAGCGAGGTCGTCCTCCCGATGGCGGGCTTCGCCGTCTCGCGCGGGACGCTCACCTTCGCCGGCGTCATCCTCGCCGCCACCGTCGGAAGCGTCGGCGGCGCCGCCGTCATCTACGCCGTCGGGCGGCGCGTCGGCCCCGCCCGCGTGCGGGCGTGGATGGAGCGCCGCGGGCGCCGCCTCGGCGTGGACGGCCGCGACGCCGACCGCGCGCAGGCGTGGTTCGACCGGCACGGGGCATGGACGGTGCTTCTGGGCCGGCTCGCGCCCGGCGTGCGCAGCTACGTGAGCCTCCCGGCCGGCTTCGCGCACATGCCTTGGCCGCGCTTCCTCCTGCTCACCGCCCTCGGCAGCGCCATCTGGAACCTGCTCCTCGTGTCTGCGGGCGTCGCGCTTGGCGCGCAGTGGCACCGCGTCGAGCCGTACGTCGAGGCGGGAGGATGGGTCGTGTGGACGCTTCTTGGGCTCGCGCTCCTCGCGTTCGTCGTGCGGCGACGGCGCAGAGCCAACGACAGACTGTCGGCGCGCCGCGGCGAACGCTCAAGCTGACCTCGCCCGCTCAGCGCGCCGATGCTTCTCGAGAACGACCCCGCGAACCCGTGCTTCGGCTGCGGCCCCGAGAACCCGCTCGGGCTGCGGCTCGCGTTCGCGCGCGAGGGCGACGACGTGCGCGCGCAGCTGCGCGTGACGGAGAGCATGGTGGGCTGGCCCCAGCGCCTCCACAGCGGCCTTCTCTACCTCGCGCTCCTCGAGACCGCGAACTGGACGGTGTACGGCACCCTCGGCCGCGTGGGGCTCCCCACGCGCACCGGCGCGCTCGACGGCAAGCGCTGGGTCCGCGTGGGCGAGACGCTGACGCTGCGTGGCTCGTGGGACGCGGCGGCGCGGGTGGCGCGGTGCGAGGCGCTCGACGAGCGCGGCGAGCTCGTGGCGCGCCTGGAGCGCGAGTACGTCTTCCCGACGCGCGCCGAGTTCCGCGCGCGCATGGGCGAGGACGCGCTGCCGCCGGAGTTCGAGGAGCTCGTGCCGGAATAGCCGCTCAGCGCGCGGCGGCCTTCGCCCGCTCGACGTCCTGCGCCTCGATCTGCGCCGCGAGCTCCAGCGCGCGGTCGACGTCCTTCGCGGGGAGGATGACGGCGCCGGCATCGTCGGCGTACACGAAGTCCCCCGGAAGCACGGTGGCGTCGTCGAGCGCGAGCGGGATGTCCGTCGCCACGGGCATCGCCTCGCTGCTGCCGGCGAGGGGCGTCTCGCCGCGGCAGTACACCGTGAGCGGGGACGCGGCGGCCTCGCGGAAGTCGCGGATGCGCGCGGTGGTCAGCACGCCCGAGAACCCGAGGGCCGCGGCGCGCGTGAGCCGGATGCCCCCCACCGCCGCCGCGCGCTCCGCGCCGGGCGACGCGCAGACGAGCACCGCGCCGGGCCGCGCGATGCGCGCGAGGTGCGCGTCGAAGCTCTGCGCCTCCTTGGGCACGTCCGCCCGCACGGGCGCGAACAGCATCGTCGCCGCGGGGCCGAACAGGACGCGGTCGGGCGTCGGGCTCACGAGGTCGAGCACGTGGTGGCGATGCGGGTGGAGCTTGCGCATCGCGTCCGAGAGCGACGAGGCGCGCACCTTCGCGAGGCGGGGGTCGGGCATCGGCCCGCGACGGCCGGGGTGGCGCTTGAGCTACGCGGCTCGGAGGGCGCCCGCTTCCGTCTCGATGTCCAGCACCTCGCGCGCGCCCAGACCGAGCTCGTCCGCGAGCGTCGCGAGGACAGCGCGCTCCGCCGGGGTGACCTTGCCGTCGGTCATGACGCTCTCGAGCGCGGCGCGGTACACCTCGCGCTTGCGCACCGTGCGATACTCGGCCGTGTCGCGGACGCTCGGCATCGCAGCGTCGGACAAGCGGTCGGCGAGACGCTGGAGCGGCGACATCGCGAAGACGAGCGCTCCCGCCGCCACGATCCCGAGCATCGGCCCCATGCGTTCGGCCGCGATCTGCTGCGTCGCCTCGCTCACGATGAAGAACGCGCCCACAAGGACGCCCGCGATCGTGCTCTGGCGGATGGTCCGCTTCAGGCGGAGGTCGATATCGAAGAGCTGTGCGCGCAGCACGCCGTAGGCGATCAGGAGCGAGAATCCCGCGTCCGCGAGCGGCAGCACGAGGAGCGCCGGGAGGACGGTGGCCGCCGCGCCGGCGGGGAAGAAGAAGGCGGTCGCGACGACCGAAAGGCTGAGCGCATCGCGGAAGAGGAACGCGGCGGCGTAGGCGTTCGCCTGGCGTCGGCCGAGCTCCGTCGTCGCGTGCCGGCGCGCCGCGATGGAGACGACGAGCGCGAACGACAGCACGACGAAGACTGTCGCCATCGCGACCATGAAGAGCGGCCCGCGCGCGAAGCTGTGGACGCCGGCGACCTCCGACCGCACAAGGTGCGCCGCCGCGAGCTCAGGACGCACGGTGAGGAGCAGCGCCAGGGCGAGGAGCCCGCCGGTCGCGGCGCGGCGCCACAGCGCGCGCTCGCGCAGCATGCGCGTGAGCGGCACGGGGATGGTGGCGAGGAAGCGGACGTAGAGCGCCGTCGCCACGATGCTGAGCACCAGCCAGGTGCGCGCAGCCGCGAGCACGTCGCGCGGGTCCTCGAGGAGCACGCGCGCCGCCGTGCCGAAGAAGACGGAGGTGGACATCACGAGGAGGCTCGCGGCGAGCCAGCGGTTCTGGGCGCGGTCGGGGCGCGTGAAGAGGACGACGAGCGCGACGGTCCAACCCAGCGCGAGCGAGGCGAGCCCGGCGATGGCGAGTGGATCCCAGGCGACCTGCACGCTCCCGCTCCCCGCCCGCCGCATCGAGGTGCGGCATCATAAGCGTCGCCTTCGGCGGACGCAGCGCGCGGGGGGTCAGCGCGACCAGTGGCGGAACGCGACGTGCGCGCCCTCGCGCTTGCCCGGCGCGGGATCCGCCTCCATGCGCTCGTAGAGCCACTGGAACCATTCCGCCACGCTGGGCGAGCCGAGGCGCTGCCTCTCCGCCTCGCTGTAGCGGCGGACCTTGCGCCAGCACGTGCGGAGCATGCCGCCGAAGATGCGGTCGGCGTCGTGGAGCGGGATGATGCGGTCGTGCACCATCATGCCCGCCATCTCGAAGACGAAGTATGCCTGCACGATCGCGCGCCGCGTGTCGGCGTCTCGCGCGATCGCATCGGGCGCGGCGTCGTCGGGGAGCTGCAGGATGCGGTCGACCGCGGCCACGAACTCGGGCGCGAGCATCTGCCGCAGCGCCTCGAAGACGGCGACCTCGCGTCGCTGCGCGGCCATGTGCCGCACCTGGACGAGCCCCAGGACGAGCGCGACGACGACGGCGACGGCGGTCGCGACGCCGCCGATCCCTTCGAGCGCCTGCCAGTCGACCATACCGTCGGCGCATCCGCCCGCCGCGCCCATGAACGATGCGGAAAACGTCGAGGCGGGGCTGCGAGGCGCGGGGGCTTCGCTGCGCCAGGCGGGCGCGCGCCTCCAC
>DASRYU010000159.1:0-2984 GCA_035687045.1 Thermoplasmatota archaeon | reverse complement strand
GGCCGAGGCGGAGGCGAGGGCTAAGGCAGGGCCGAGGTGGGATCCATGTAGGTACACGTGTACCTACGAGTCCCTCGCCCGCGCCTCGGCCGCGGCCCCTGCCCGCCCCGGCGAAAACCGCAGCGCTTATCCTCGGACCGCCCGCTTGCCGCCTTGGCGAGGCGTAGCATGGCATACTCCTACCGCAACGCGAAGGGCGACTGGACCCTCTACACGCGCAAGGTCGAGCTCAACGGCGGCCGGAAGCAGACGATCTACTTCTTCAGCCGGGGCGAGCCCAAGAGCGGCACCCCGACCGAGATGCCCACGGGCTTCACGGTGATGGAGGCCCCGACGACGGGGCTCCCCATCCTCAAGAAGGCGTAGCTCAGCCGGTGCACATCGGTCCGCGCGTCGTGATCTGGCATCCGAGGATGCTCAGCGCGTCCGCCGTCGGCGTGAGCGCGAGCGCGACCAGGGCGAGAGCGCACGCGGCGATGAGGGTCTTTCTCTTCAGCTTCATCTCCAACACCGCCCGGGCGGGCCCGGGCCCCGGGGGCTCTCCGGCCGCGGGTACTTGTGGACTCCGGCAGGCGCCGCGCCACGACGCCCCCCGCCCGACACCGCTATATACGGGGCGCCGCCTCCCGCGGCCCGTCAGCAGCGCCGGCCGCCGATCTTCGTGCGCCGGAAGGCCAGGGCGTTCGCCCGCTGGCACGAGTTGAGACCCATGGGCAACATCCGTCCCACCTACATCAAGCGCGTCGCCATCGAGCTCGTCGAGCGCTTCCCCGACCGCTTCACCGCCGACTTCGACGCGAACAAGAAGGCCGTCTCGGAGCTCGCGGACATCCAGGGCAAGTCGATGCGCAACCGCATCGCGGGGTACGTCACGCGCTACCGCCTCCAGCAGGAAGTCGTCTAAGCCGCTCCGGTCTTCGCGCCAGAACAGCAGCCGACTTTTTCCTGAGTAACTACTCTCATTTTAACTACCAAAGCTGGGTTGGTCCCAGCGTGAGCCCCCTCGAGTCGGCCTGCCGCGCCCTCCGCGACGGAAAGTTCGTCCTCCTCTACGACCAGGACGGGCGCGAGGAGGAGGTCGACCTCTTCGTGGCGGCGGAGCACGCGACGCCCGAGGCCGTCCGCACGCTCCGCAAGGACGCCGGCGGGCTCGTCTTCCTCGCCGTCGACCCGCGCGTGGGCCACGCGCTCGAGCTCCCCTTCCTCCAGGACCTCTACGCGGAGGACAGCGCGCGCCACCCCGTCCTCAAGCGCCTCATCCCCAACGACATCAAGTACGACACGCGCAGCTCGTTCTCGCTCACCATCAACCACCGCGAGACGTTCACGGGCATCACCGACAACGACCGCTCCCTCACCATCACGCGCTTCGCGGAGCTCGCGCGCAAGCCCACCGTCGAGGAGTTCGGCCGCCAGTTCCGCGCCCCCGGCCACGTCCACCTCTGCGTGGGCGCCGACAAGCTTCTCCACCAGCGCCAGGGGCACACGGAGATCGCCGTCGCGCTCGCGCGCCCGCCCGTATCGGCGAGCATCTCGCAGCCGGCGAGGACCGGGGTGAGGCCGGCGAGGCGCGCGCTCCCCAAGGCGGACGCGCTCCGGTGGGCCGAGAAGCACGACGCCGTCCTCCTCGACGGCAACGACGTGCAGTCGGCCTGGCTGAAGCTTGAAGCGGCGATGCCCCGCTCCGCGTGAGGACGATGGAGCGCACGCCGGGCAAGCGACGCGTGATGGCAGCGGGCGTCTTCGACCTCCTGCACCTGGGCCACATCCACTACCTCACCGAGGCGCGCAAGTTCGGCGACGAGCTCGTCGTCGTCGTCGCGACCGACGTCATGGTGGCCAAGCGCAAGCACCAGCCCATCATCCCGCAGGAGCAGCGCCTCGCGCTCGTCGCCGCGCTCAAGCCCGTCGACATCGCGCTCCTCGGCAGCGCCATCGACCAGTACGTGACCGTCGCGGCCGTGAAGCCCGACGTGATCGCGCTGGGCTACGACGACTATCACAAGGCGGAGGAGCTGAAGGCGGAGCTGACGAAGCGCGGCATGGGCGACATCGACGTCGCGCGCTGCCCGCGCTTCGACGAGCACGACCTCAACGGCACCCGCAAGATCGTGAAGAGGATCCTCGAGATGTACGACCCTGACGCGAAGGAGAACGTGCCATGAAACGCATCGGAGTCGTCGACACGACGTTCGCGCGCGTCGACATGGGGCGCGTGGCCATCGAGACGCTGCGCGTGCACGCGAAGGACGCGGACATCCGCCGCGCGACGGTGCCCGGCGTGAAGGACCTGCCTGCGGCGGCGCGCCGCTTCTTCGACGAGGGGTGCGACCTCGTCATCGCGTGCGGCATGGTGGGCGCGGAGGAGGTCGACAAGGTGTGCGGGCACGAGGCGAGCCTTGGCCTCATGTGGCTGCGCACGCACTTCGGCCGCCCGCTCCTCGAGGTCTTCATCCACATGGACGAGCCCTTCGAGCACGACGATCTCGGCCGCGTCACGAAGCGCCCGAAGACGCCCGAGGAGGTCGCGCGCTACGAGAAGGAGCTCAAGAAGCTCACCATCGAGCGCACGCGGGAGCACGCGCTCAACGCCTACTACATGCTCTACGAGCCGCACAACCTCACCGCGATGGCGGGCACGGGGCAGCGCCAGGGGTACGAGGATGCCGGGCCGATCGAATAGGCCCGGGAAGGCGCGAAGCGGCGCGCGGGCGCGCGGGCGCGCGGCCGGGCGCGCGAAGGGCGTCGGCAAGGGCGCCATCGCCATCGCGTGGGGCGAGTTCAATGAGGACATCACCGGCCAGATGCGCGACCGCGCGGCGCAGGCCATCCGCGACGCCGGCTACGAGCCCGCGCCCATCGTCGGCGTGAGCGGCACGTACGACCTCCCGTTCGCCATCGACCGCGCGCTCGCCCGCCGCGAGGTCGTCGCCGCCGTCGCCATCGGCTGCATCATCACCGGCGAGACGAAGCACGACGAGCTC
>DASRYU010000158.1:0-5323 GCA_035687045.1 Thermoplasmatota archaeon | reverse complement strand
TCGGACGCTGGAGAGGACCCCGAGAACGTCTCGATTTTCTGCTCGAGAACCGTGGAGTGTCGGGCAGGGACGCCTCACGAAGGCCTCGCCTCGACCGAGGCGTCCCCGGTTGCGTCGGACCATTTTGCTCTTTAGTGTGCGCTGCGTAACTTGTCTCCTCGCCGGTCGGCCTGGCGCGTGCTAACCCCCGACTCGGAAGCGAAGGCCACGTGAACGAGATCGCCCAAGTCAGATCGAAACGTCCGGAGACGTGCCGGATGTTCGAGAACGAGCTCCTCGAGAAGTTCTCGCGCATCCACCCGATCACGCCGTTTGTCGTCTACGTGCCGCTGATCGCCGCGATGGAGTACCGCACGTGGGGACGCCACGTGCCCGTCCTCACCGCCGTCGGCCTGACGGTGGGCGGGCTGCTCGTCTGGACGCTCACCGAGTACGTCCTGCATCGCTACATCTTCCACTGGTACAAGGACACGCCGTGGGGGCGCCGCGTGCACTTCCTGCTTCACGGGGTGCACCACGACTTCCCGAACGACAGCGATCGCCTCGTGATGCCGCTTCTCACGAGCGTGCCCCTGGCCGTCATCTTCTACACGCTGTTCTACGTGGCGTTCGGCGGGATGCGCTACGCGGAGCCGTTCTACGCGGGCTTCGCCCTCGGATACCTCGCCTACGACGGCACCCACTATGCGGTGCACCACTTCAAGCAGACGACGCGGATCGGCAAGCTCGTGAAGCGGCACCACATGCTCCACCACCACGCCGACCACGACGGTGGGTTCGGCGTGTCGTCACCGCTCTGGGACTACGTCTTCGGGACGATGCCGCAGGTGAAGAAGCTCGGCTCCACCCGGGCGGCCGCCGACAACACGTAGCCCGGCTCCACCCGGGCAGCCGCCGTCACGTAGCCCGGCTCCGCCGGAGCCCGCGCCCGTCCGCGGGCTAGCGAACGTGGCCGCTGACGGGCGTCCGCGGGCTAGCGAACGTGGCCGTTGACGGGCGAGGCCTTCGGGCTCGCGATCACGGGCATGGGCACGCGCGCGACGGAAACGGCCATCACTCTTCCGTTCAGCAGGGCTCCAGCCTGTGCGCCAACGATGAACGCGACGGCAGTGCCCGCCAGGGCGAGAACGATGACAGCGGATTTGGTTGCCACTCGGCTTCGCATTTCGACCTCCGTGAGCAAGCGACCGAAGCGAAGAGGGCAGGGGCACGGGGGCCGGGTACCTCGACCGGGCAGCGCGTGCAGCAATGAGTCTACCTGCCGAGCCCCCATGCGGTACCGGAGAATTGCCGCAGCCAGCTCTTCGAGCCGCAGCGCACGATTCCGCTCCTGGCGATCGCAGGTGTCGAGCTCCGCAGCGAGGAATTCGCCGTGATGTCGACGCGTTCGTCGAGGCAGGCGGCTCCTGCCCGTGCGACATGAGCGCACAACGTCGTGCAATGCCCTACGGCAATGCTAGGGTAGGCTCGGCCTCACGCGCTCAGCCGCAGGATCCGACGACGTTCGGGGCCACCGCTGTCCGATCGCTTCCCTTCGATGAACCTTGATAGTCTTCCTGGCCGGAACACGCGATGACGCAGGGCAAGACGCCCAAGGGCGGAGACGATGCGAAGAAGTCCGAGGTCGGGACCGTTCTCGCCAATCGCTACGAGGTGCTGCGCGAGCTCGGTCGGGGCGGCATGGGTGTCGTGTACCTATGCAAGGACATCGTCTCGCACGAACGCGTCGCGCTGAAGCGGCTTCGCCCGCCTGAAGAAGCGAAGGCCACGCGCGCGGAGGAGAGCTGGTGGTTCCAGCAGGAGGCGCGCGCCGTCGCGTCCCTCGAGCATCCCGCGATCGTGCGAGCGCGCGACTTCGGGACGCTCCACGACGGCTCGCCGTACCTCGTCATGGACGCGCTCCCGGGGCGCAGCGTCCACGAGTGGATGCACACCACCACGATGCCCTGGTCGGTGATCTGGGCGCTCGTCGATCAAGTCCTCGCGGGCATGGCGCACGCGCACGCGCGGCACATCATCCACGGCGACCTCAAGCCGTCGAACGTGATGCTCGATCTCGCGGGCGCCGGCCGCGGTCCGCGCGCCTACGTCCTCGATCTGGGGTTGGCCTGGCTCCGCGAGTCGCGCCACGACTCGCGTCTCGACGGCGCACCGGAGCCGGAGCTCGCCGTGCACGCGGGCGCGGGGACCGTCGGCTGGGTCGCGCCGGAGCAGATCCGCAAGCAGGCCACGCTGGTCGGGCCCGCGACCGATCTCTACGCGCTCGGTTGCATCATGTACCGCGTGCTCACGGGCAAGGAGGTCTTCGAGGGCACGGCCCAGGAGGTCCTCCGCGCGCACAAGCGAACGCCCGTGCCCGCGCCGGTCCTCCCCGAGGGGGTGCCGCACCAGGTCGGCCTCTTCGTTCAGCGGCTGCTCGCGAAGAAGCCGTGGCACCGCTTCGAGCTCGCCGCCGACGCGCGGCGCGTATGGGCGCAGTACCGCCCGCGCCACGCGCCGACGCTCGAGGAGACCGTGGCGAGCGCGCCGGCGCCGCCGCCGGAGCCGTCGAGCTCGCCAGACATGGGGCGGGCGGTCGCCGCCGCGCGCTCCCTCGCGCCGGGCCTCCTCTCGCTCCGTCCGTCGCCGATGGTCGCGCGCGAGCCCGAGCGCCAGGAGCTGATGGACCACGTGCTCTCCGTCTGCGCGGGCCAGCCGCCGCAGCACCGGATGGTCGCGCTGATCGGCGAAGCAGGCGTGGGCAAGAGCCGCCTCGCGGAGTGGGCGTGCGAGCAGGTTCACGAGCGCGGCCTCATGTGGCCGCTGCGCGCGCGCTACGGCCGCACGCCGTCCCCGCTCGACGGCCTCACGGGCGCGGTCAACTCCTTCTACGGCCTCCAGGGCGCGGACCGCGAGACGGTCGAGCAGACGCTGCTCGATCGGTGGGAGGTGGACAAGTCCGACAGCGAGGAGCTCGCGTGGGTCGCGGCGGCCGCCGAGTGGCTGCGCCCGACGCCTCCCGGGACCGTGCCGCCCGTCGGTCCGACGGGCAAGCGCTTCGTGCTCGACACACCCGAGCTCCGCTTCGCCGTCGCGCGGCGCATCCTCGAGCGCATCGGCCACGACCGGCCGCTGCTGATCTGGTTCGACGATCTCCACTTCACGAGCGCGAACACCTTCGAGACGCTGACGCGCCTCCGTCGCGACGCGACGAAGATCCGCCTGCTCATCCTCGCGACCGCCCGCAGCGAGTCGCTCGAGACCGACCTCGACGCCGCCGTCCGCATGGAAGCGCTGCGAGCCGACTGGGGCGGGCGCGTGCTCGACCTCGCGCCGCTCGGCGTCGAGGAGACCGAGGTCCTGCTCCGCGCGACGCTGCCGCTCACGTCCAACGCCATCGCTTCGGCGGTCGCGCAGAGCCGAGGCAACCCGCTCTTCGCGCTCCAGCTCCTGCACGCGTGGGCGGGCGGGGGTTACCTCACGCTCGAAGGCGGCAAGTACAGGGTGCCGGACGAGGCGCTCCACGGCCGCGCGATCACGACCGCGGATCTCTGGGACGAGCGGCTCCGCGCCGTGCCGACCGACCTCCGGCTCGCCGCCTACGCCGCCGCCGCGCTCGGCGACGACGTCCGCGGCGTCGTGCTCAAGTCGCTCGTGGCCGCGCTCGGCATGGATCCCCGCGACGCTCTCGTCGCGCTGACCCGCGCCCAGATCCTCCTCGCGTCGGGCAACGATCAGTTCCGGTGGCCTCACGCGCTGCTGCAAGAGCACCTGCTCGGGCGCCTCCACGAGCGGAACGACGCGCCGGCCATCTTCCGGCTCGCGGCGAACGCGCTCGCGAAGCACCCCGAGGTCGGGTCGCGCCGCATCATGAAGCACCGCGTGCGGAACCTCCTCCGCGCCGGGGACGACGACGTCGCGGCGAGCCTCATGTTCTCGTTCATCGAGGGGGCGTGGGCGCGCGGCCGCGACACCGCCGCGACGCTCAAGGACGTCGCGCTCCTGGAGGGGCGCGTCTCCGGAACCGCGGCGGCCGAATACGCCTACTGGCGCGCCGAGGCCCTTCGTCACATCGGCAAGCTGGAGGAGGCGCGGGAGCAGGCGGAGACCGCGCGGCGCGCCTTCGAGCAAGCGGGCGACAAGACGCGTGAGGCCCACGCGCTTCGCCTGCTCGGCCACCTCGCGAGCGACACGGGCGCGCCGGCTCAGGGGCGGCTCCAGGTCGCGCTCGCGATCTCGCGCTTCGAGGAGCTGAAGGACGATCGCGGCCTCGCGGCGGCGCTCGTCGTGCTCGGCGAGATCGACTACCTGCTCGGCGAGCACGCCCGCGCGCGCGAGGTGCTGAGCGAGGCCAGCCAGCGCTGCGACACCGTCGCGGACATGCTCGGCGGCGCGCAGTGCTTCATCCTCCTCGCGATGATCGAGACCGCGGTCGGCGGCTTCCGTCGCGCGCGCGATCTCTTGATCCACGCGCGCCAGGCGTTCGACGCCATCGGCTACCGCCTCGGCATCGCCCAGTGCGACGTCGTGCTCGGCCACGCCGATCACCGCGCCGGTGAGATGGACACCGCGCGGGCGCGCGCTCTCTCGGCCCGGGCCGCGTTCCGCGAGCTGATGAATCCGCGCGGCGAGGCGGCGTGCGAACGTCTGCTCGCGCTCATCGCGATCGACACCGACGACCTCGCCGCCGGCGGGGCGCACGCGTCGGTCGCGGCGAAGATCTTCGAGCGACTTCAGGACCCGTGGGGTGACCTCGAGGCCCGCTTGCTCCTCGCCCAGGTGGCGCTCGCAAGCGGAGACGACGACGCGAAGGATCTGGTGCAGGACTGCGAGCGCATCGTCCTCGACGAGGCAGAGCCCCGGCAGCACCGGCACCTCACGCTCGCGTGGCTCGCGCAGATCGAGCGGCGCTGGCAGGACGCGGCGAACGAGATCGACCGCGCGCGGGCCGCCTTCGGCGACAAGGCGCGCTGCGGAGACCACACGCCTCAGCTCTTGAAGCGCTTCGTGGCGATGGATTGGCAAGGCCCTTCCGCGGGGAAGATCGCCCAGTGGCTCGACCTCGTCGAGAACGCCAACCCCGACGAGTCGGTCTCTTCACGCTGGCCGACGTCACCGCGCCTCTCGCGCCCCTGACGTGGGATGACCGAGCCGAGGAAGATCCCGCATCGGTGGGTCCTCGCGCTCGCCTTCGTGACCTACGTCGTCACGCGCTACCCCGAGGTCGGCGGGCGCGTGAACATGGGCGACTCGGCGAAGTTCCAGTTCCTCGCCCGGACGCTCGGCATCGGCCACGCGCCGGGCAACCCGCTCTACCTCATGGTGAGCGCGCTCTGGGTGCGGG
>DASRYU010000157.1:0-24950 GCA_035687045.1 Thermoplasmatota archaeon | reverse complement strand
AAGGTGTGGACGCGGGGCATCGAGGCGCGCGCCGACGAGTGGCACCAGTTCCTCGCCGCCTACTCGGACGCGGTGCTCGGGTGGGTGGGCGGCACGGAGAAGGTCGAGGGTCGGCCGCCCGCCGCGGAGGACCTGGAGGCGCGCCTCGCGCTCATGCGGGAGGGGCTCGCGCGCGTGCTCGAGGGGCGCGACGCCTTCCGCGCGACGTGGACCTACATCCGCGCCCGGCGCGCGTAGGCGGCGTCACCCGGCCGGGTTGCCCCCGAAGGGTTAAGCCGCCGCCGGTCGGGTGACCCCCCATGCGCGCCCCGCTCCTTGCGGCCCTCCTCGTCCTGGCGGCCCTGGCGCCGACGGTCGCCGCGGGGTCGTCCGGCTGCTTCGCCATCCCTCCGGGCGCCTACGCGGGCGTGGGCTCGTGCAGCGTCTCGTTCGTGAGCACGGCGGGGACGATGCTCATCCGCGTGGAGGCGCTCGCCGGCAGCGTCGGCGAGGTGCTCATCCACGCCGACGGGCCGGGCGCGAGCGACATCTACGCCGCGTGCACGCTCCAGTTCTCCTCCGGCTCGTGCCTCGGCCCCGTCGCGCTCTTCTTCCCGATGGCGGGCGCCTGGACCGTGACGGCGCGCGCGACGAACGCCAACGTCGGCGGCGGCGATTCGCGCGTGTGGATGGACGTCACGTACCCGTGAGGCGGTCCGCCGCCGCGTACGGGTCGAGCTTGCGCGCGGCGACCTCCGCGACAAGCTTCTGGAACGCCTCGTGCTGCCGCAGCGCCGCGAGCGTCGCGCGGTCGCGGACGACGTCGAGGATCTCGTGCGCGGCCTGCGAGCGGCGCTTCGCCTCCAGCGCGTCGCCCTGGAGGAGGTGCTCGCGGTGGCGCGCGACGGCATCGACAAGCTCGGCGAGGCCGTGGCCGCTCTGCGCGACGGTGCGCACGACGGGCGGGTTCCACCCTTCGGTCATGCCCATCTCGAGCCAGCTCTGGAGCTCCGCCACGGTCTTGTCGACGCCCTCGCGGTCGGCCTTGTTGACGACGAACACGTCGCCGATCTCCATGAGCCCGGCCTTGATGTTCTGGATGTCGTCGCCCAGCCCCGGGACGCTCACGACGAGGACGGTGTCCGCGAGGCGGACGACGTCGACCTCCGCCTGGCCGACGCCCACCGTCTCCACGAGCACGACGTCCTTTCCGCTCGCGTCGAGGATGCGGGCCGCGTCGGCCGTCGCGCGCGCGACGCCGCCCAGGTGCCCGCGCGTCGCCATGCTGCGGATGAAGACGTCAGGGTCGGTCTGCCGCGCGCTCATGCGCAGGCGGTCGCCCAGGAGCGCGCCGCCGGTGAAGGGGCTCGTGGGGTCGACGGCGACGACGCCGACGGTCTTTCCCGCCTTGCGGTACGTCTCGATGAGCCGGTCGACGAGCGTCGACTTGCCGCTCCCGGGCGGCCCCGTGATGCCGAGGGTGTGGGCGCGCCCGGTGCGCGGGTAGAGGCTCGCCATGAGCCGCGGCGCGTCGGGGCCGCGCGACTCGACGAGCGTGATAGCACGACCGATGGCGCGGCGGTCCCCGGCGAGGACGCGCTCGGCGAGCTCCATGGTGCGCGCGATGCCGGCGCCGCTCAAGAATCTTTGCGGCGCAGCACGAGCGCGGCGGCGGCGAGCGCGGCCACGAGCGCCCCGGCGCCCGCGAACGGGACCTCCGGCGACGGCGTCGCGCTCGGCGTCGGCGTCGCGCCGGCGGGCGTGAGCGTCGTCGCGGGAAGCTGGCCCGGGCTCGGCGTCGGCGTTCCCGCCGTCGGCCCTCCGCCGCCGGGCGTGACGCTGCTGCCGGCGGTGGGCGTGGCCGCGGGGGAGGACGCGCTCGCGCACGTGAAGCTCGTGAGGTTGACGTAGGTGCGCGCCTCGTTCACCTGCGAGAACTCGGCGACCTTGCCGCACGCGGCGTCGGAGAGCCAGATGCGCGCCGAGTGGCTGCCGAGCACGTCGACCGCGAGCGTGTCGAAGGAGCCGGCGGGGACGGTGAGTCGCTCGCCGCCCGCGACCATGTACGTCGTCTCCTGCTCGCCGGCGCCCATGTCGCAGACGCCGCTCCAGCGCCCGCCGACCTCGATGGGGTACACGAGCTCGACGCACGGCTCGACGGGCATGAGCGTCTGCCCGTCGCTGCGCGTCGCGAGGAGCGCGCCCGACTCCGCGTCGCGCACGTCCTCGTAGTGGAAGCCCGTCCCGTCGCTCGCGTTCTGCCACGTCGCGATGGTCACGCCGTCGTACGAGGCGCCTTGGTAGGTGAACGGCTCGCGCGCGACGACGCGCACGTGGCGCTCCGCGGTGGCGAAGACGCGGTCCCCTTCCACGCCGACGACCTCGTAGGTCCACGAGTCGCCGACCTGCCAGCGCGGAAGGGACACGGTCGTCGCCTGCGCGAGCGGGAGCAAGAGGACGAGCGCGAGAAGGACGAGCGGCGCGCGGCGCATGGCGCGCGCGAAGGGCGGCGCGCGGAAGAACGCTGTCGAACGAACGGCCTCAGGCGCGCTCGGCCGCGACCTTGCGCACGAACTCGACGATGGCGTCGGTGGGCGTGCCGGGCCCGAAGATCTCGCGCACGCCGCGCTTCTTGAGCTCGGCCGCGTCGTCGGGCGGGATGACGCCGCCGCCCAGGACGACGATGTCCTCCGCCTGCTTCTGGCGCAGCAGGTCGACGACCTTGGGCATGAGCGTCATGTGCGCGCCGGAAAGGAGCGAGAGCGCCACGACGTCCACGTCCTCCTGCACCGCCGCCTCGGCCACCTGCTCGGGCGTCTGGCGCAGCCCCGTGTAGATGACCTCCATCCCCGCGTCGCGCAGCGCGCGCGCGATGACCTTCGCGCCGCGGTCGTGGCCATCGAGGCCCGGCTTCGCGACGAGCACGCGGATCTTGCGGTCCACGCGTGCGGGAGCCCGGAGCGCGTGATAGAGTTTTCGCGGGCCGAGGCGCGGGCGAGGGCCGAGGCAAGGGCCTGCTCCTTATCCTCGTCCTCGTCCTCGTCCTCGTCCTCGTCCCTCCTCGGCCTCGGCGTCGGCGCCGCGCCTCGGCCCGCGCCTCGGCCCGCGCCTCGCGCCCGCGCCCGCGTGAGCGACGGCTTGCCCGTCGCGAACGCTTATAAGGGGGGTGCGCCTCCCCGCAGGTAGACCGAGAGGCGTTTTTCATGAAGGTGGACGAGGTGGCGAAGCTTGACCTGGCGCGCGAAGCCAGGACGGGCATCCCCGAGGTCGTGCTGGCCGACGCCAAGCGCGACGCGGACCTCGTCGCCGTCGTGGAGGCGTTCGCGTCCGCGAAGCGGCGGGTGCTCGTGTCGAGGCTCGCGCCCGAACGGGTGCCCCTCCTCGCGCACGTGCCGCACTTCGCGTACGACGAGCGCAGCCGGCTCGCGGTGATCGGAGACGAGCCCTTCCCCCGCACGGGCGGGCGCGTCCTCGTCCTCGCCGCGGGCACCGCCGACATCCCCGTCGCCGAGGAGGCGCGCATCGTGGCCCAGGAGCTGGGCTGCGAGACGCGCCACCACTACGACGTCGGCGTCGCGGGCATCCACCGCCTCTTCCCGGCCCTCGACGACGCGCCGTGGGCCGATGTGATCATTGTTTGCGCAGGACGCGAGGGAGCCCTCGCGCCCGTCGTGGCGGGCCTCGTCGATCGGCCCGTCATCGGAGTGCCCGTCTCCGTGGGCTACGGAGCGGGGGGAGCCGGCGAGGCCGCGCTCCTCTCGATGCTGCAAGCGTGCAGCCCGCTCGTCGTCGTCAACATCGACGCCGGCTTCGTGGGCGGCTCGTGCGCAGCGCAGATCGCCAACCGCGTGGCCAGTGCGCGCCGAACCAGCACTGGCGAATCCAAGCCCCCCCGGACCGAGGTTCCGGTGAGCGGGGCTCGGAGGGAGTGACATGACCGACCAGCAGACGACCGCCGCCGCGAGCACCGAGGAAACGACCGAGACGAACCCCGAGCAGGTGCAGGGTGACCTGAGGAACGCCGAGCGCGACTTCCGCCGCCTGATCGAGAAGCGCAACGAGCTCAACGACGAGGCCCGCCGGGCCCGCGACGAGCGCGACGCGCTCAACGAGCAGAAGAAGAACCTCGTCTCCGAGATGCGCCGCCTCCAGACGGAGCGCGACGCGAAGAACGCCGAAGCCCGCGAGTGGAAGGAGAAGCGCAACGAGTTCCAGCGCCAGGCGAAGGCGCTCATCGAGAACAAGCGCAAGATGCGCAAGGAGAACGCCCCCGGCAACGCGGGCATGATCCGCGCCCTCGAGAACGAGATCCGCGCGATGGAGCGCATCCAGCAGACGACCGTCCTCACGGTCGCGAAGGAGAACGACCTCCTCGACAAGCTGCGCGCGAAGATGAAGGAGCTCGAGCAGGCGAAGCTCGTCTACTCCGAGGAAGCGAAGCTCCTGTCCGACGTCAAGGACATCGACCAGAAGATCGACGAGCTCTTCCGCAGCGCCGACGAGGCGCACAAGAACGTCGTCTCGCTCTCGAACGAGGGTCAGGCGCTCCACGACCAGATCGGCCCCGTCCTCGAGCAGCTGAAGTTCCTCGACGCCAAGAGCGACGAGAAGCACCAGGCGTACGTCCAGCTCCGCAAGGACGCCGACGAGAACCACGCGAAGGCGATGGCTCTGCGCGAGCAGGTCGAGAAGCTGCGCGACGAGCGCCGCAAGATCTACGGCGAGCGCAAGGCCGAGGTCAACAACGCCAACAAGGAGGCCCGCGAGCAGCTCTTCGACGACGCGAAGCTCGAGGACAAGGCGGACGACGCCATGAAGGCCCTCCTCGCCGGCGGCAAGATCAGCCTCTGAGACGGCCGACGCCCCGCGCCGACCGACGGGCGCTCCCGCGCCCGCCCTTTTTCTTCACCCTTCCGCGCCAGCGGACGCGCCGGCCCTCCGGCGCGGTTCACATGTTTCCGTTCGTGGGGGCTTCGCCCCACGCTCTCGGGTGAACGCTCAAACCTCCCCAGGCCGTTGTCGACGCGCCCTCCATCGGGAGGCCTGGGAGAGTCAGACGCATGAAACTGTTCGCAACCCTCGTTCTCGTCGCCCTCGTCGCGCCGTTCGTCGCGGCGGACCCCAACGTGCAGACCGGCACCGGCGTCGGCGCCGTCTGGACCCCCGTGGGCACCGTCGACGTGCAGGGCGGCACGAGCTTCCTTCTCGCGGGCGCGGCCGGCGACATGGACATCGAGTTCTACGACGCCAACGGCAACTGGCTCGGCTGGTCGATCCAGTGCGGCGCGGACTCGGGCATCACGCCGCAGAACGCCGTCCGCGGCGTCATCCTGCAGTGGGACGCCATCGGCACCGTCGCGCCCTGCGTCCTCACGGTCGGCGGTCCGTCGCAGTGGTTCTACGTCGACGGGCTCTAAGCCTCGGCCGGGCCCGGAACGCTTCTCCGTCTCCTTTTTCTCGCGCTCTCCGGCGCAAGCTCCGCCCACGAGCGCACCTTTATCCCGCGGACCCTCCTCGCCCCCTTCATGTCCGAGGATTACGCCGCGCTCCTCAAGCGCGCCCGCGCCAAGGTGCCCGCCAACGTCGGGACGGGCGAGCGCTTCGTCATGCCCGTCGTCGACCTCCAGCAGGAAGGCAAGACGACGATCATCCGCAACGTCGGCGAGATCCTCGACAAGCTCAACCGCGCCCAGGACCACCTCGTCCCCATCCTGCTCCGCGAGCTCGGCACCGCCGGCAGCTACGAGAGCGGCCGCCTCGTCCTCCAGGGCAAGCTCGCGCAGGACCAGGTCCAGGCGCGCCTCGAGAAGTACGTCGAGACGTACGTCATCTGCGGCGAGTGCGGCCGCCCCGACACGCACCTCGTGAAGGAGGACCGCACAACGATCGTCAAGTGCGACGCCTGCGGCGCCCACCGCCCCGTCAAGGGCGCGGCGAAGAAGATCGCCGCCGCCAAGCCCGAGGACGCCGTCGTCGAAGGCAAGATCTACGAGGTCATGTGCGAGGACCGCGGCCAGCGCGGCGACGGCATCGCGCGGCGCGACCGCTTCACCATCTTCGTGAAGGGCGGCGAGAAGGGCAAGGTGTACCACGTGAAGATCCAGAAGGTCACCGGCACCCTCGCGTTCGCGGATATCGTTCCTCCCCCCAACTCCGCGACGTGAGCGGCACGAGAGGGCGCGGCCGGCAGGACCGGGCGCTTGCTGCGTCGGCCCTGCCGTGCGGGCCGCGGCGGGGCGGCGGCGCGCGTGGGACATATGGCGCCGCGTATGTCGCTCCATGTGTCGCCGCCGGTCCAGCCCGACGGGAACTCGCGCGCGGGCGGCCGCGCCACGCGGCCACACCGTAGGCGCCGAAGCTGCGCGAGGCGTGGAGGCGCAAGGAGCCGCCGTCATCTCGTTCGGCGTATGCGCACGTCCGCCGCCGACTCGTGCGCGCCCTCATGGTCTTCGCCGAGCTGACGCGCCATGCGCCACCTCGTCCGCGTCCGACCAGATGAAGCCCGGGATCCGCGACCGTCGGCTTCCGCTGGGCTGGCGACGCGCCGATCGGGACGTGACGGCGGTCTCGATCAGCCGACCGGATCCGCGCCGGTCATGCGCGTCGAGCAGCGCATGCACCCTCATGACGCGAAATTCCAGCTGCGCATCGCGGATGCGGCGCTCGCAGGCGGTACATCGGCGTTCGCGTACTTACCCGCTCGCGGAGTCGTTGTACATCGCGGTAAAGGTCGCGCGCCACGTGAATCCATCATCAACGACCCAAGGCGCGACGCGGACGCCGTACTTGTGTGCGGACTCGGCGAGCAGGATATCCCACGTGGGACGGTCGGTCATCGGACCCTCGAACTCCTGCTCGTCAATATAGACCTTGAAGAAATAGACCACGTTCGGGCCATTCTCGATCTCGAGGAACAGCTGCACCTTCTCGGGCGCTTGATCGAACGTCACGAACCCCTCGCTCACGCGCTCTCCAACGTCGACCTTGTAGACGTGGGGAGGGATCACGCCACGCACCTCTCGGACCTCGCGGCGCTGGGGCTTCGGCGGCTCCGGCTCCGGATCCGCTCCGACCTCCGAAGGCTCCTCCTGTGCCGTTCCGGCGTCGGTGCATCCGGCCAGGAGAAGCGCGAGGAGCACGCAAGGAAGGCGGCGCATGGCGATTCACGGGATGGTGACGTCGCGGCACAGCGGGGTCTGCTCAAGGGTCGGGAAGTCCCTGCAGAGTCCTTCGATCGTATGGCAGCCGGGACTCGAGCACGGAAGGGGGTTCTCGCAGCCGCCATCCTCGTGCTGGTGACTGTGATAGAAGCCGTCGTCAGGGCACTCGGCCTCACACGGGTTGTTCGGCTCGCCCGAATAGCAGGCGTGACCGACCGCGGCCGGAGCGCTGGCGCTCATCGACCATAGCGATGCGAGGACGAGAGACAGCCTCATAGTCGCTATGGAGCACGCGCCTTCTCATAAGGGCGCCGCCCCTGGAAGCCAACTCCATGCGCGTTCGAAGCGTGATGTGATCTCCGTAGCTTGAGTGGCGCGCGAAGGCGCGCGGAGATCTGCCGATCATGCATCAGAGTGGCAGCCGTCCGTGCTCGAAGGCTGGACCGCTCCCCCCTCCCCTTCTCGCGCCACTTCCAGTCCTCCGTCCGGCCGCCGTCGTTGTCGTAGGACACACGGCCGCGACGGCTCATCGGCGTCCGTGGTCATGCGAACGCTATCGGCCGAGGTTCCTTCGCGACGCGACAACATTGGGAGGCGCGGCCCTAGCTCTGCACTGCGGAACGTGACGTTGTCGGGCAGCCGGTTCGCGCCTACCACGGCTCGTTCATTCTGCCGGGAGTCGTCTCACCGCATCCACGTGCAGAGCGAAGAGAAGTGCATGCGCGTCGTAGGCAAGGTAGGAAAGCGGTCCAGCACCAATGACCATGGCTCTCGACGGCGCGGACGAAGTTGCTTGATGGTCCAAGTTTGGCCGCGCTTAGGATTTCGACGCCGTTCGAGGAAGCGCCGCCGACGGATGTTCCGCTCATGCGCGCGCTCCATACAGAGTACCAAGTGGCCGGTTCGCCACTCGCGCTTAGGGTCAAGCTGAACGACGCCGCAAGAACTCGGACGACGAGGACGACTGAGTATCTCACGAGATCCCCCAACACCGATGAATGAGCGGCGCGAGCGCGGCCGTGTCCGAGCAGTGGCGAGAAGCCGCCCTGTCAGAGGAGGCGGTCAGGAAAGCTCCGTTTCTGCCGGACATGCCTGCTACACCGGCGAGCCGAACAGGCGTCGCGGAATCCAGGCTCCGCCAGATCTCGCAGTGCAGCACCCGGCGTCAGCCGCTCGGTTGAGCGCCCCTTAAGCTCCCGCGGGCGCATGCGACCGGTGGAGGCAACCCCCTTGCGCGCCCTCTTCGTCACCGTGCTTCTTCTCGCGAGCGCCGCGTTCGTCGCGCCCCCTGCGGCGGCGGCGCTGCACCAGGTGGCCGCGATCGACTTCGCGTGGACCCCCGACGAGCTGACGATCGCGCCGGGCGACAGCGTCGAGTTCGTGCTCGGCAGCGGCACGCACAACTGGGTGCCCGACTTCGAGGCGGACGCATGCGCGCTCCCGTGCACCGTCACGTTCCCCGACGAGGGCGCGTTCCCGTACCACTGCGGCTTCCACCCGACGATGACGGGCGTCGTGTTCGTGGGGACGGCGCCGACGATCGCCATCTCCACGCCCGCCGCGGGCGCGACGGTGAGCGGCGTCGTGGAGATCATGGGCACCGCGACGCACGCGACCTCCGCCGTCGCGTCCGTCGAGGTCACGATCGGCGGCGTGCCGGCGAGCGAAGGCTCGATCGAGACCATCCCCGGCGGCCTCGCGTGGAGCATGAGCGTTCCCACGACCTCTCTCGCGAACGGCGCCCAGACCATCTACGTGAGCGCGACGACGGCCAACGGCCTCGTGGGCAACGCGACGCGCGGAATCGTCGTCGAGAACCCCGTGAGCATCGACATGGCCATCCTGAGCGCGGCGGCGCAGCAGTCGGCCACGACGTCCAACACCATCTCGATCATCGTGCGCAACCAGGGCAACACGCCGAGCGCGGTGACGCTTCTGGCGGAGTACGAGCACCAGGGCGCGTGGCACGCCATCGGCACGACGAGCGTGAACGTGGGCGTCGGCGCGAACGCGCCCGCGACCCTCGTGTGGACGCCCTCGTCGCTGCACGTGGGCGCGTTCCAGGTGCGCGTGACGGCCGACCCGGACGCGACGCTCCCGGACCCGGACCGCGCGAACAACGCGCGCACGACGACGGCGGGCTGGTTCACCACGGCCGTGCCGGGCGTCGTCGTCGCCCCGCCCGCCTGAGGGCGTGCGCCGGCGCGTCCCACGAGCGGCGTCGTATGGACGCAGCCTTTTTACCCCCTTCGGGAGTCCCGACGGCGAGGACCGGCATGGTCACCATCGTCACTCTCGTGAAGCAGTCGCCCGACGTCGAGGCGGTCCGCATCGACCCCAAGACCGGGCAGCCCGACCTCTCCGGCGCCGGCCTGAAGGTCAGCGACTACGACAAGAACGCCGTCGAGGCCGCGGTCCAGCTCAAGGAGAAGAACGCCGGCTCGAAGGTCTACGCCCTCTCGCTGGGCGGCCAGAAGCTCCCCGAGTCGATCAAGGAGGTCCTCGCGATGGGGTGCGACGAGGCGCACATGCTCATCGACGCGCCCTTCCAGGGCGCCGACACCGCGGAGAAGGCGCGCCTTCTCGCCCTCGCGGTGAAGAAGCTCGGCAACGTCGACCTCGTCATCGCCGCCGAGGAGTCGCTCGACTCGCACAGCGCGCAGACCGGCCCCCGCGTCGCCGAGGAGCTCGGCTGGCCCCTCGTGAGCTACGTGACCGACAACCTGCGCATCGAGGGCAAGACGCTCAAGTGCGAGCGCGAGGTCGACGAAGGCCTCGAGGACGTCGAGGTCGACCTCCCGGCCGTCATCACCGTCACGGAGTCGCTCAACACGCCGCGCCTCCCCGCGCTCATGCAGATCCTCCAGGCCAAGAACAAGCCGCAGAAGACGCTCACCGCCGCCGACCTCGGCGCGGGCGAGGTCAAGGCCGTCCTCGCGCGCCCCTCCAGCGTCGCGCCCAAGAGCGAGCGCAAGCAGCAGGTGCTCGCGGGCAGCCCCGAGGAGGCGGCCGAGGAGCTTGCGAAGACGCTCGTGAAGGAAGGGGTGATCGGATGAGCAAGGCGCTCGTGTGGGCCCCCGACGAGCGCGGCATGCTCGAGCTCCTCGCGAAGGCGCGCGAGCTCCAGCTCGAGCCCGTGGCGCTCGCCATCGGCCTCGACGGCAAGAAGCTTGTCCAGCACGGCGCCGCGCAGGTGCTCGTCGTGGAGGACGCGAAGGCGAAGGACATGCAGAGCGGCCCCGTCACGGACGCGCTCGCCGCCGCCGCGCAGGAGACGGGCGCGAAGGTCGTCCTCCTCTCGGGCGGCCGCCGCGGCAAGGAGATCGCGCCGCGCCTGGGCGCGAAGCTCAAGGCGGGCGTCGTGACGCTCGCGCAGAAGATCAAGAACGACGGCGGGAAGCTCACGTTCGAGCGCATGTTCCTCGGCGGCAAGACCGTCGCGACGGAGCAGCCGCTCACGGACGTCGTCATCGCGACCATCCCGTCGCGCATCGTCGAGCCGCTCCCCGCCGACGCGGGCGCGAAGGGCGAGGTCAAGACGTTCGCGCCGCAGATGCGCGACGCGAAGGTGCGCGTGACGCAGAAGAAGCCGCGCAAGGACAGCGGCGTGAACCTCGAGGCGGCGACGGTCGTCATCGGCGCCGGTCGCGGCTTCAAGACGAAGGACGACCTCAAGCTGGCTTTCGACCTCGCGCAGACGCTGGGCGGCCAGGTCGGCTGCAGCCGCCCGCTCGCGACGGACCTCGGCTGGCTCACCGACGAGTACTGGATCGGCCTCTCCGGCAAGGAGGTCAAGCCGAAGCTCTACGTCGCCGCCGGCATCAGCGGCCAGATCCAGCACACGACGGGCATCCGCAACTCGAAGGTCATCGTGGCCATCAACACGAACAAGGACGCGCCGATCTTCAAGATGGCCGATTACGGCATCGTGGGCGACCTCTACAAGGTGCTGCCCGCGCTCGACGCGGCCGTCAGGAAGCAGCTCGGGAAGTAGCGCCTTCCCTCCCCCGCCTCCCGCGTCACGAGGACGCGTTGGGGGCGGGGGTCGCCACCGTCTCGTTCGGCACCGCCGCGAGCTCGTCGCCGAGCCCCGCGGCGGCGGGCGCGGCCGTCGACTCCATCGGCTCGTCGGGCGTCGCGAGGTCCGCGAGGACGACGCTCACGCCGGTGAGCAGGCCGACGATGACGACGCCGACGACGAGCCTCTCCTCCAGCCGTCCCATGTCGACGCGGCGTGCGCGTGCGGATGCGTAAACCTTCGCGCGCGCGGCGAGCCTTCAACATCTTCTCGCGAAGCTTCATGGGCGCGCCACGCGAGGCGAGCGCATGCGGCGCCTGATCCCGACGCTCCTCCTGCTCGCCCTCCTGCCCGCGGCGGCGGCGCAGGCGCTCCTTCCCGACGCGCCGGCCCTGCTGCGCGTCGAGCCGTTCCTCGCGCACGCGCCTCCCGGCGGCGAGGCCGTCTCCACGCCCTTCCGCGCGGAGGTCGCGTGCGACGCCGCGCTCGCCGCGGGCAGCATGCGCATCGTCTACCGCATCGCGTACGCGCCCCCATGGGCGAACGTGGAGGTCCGCCCGCCGTCGGACGAGGCCGACCACTCGCGCTGCACCGACGGGGTCGTCGTCTTCGACGGTGTGCTCGTCGCGACGGTGGGCACCGAAGCGCCCGCGTTCACGCCGGAGGCCGTGCGCCTCGAGGCGGAGGTGACGCAGCCGCTGCGCCCGCCCGCGCGCGCGGCCGCCGACACGCCGCTCGCGGCGGGATACCTCTCCGTCGTGCAGGTGGCGCCCGAGCGCGCCGAGATGCGCCTGCTTCCCGGCGAGCGCGGCGCCGCGCTCCTCCGCGCGACGAACTTCGGCAACGGCCACACGCGCGTCGACTTCGAGATCCTATCCGCCGACGCGGGCCTGCGCGTGGAGCCGCCGGTCGCCATCCACCTTGGCAGCCGGCAAGGCGGCGACCCGAACGCCGCGCGCGACGTCCGCATCGAGGTCGAGCGCACGGCGGGCGACGCCGCGCCGCGGTCGTTCCTCGTGCGCTGGCACGCGAGCTACGCGTTCGACCGGACGCTCGCGGGCGACAGCGGCCTCGTGAGCATCGTCGTCCTCCACGGCGCGGACGCGCACGCAGTGGACGCCGCCGCGCTCGCCGACGACGTGCAGGCGCGCGTGCCGGGCGCGCCGCCGCTCCTCGCGCTCAGCCTGGCAGCCGCGCTCGCGCTCCTGCGGCGGCGCTGAGCTTATCCGACGCTCGGCGCGTGCGCCGCGCATGGGAACGCTCGAGCAGGGGGCGCGCAACGCCATCCGCACGTGCATGGCGGTGAAGCCGGGCGAGCGCGTCGTCCTCGTCACCGACCGCATCGCCGCCGAGGTGGGGGACGCGCTCGAGCGCGCGGCGCGCGAGGCCACACCCGCCGTCACGCGCTACGTGCTGGAGGAGCTCGGCCCGCGCCCCCTTCGGGAGCTGCCGAAGGAGCTCGCCGACGCCGCCGCCTCCGCGGACGTGAGCCTGTGGGCCGCGGCGAGCGTGAAGGGGGAGCTGCCGGTGCGCATGGCGTACCGCAAGCACCTCTCGCGCGCGCGGCACGGCCACATGCCGGGCATCACGCGCGAGCTCATGGAGCAGGGCATGTGCGCGGACTACGACGCCGTCGCGGACCTCACGCTTCGCCTCCACCGGCGCCTGCAGGGCGTGCGCCACGCGCGCGTGACGAACCCGAACGGCACGGACTTCGAGGTCGTGTTCCATCCTTCGTGGAAGTGGCTCCCGGACACGGGGAAGTTCCACGCTCTAGGCGACTGGGGCAACCTCCCCGCCGGCGAGGTGTACACCGCGCCCGCGTGGCTCCACGGGCGCATCGTCACGAACCTTCTTGGCGACTTCTTCAGCGAGAAGTACAAGGAGCTCGTGCCGCCGCTGCGCTTCGACGTGTTCGACAACCGCATCGTTCTCGACAGCATCGAGGGCGCGACACCGGAGGTCGTGCGCGAGTTCAAGGAATACCTCGCGTCCGACCCGATGGGCGCGCGCGCGGGCGAGTTCGCGATGGGCACGAACCTCGGCCTCTCGCGCCTCGTCGGGAACCTCCTGCAGGACGAGAAGATCCCCGGCGTGCACGTCGCCTTCGGGCACCCGTACAACGAGCAGACGGGAGCGCCATGGACTGCCCGCACGCACGTCGACGTCGTCATCCTCGACACGGACGTGTGGATCGACGGCGAGCAGGTGCAGGCGCGCGGCCGTTACCTGCTGTAGCGAGGCCGAGGCGAGGGCCGAGGCGGGGGCAAGGACGAGGACGAGGAGGCCCCGCGCGTCCCCGCGTTCTCCGCGTCCCCGCGGTGAGCGGCTCGGCTGCGCGCCGTACAAGCGGCGACGCTACACGCGGCCGACGCGCTCGATGGTGCCCGCGTTCGTGACCGTCCACTGGTCGTACGCGGCCGCGTTGGGCGCGCCGGCGTTGGTGAGGTCGAAGTCGTGCGCGTAGCCGACCCAGTCGAGCTGGTCGCCGCGCTTCGCGGCCTCCGCGGCGGCCGCGCGCTCGCGCAGCTTGACGCCGGGCGACGTGTAGACGTCGCGCAGGTGGGGCAGGAGGTCGCCGCCGGCGATGGTGGCGCGGACGGGCTCGGCGTCGGCGGAGCCCTTCGAGCGGAACGCGGCGAGGGAGACGATGCTCACGGCGTCGTACGCCTCCGCCGCGTAGGGCGAGGGCGTGCGGCCGGTCTCGGAGACGAAGAGCGCGCGGAACTCGCCCAGGCGCGAGGCGGCGGGCTCGACGCCGATGACGCCCGCGGCGTGGCTGCGGCGCGACGCGTCCTCGCCCGCCTCCTCGGCGAGCTCGAGCTGCCGCGCGGCGGACGAGGCGAAGACGGTGATGCGGCCGCGGCACTCGCCCTCGACGAGGCCGCGCACGACGCGCCCCGCCTCGCGCCCGGGCGCGAACAGGACGACGCTGTCGGCGTCGGAGGCGCACACGTCGCGCGCCGCGCTCTGCAGGAAGGCCGGGGCGTCGCGCTCGAAGGCGCGCGTCTGGAGGATGGCGCCGCCGTACGCCGCGTCGAAGGCCGCCGCGGCGGCGCGCGCGTACGGGTCGTTCGTGTGGAGAACGAACGCGCGCGAGGCGTTGCGGGCCTGCGCGAGGGAGGCGAGCGCGTCCGCCTCCGCCTGCACCGGCGGCGCGAGCTGCAGCGCCGCGTCCATGTCGGAGACGGAGAGGGGGGAGCTCGGCGGCGTCACGAGGAGGAGGGGGATCCGCCGCTGGTCGGCGCGCTGCGCGAGGGCGCCGGCCTCGTCGGGGGGCACGGCGGCGATGACGGCGGCGACGCGGCGCTGCGCGAGCCGCTCGTAGGCCGCGGCCGCGTTGTCGCTCGCGGCGTCGGTCACGAGGATGTAGCGGATGCCGGCGCCCATCTCGTTCCATTGGCGAGCGCCCAGGTCGACCGCGGACGAGACGTCGTCAAGGGTGGCGCCGAGCTTCGAGGAGACGATGACGCCCAGCGAGACCTCGAGGTCCCAGCGGTCGGGGCGGTCGAGGGCGGCGCACCCCGTCAGGAGCGGCGCGGCGAGCAGGATGGCCATGAGCACCGCGTTGCCCTGCATACCCGATCCTCCTCCATGACGGAGGCGGCCGTCGAGCGTGGAGCGGAGGTAAAAACTTCCCGGTCGGACCGGTCTGATATCTCACTTGTAGCGATATGGTTTTGAGTGGGCAGACGCTAGCGCGCGGTGGGAGCCCCGCGTGCCGGACCTCACCACCGTCCTGCAGTACTTGGCGAACGGCGTCGCGTACGGCGCCATCCTCGCGCTCGCCGCCATCGGGCTTTCGCTGGTCTATGGCATCCTCAACCTGTCGTCGTTCGCCCACGGCGACTTCCTGACGCTGGGCGCGTTCGGCGCCCTTCTCGCGGCGCGGATGTGGTTCGACTCGCTCGACGTCATCCTGCTGGCCATGGGCGTCGCCCTCCTTCTCGCGGCCGTCGCCGACCAGTTCACCGGGCGCCGCCTCTCCGTCGGTGAACGTTCGAGCATCGCCGGCGCCGGCCTCGTCGCGCTCGTCCTGGGCATCCTCCTCACGATGGGCGTCGGGATGAACGGACGCGCGACGACGAACCTCGTGCTCATCGGCGCCACCGTCGTCTCCGCCTTCCTCGTCATCGGCGCGCTCCTCGCCTTCGAGTTCGCCGTCTGGCGGCCGCTGCGCAAGCGCCGCGCGACGACGCTCACCCTCATCATCGTGAGCATCGGCGTGGCGCTCGTCGTCCGCAACGCGCTCCTCCTGCGCTTCGGCGGCGGCCTCCACTCCTACGCCCGCCCCGGCTCCCCCTCGCCCACCTACTTCGGCGTCCGCATCTCGGAGGCGGAGCAGGCGACGTTCCTCATCGCCATCCTCCTCATCGCGGGCGTGCACTTCTTCCTGCGCTACACGCGCGCCGGCAAGGCCATGCGGGCGCTCGCGGACAACCAGGAGCTCGCGCGCGTGAGCGGCGTCAACGTCGACCGCATGGTCCTCTACGTCTGGGTCCTCTCGGGCGTGCTGCTCGCCGTGGGCGGCGTCCTCCTCGCGCTCGTGCGCAACAACGCGATGGACGCGCAGATGGGCGGCAACATGCTGATCGCGCTCTTCGCCGCGGTCATCGTCGGCGGCATCGGGAGCGCCTACGGCGCGATGCTTGGCGGATTCATCATCGGCATCGCCATGAAGACGACGCCGCTTTGGATCGGGAGCGAGTACGAGCTCGCGGCGGCGTTCATGGCCCTCATCGTCGTGCTCATCGTGCGGCCGCAGGGCCTCCTGGGGGTGAAGGGATGAGCCTCTGGCGCGAGCGGCTGGGCGAGCGCTGGCGCAGGGCCGGCCGCCCGCAGCAGGAGTGGATGCTCGCCATCCTCGCCGCGCTCATCGTCGCCTCCGTCCTCGGCGGGCTCACCACCGGCGACGAGGTGGGGTGGCGCCAGATGGCCGGCTTCGGCCTCGCGATGGCGTTCTACGCGCTCTTCGCGCTGGGCCTCAGCCTCGAGTTCGGCTACACGGGCCTCCTCAACCTCGGCCACGTCGGCTTCATGGCCATCGGCGCGTACACGTACGGCATCCTCACGATGTCGGGCGGGCGCCCGCGGAACG
The DNA here is from genome assembly GCA_035687045.1 of Thermoplasmatota archaeon. GTDB lineage: Archaea > Thermoplasmatota > SW-10-69-26 > JACQPN01 > JAJPHT01 > JAJPHT01. The sequence continues at coordinate 8,695 of DASRYU010000157.1, read as the reverse complement.
CCGCCCCGGTCGTGGGCTGGCTCTACGACAAGGCCGCCACGTTCGAGGGCATGACCGTCGCGGGCTTCCTCGCGTGCCTCTTCGTCGCGCTCCTCGCGGCGGCGCTCCTCCTCATCCCGCTCCTCCTCATCATGGAGTCGTCCGCCCGCCCCGCGCTCCCGACGGGGCCAGGCTGGCCGCGCCGCCTCCTCGGGGCCGCCGCCGTCTTCGCCGGCGGCTGCGCGCTCGTCTGGCTCGGCTTCGCCATCGGCCCGGGCGGCAAGTCGTCCTTCGTCGCGGGGCTCCTCCTGTTCCTCGTCTTCGGCGGCTTCCTCGCGGCCGTGGGAGGCGCGCTCCTCGTCCTGCGCGTCCTCGTCGACGTGGCCGTGTCGCGCTCGCCGCTCGCGCGCTCCCGCCGCGGCCGCGCCCTCGTCGCCGGAGGCATCGCGCTCGCGGTCGGCGCGCTCGTCCTCTACAAGACCTTCCCGCTCGACACGAACGGCGCGCGCGCCGTTGTCGTCCTCTTCTCCATCGTCATCGGCATGTGCCTCGCCGCGCTCGTCGCGCTCCTCCTGGGCCTGCCGGCGATCCGGCTGCGCGAGGACTACCTCGCCATCGTGACCCTCGGCTTCGCGGAGATCCTGCGCAGCGTCATCCTCAACGAGGACCGCTGGACGCGCGGCGCGCAGCCCATCCAGCAGTTCCCGCGCCCCGTCGCGACGTGGGCCTCGCAGAACGACTGGTGGCGCGACCTCTCGCGCGAGGTGGGGGTGCGCCCGGGCGACCTCGCGCTCCTCGTCGTCTCCGTCATCCTCCTCGTGTACGTGTACGTCCTCCTGCGCGCGCTCTCGGACTCGCCGTGGGGGCGCGTCCTCAAGGCGATCCGCGAGGACGAGGAGGCCGCCGCCGCGCTGGGCAAACCCGTCACGTGGTTCAAGCTGCAGGCGCTCATGCTCGGGAGCGCCATCGCCGCGCTCGCGGGCGTCCTGTACGTGAGCCAGAACGCGCTCGTGTCGCACCTGCAGTACCTCCCCATCATCACGTTCTACGCGTTCATCATCATCGTGATGGGCGGCATCGGCAGCCACCGCGGCGCCATCATCGGCGCGGTGCTCCTCTGGGGCATCTTCTTCATCGCGCAGAACGCGGGCCTCGAGGCGTTCGGCATCGAGGCGGGCCCGGCGCAGCTCATCGTCGTCGGCGCCGTCCTCATCGCGCTCATGATGTTCCGCCCGCAGGGGCTCGTCGGCCGCAAGGAGGAGCTCCTCTTTGCCAAGTGACATCCTCGTGGCGAAGGACGTGCGTCGCCACTTCGGCGGCCTTCGCGCGGTCGACGGCATGGACATCGCCGTCGAGCAGGGGACGCTCACGGGCATCATCGGGCCCAACGGCGCGGGCAAGACGACCTTCTTCAACGTCCTCGCCGGGTTCCTGCCGCCCACGTCGGGCACCATCCACTTCGACGGCAAGGACGTCACGAAGCTCCCGGCGCACAAGCGCTGCCAGCTCGGGCTCGCGCGCACGTTCCAGATCACGCGCCCGTTCCAGCGCATGAGCGTCCTCGAGAACGTCATGGTCGCCGCGCAGGGTCAGGCGGGCGAGCGCGTCTGGGGACCCCTGCTCGCGGGCCCGCGCGTGACGGCGCAGGAGGACACGGTGCGCGCCCGCGCGGAGGAGCACCTGCGCTTCCTGGGCCTCGACCACCTCACGCACGAGTACGCCGGCGCGCTCTCGGGCGGCCAGAAGAAGCTTCTCGAGATCGCGCGGGCGCTCATGACCGAGCCGAAGCTCATCCTTCTCGACGAGCCGATGGCCGGCGTGAACCCGACGCTCGCGCGCAAGATCATGGAGAAGATCCAGGTGCTCCGCGTCGAGCGCGGCATCACGTTCCTCCTCATCGAGCACGACCTGGAGACGGTCTTCCGCCACTGCGACCCCATCATCGTGATGGCGCAGGGGAAGGAGCTCGCGCGCGGCGGCGCGGCGGACATCCGCGCGAACCGCGCCGTCATCGAAGCGTATCTTGGAGGCTGAAGGCGTGCCCGAGCCCATTCTTGTCGCGAAGGACATCGTCGGCGGCTACAGCGACCTCGACATCCTGAAGGGGGCGAGCGTGGCCGTCCACCCCGGCGAGGTCGTCTGCGTCATCGGCCCGAACGGCGCGGGCAAGAGCACGCTCCTCAAGGCCATCGTCGGCCTCGTGCGCATCCGCAGCGGGAACGTCCTTGTCGGCGGCGTCGACGTCACCGGCCGGCAGCCCGCGCAGCTCGTGGGCGCCGGCGTCGGCTACGTGCCGCAGGTCTCGAACGTGTTCCCCAAGCTCACCGTGAGCGAGAACCTCGACATGGGGGCGTTCCTGCGCCGCGACGACACGACGGAGGTCCGCGAGCGCGTGTACCGCATCTTCCCGCTCCTCAAGGAGCGCGCGAACGAGCGCGTGGGCCGCATGTCGGGCGGGCAGCGCCAGATGGTCGCCATCGGCCGCGCGCTCATGATGGAGCCGAAGGTGCTTCTTCTCGACGAGCCCTCGGCCGGCCTCGCGCCCAACCTCCAGGACCAGGTGTTCGACCAGGTGCGGACCATCGCCGCGACGGGAACGGCGGTGCTTCTTGTCGAGCAGAACGCGAAGAAGGCGCTCGCGAAGAGCGACCGCGGCCTCGTGCTCGACCAGGGGCAGAACCGCTACGAGGGGCGCGGCATCGACCTCCTCATGGACGAGAAGGTGGGCCGCCTCTACCTTGGCGGCGGCGCGGAGCCTGGCTCGGAGACGAGCTCGCGCTGAGGCGAGGAGCGGAAGAAGGAGAAGAAGAGAGGCGCGCCGGCCTCGAGGCCGGCGCGGGGTCCTGCGCGCTTATTCGCTGGGGACGACGTTCTCGCGCGTGAGGGCCATCTGGCCTTCCGCGTTGACCTCCCAGTAGGAGTACGCGCCCGAGCGCGGCTCGTGGGAGCCGTTGTTGTCGTGGAACTCGAGGTCGTGCGCGTAGCCCTGGTAGTCGATGTCCTGGCCCGCGAGGAGGAAGAGCGCGCAGTCGCGGAACGCGCGGCACTGGGCGCCGCCGGGGTTCGCGTTGTCGAGCATCTTCGCGGCGATGTCCTCGCCGTTCACGCTCTTCGCCGCGAGGGCGCCGAGCGCGATGTACATGACGGCGTCGTACGACTCGGGCGCGTACTGCTGGGGCGCCTCGTTGAACTTCGCCTGGTACGCCTGCGAGAACACGGTCGTGTTGATCGCCTGGGGCGTCGTGCCCTTCATGCCCTGCGCGAGCCAGCGGCCCTGCGGGTCGCGGCCGGCCTGCTCGACGACCGAGCCGGCGAGGACGGGCGAGAAGATGCCTTCGGAGGCGTACACCTGCACGCGCGCGAGGCAGCCCTGCGCCTGCATGGCGCGGAGGACCTCGGCGCCCGTGTCGGTGTAGACGACCATGACGACGGCGTTCGGGTTGCCGCTGCAGGCCTGCGTGACCTGGCTGGACACGACGGTGGCCGCGGTCTCGTCGACGCGCGAGATGGTGCCGACGTTGCCGCCGGCGGCCTCGAAGACCTCCTCGAAGACGCCCGCGAAGCCGTTGCCGTAGTCGTTGTTGACCACGATCATGTTGACGCTCGTGTGGCCGTCGGCCTTCACCATCTCGGCGAGGACGCGGCCCTGGCCGGCGTCGGTCGGGGAGACGCGCCAGAAGAGGCCCTGGCGGTCCGTCTCCGTGAGCGTGGGGCTCGTCGCCGACGGGGAGGCGACGATGACGCCGTCCTCGACCGCGCGGGTGAGGATGGCGCCCGTGACGCCCGAGCAGCAGGGGCCCGCGATGGCCGTCGCGCCGAGGCCGACGAGGCGGTCGTACGCGGCGGTGGCGCGCGTCTGGTCGCCGGTCGTGTCGTCCTCGCGGCCCACGACCTGGATCGTGAGGCCCGTGAGCGCGCTCACGGCGTTGATCTCTTCGACGGCGAGCTCCATGCCCTTCTGCATCGAGGGGCCGAGGTTGGAAAGGTCGCCGCTGAGCGGGTTCATGAGACCCAGCTTGAGCGTGAGCGGGGGCGTGATGGGCGCCACGTTCGTCGGGATCGTGGGCGTGCCCGAGGTCGGCGTCGCGGTGGGCGTGGCGCCGGTGGGCTGGTTGGTCGTGCGGGTAGGCGTCGTGCCGGTCCCGGGGTTGTCCGCGTTGTCCGCGCAGCCAGCCAGGACGGGCGCCGCTACCAGGGAGATAGCGGCGAGAAGGAGCATGCGATGCGTCATAGTATGGACTTCCCCCATCGGAAGTGTTCGCGCACCTGGAGGAGCATGAATAAACCTTGCGCGATTCAGCGGGCTCTCCAGGTCCGCGCGGGAGGAGCTATCGCGCGCGCCAAAGGAGCCGACGGCCTTCGAGGTAGGCCTCGGCGCGCCCCGCGCGCTCGAGCGCGGCGAGATATCCCCTCACCGTCGCCGCCTGGAGCGCGTACAGCTCCACCGTCAGCTGCGCGGGCGGGAAGGCGTCGAGGAGGTGCTGGAGGGCGTCCTCCGCCGTGACGGGGCCGCGGCGCAGGAGCGCGGCGAGCGCCTCCTCCGCGCGCGCCATCGCCTCGGCGTTCGCACGGACCGCGGAATCGAGGTCCGCAACGACGCCCCCGTGATAGCTCACCACCGTGACGTCGCGCATCTCCCGCAGCCGCTCCGTGCTCGCGCGCGCCGCGAGGGGGTCGACCGCGAAGACGAGGCCGTACTTGTGGAGCGTCGCCTCCGGCAGGAGGGCGTCCCCGACAAAGAGCGCCCCGTCGACCTCGACGCCCATCTGCCCGACGCTGTGCCCGGCGAGCGCGTGGAGCTTGACGCGGAACCCTTCCACCTCGCGCTCCCCCGGCTCGAGGACGTGGTCGACCTTGCTCGGCGCCGCCTGCAGGAACTTCCCCTGCATGGCCTTCGGCGCGGCCGCGCCGAAAAGCGTGTACGGCTCGAGCTCGGGCCGCTCCACGAAGTAGTGCTCGTACGCGGGCGCCGCCACCTTGGCGCCGGTGCGCTTCACGGCCCACTGGTTCCCGCCGATGTGGTCCGCGTGCGCGTGCGTGTTGACGATGGCGGCCACGCTCACGCCTTCGTTCTGGAGCGTGTTCACGACCTTGCGCACGAGGTTCTCGTCGAGGCCGCTGTCCACGAGGAGCGCCTTGTCGCCGTGCGTGACGACGCCGATGCCGGTGCCGGCCTTCGCGACGCGCACGCTCGGGTTGACCTGCTCGAACATCAGGCGAGCCTCCCGTGCGGGGCCGCGGGAGGCAGCGGGGGGACGCACACGGGGAGGTCGCACGTGCGGGCCGCGAGGACGTCGACGGTCACGATGCGCACGAGGAAGTTGAGGTCCTCGCCGTAGAGGACGTGCGCCTCGTTCCCGGGGATGGTGTACGCCTGCTCCTTGGGGACGCGCACGGCGAGCGTCTCGCCCGCCACCATGCCGCTCCCGTCGCCCGCGTCGCGCAGGCGCGCGTCGAAGCCGGGGATGACGGGAAGATAGCCCGTGGAGTTGTACGGCTCGGGGGGCGGCGTCCCGCGCTGGCCACCGACGTAGACCTTGAGCGGGCGGTCGTTCGACGTGTCGTTGCCGTCGAGGAGCGCCTCCCCCAGCGCGGGACGGTTCCGCAGCGCGGGGTCGTTCGTCGAGGCCAGCGTGCCGTTCTGGTACCAGAGCACGTAGTAGAGCTGCGTGCCGATGCCCGCGCGAAGCGGCTCGGCGCCGAGGTCGCGGACGTTCACGATGACGTTCGCGCGCGTGTCGCCGACAAGGAGCGCCACCTGCCTCGGCTCGTGGAGCGCGTCCTCCGCGGGCGTCACGCGCACGATGAGGCTGGACGTCGCGCGCCCGCGCAGCGAGACGTTGGCGGATTCGCTCTCGAAGCGCCAGCCGGCGGGGCCGTCGAAGGAGACGTCGAGGTCCTGCTTGAACGGCGACGTGCTGCGAAGATGGAACGCGAACTCCGTCGCCCGCCCGGGCTGCGCGTCGTTGATGACGTAGTAGGGCGTGACCTCGACGGGCGACGAGCGCTCGACGCAACCGGCGAGGGCGGCGAGCGCGAGCGCGGCGAGCACGAGCGGCAGGCGCACGCGCCGCGGACGCGGGGGGCGCGGCTTCAGGGTTGCGCTGCGGTGGGCACGCGCGCGACCTCCGCGAAGCGCCGCACGCGCCGCTCCACGTCCTCGAGGTCGCGCGCCTCGAATTCGGCCGCGCGCGCCATGGCGGCGATCTGCTCGACCTCGCGCGCGAGCGGCGCGATGCGCGTGCTGCCGGGCCGCAGGCACTCGGCAACGCGCGTGAGCGACTCGAGCAGGCGGATGGTGACGGCGACGTTGCCGCGCGCGTGCTGCCGGAGCTGGTCGAACGCGATCTCGACGGAGCTTGCCCACGAGGTCGTGCGCGCGACGACGCGCACGCGCCCTTCCTCGTCCACCCGCACGGGCGACGGGAAGCGCCGCTGCGAGAGGTGGCAGAGCGCGGCGCCGAGGCGGTCGACGCAGCGCGACGCCGTGAACGGGTCGTTGATGCCGGGGCTGAGCGCGCGCACGCCCACCTCGACAAGCTGGGCGAGGAGGAACTCCACGTCCTGCTCGGCCGTCGGCTTGTCGCCGATGAGGATGCGCGCCGCGAGCGGGTCCGGGTCGGGCGGCTCGCCGCCGGCGCGCCGCCAGACGTGGGCGACGACGCTGTCCTCCGCCACGAAGTCGCCGGGCCGCACGTCGAGGCGGAGCACGAGGTCGTCCGCCACGACGCGCTCGAAGATGCCCTCCTCCTCGATGGCCTGCACGTAGCCGGTGCGCGTCGCGCGGACGAGCGCCTGCCCTCCCGAGAGGTCGGGCTCTTCCGTCCCCTCGCGGTCGTCCGGCTCGTGCCCCAGGCGCTCCGGATAGAGCGTGTCGATGGTCGCGTGGAGGTCGCGCGACACCGCGGCGATGATCGCGTCCGCTTGGATGCCGCTCGCGACGTGGTGGACAAAGAAGATGAGGAGCGCGAGGCAGAGGAGCGCGAGCGCCATCGCGGTGTTCACCGTGATCTCCGGGACCACGTCCTCGGTGCGATCGATGGCGCGAAGCCCCAGAAGGCTGAACGTGAACGTGCCGATGAACACGCCCAGCACGACCTGCACGGCGCGGTCGCGGATGAACGCCCGCAGCAGGCGCGGCCCGAACTGCGTGGAGGCGAGCGTGAGGGCGACGACGGTGATGCTGAAGATGACGCCCGTCACGCCGATCATGCTGCTCGCGATCGCCGTGAGGACGGCGGAGGCGCCCTCAGGGCCGCCCGTGAACAGGTAGGGCGCGCTCGCGAACCGCTCGCCGTAGCGGTCGTCGAGCGCGAGCGTCAGGTGCGAGAGCACGATGGAGCCGACAACGATCATGCCCGGCACGAACCACAGGTTCGTCCGCAGGCGGTCGGCCCAGTGGCGCAGGCGCGTCCGCACAGGCCGGCGGACGCGTGCAGGCGCCTAACCCTTTCCCGTCGCGCTGGCCGCGCGGGTGCTCGCTACGCGCGCGGGGGGAGACCGCGCGCCGCCCGCTCCGCGTCCGCGCGCACGAGCGCGTGCTCGTCGTCCGTGATGCCGAGCTCCTCGCGCAGCGCGCGCAGGCTCAGCGCCGAGCCCGTGTCCGCGCTGCCTTCACGCAGCGCGCCTTCGAGCGCGACGCGGTAGATCTGCAGGCGCCGGTAGTGGAAGTACGCGTCCGTCGGCTGCACGCCGGGCATCGCGCGTTCGCCGACCCGCGTGGCGAGGGCGCGAAGAGGCTCCAGCGCGAAGATCGCGACCCCGGCCACGAGCGCACCGGCCGCGACGCCGAAGCGCGACCCCACCCATTGCTCGACGGCCTGCTGGACGACGAGGACCACGAGGACGGCGAAGGCGCCGAGCACGCCGACGCGGATGCCCCGCTTCACGTGCAGGTCGACGCCCACGAGGCGGTACTTCAGGACGGCGTACGCGAAGAGCGGCAGCGCGAGCGCGTCGACGAGGATGTGGTCCAGCACGAACTGGACCGGCGAGAGCGCGAAGGCGATAACGATGCCGCCGACGAGCGCGAGGTCCTCCTTGCGCGCCGCTCCGTGGGTGCGCAGGGCCCGCGCGAGCGCCGTGCCCACGACGACGAGCGCGCCCGCGAGGGCGGCGGTGCTGAGGACCGCGACAACGACCTGCATCGCCCCCCAGAGGTGGACCAGCGCGGCGAGGTCATGGACGGCGTCGTTGACGCTCCACAGGAAGACGGCGAGGAGCACGTAGAGGAACTGGCGCCTCCAGGGGCCGGCCGGCTCCCGCAGCCATGCCCACCCGAAGAGCGCGACCGCGAGGACATCCGTGCCGGAGTGGAACCCCAGCCAGATCGCGCCCGTGACGTCCGTCCACGACGGCAGCCCGAACTGCGCGGCGACGAGGTACGCCGCGACGACACCGAGCCAGAGCGCGAGGTTGCGTCGCCATCGGGAGGCGAACCCCGTCGGGTAGGCGAGGACGAAGACGTAGACGGCGAGGCTCGCGAGGACCCGCAGCGCGCCCTCGACCTCCGCGACGCGAACGGCGGTCGCATCCGTCCAGCCGTCCCCGACCTCGAACCGCCACGCGCGGACAAGCTGCACGGCGCCGAAGCCGGCTAGCATGAGCACGAGCGCGTGCGCGGCCACGTGGCGCGCCCCCTTCCACGCCACGAGGATCGCGAGCGCGGCGCAGCCCGCCGCGATGCCGACGGACGCCCCCGCGAGCGCCTCCACGC
>DASRYU010000156.1:0-10037 GCA_035687045.1 Thermoplasmatota archaeon | reverse complement strand
CCTCTTTGTCGACGGGACCATCCTCACGATGGACAAGGCGCGGCCGACGACGGACGCGCTCGCGGTGGTCGGGAACCGCATCGCCGCGCTGGGCGAGGAGGCGCGGCGGATGGAGGGCCCGCACACGCGCGTGGTGCGCCTCGGGCCGCGCGTGCTGCTGCCGGGGTTCGTCGACGCGCACAACCACCTCGTCTCGTACGGCCTGCGCCTGATGCGCCTCGACCTGGGCGGCCTCGGCTCGAAGGGCGAGCTTCTCGAGGCCTTGCGCCAGCGCGCGCAGATGACGCCCTCGGATGGCTGGATCGTCGGCCACTCGTGGGACGAGACGAAGTGGGAGGACCCGACGCTCCCGACGCAGGAAGAGCTCGACGCCGCGGCGGGCGGCCGCATGGCGATGCTCGCGCGCGTCGACCGGCACGGCGGCCTCGCGACGAGCGCGGCGCTTCGCGCGGCAGGCGTGACGAGCGGCCCCTTCGTCGTGGAGCACGAGTACGCGAAGGTGCTCGCGCTCACGCAGCCCACGCTCAAGACGCGCGTGAAGGGGCTCGAGGCGGCGACGCGGCGCGCGCACGAGCTTGGCGTCACCTCCTCGCACGTCATCTGCGGGCCGGGCGACTTCGAGGCGCTGCAGGCCGCGCGCGAGGCGGGCGTGCTCGGCGTGCGCGTCTCGTGCTTCGTCGAGGAGGCGCAGCTCGAGCATGCGGTGGGCCTGGGCGCGCGGCGCGGCCTCGGCGACGCGTGGGTCCGATTCCTCGGGCTCAAGCTCTACGCGGACGGGAGCTTCGGCAGCCGCACGGCCGCCATCTCCTTCGACTACAAGGACAAGCCCGGCGAGCGCGGCATGTTCATCCACGGCGAGGGGCGCCTGGAGGCGCTCGTGAAGGAGGCGCGCGCGAGGGGGCTCCAGGTGGCCGTCCACGCCATCGGCGACCGCACCGCGCGCCGCGTCATCGCCGCCTTCGAGCTCGCCGGCGTCACGCCAGCCGACCGCGCGCGCGTCGAGCACCTCGAGCTCGCGGACGACACGGACGTGCGCCGCGCGGCGGCGATGGGCGTCGTCGCGAGCGTGCAGCCCAACTTCACGGGCGAGTGGGGCCACCCCGGCGGCATGTACGAGCAGCGCCTCGGCTGGGAGCGCGCGCGCCGACTCAACCGCTTCGCGAGCTATCAGGCGGCGGGGCTTCCGGTCGCATTCGGGAGCGACGACATGCCGCTCGGGCCGCTCTACGGCATCTGGAGCGCGCTCACGGCGCCCGAGAAGGAGCAGCGCCTCTCGCCCGAGGACGCGCTGCGCGCCTACACCGCCGGCGCCGCGTGGGCGGGCTTCGCCGAGGAGGAGGTCGGGACGCTGCGCGAAGGGATGCTCGCGGACCTCGTGGTCCTGAGCGGCGACCCGCGCGCGGCGCCCGACGTGCGCCAGCTCGCGGTGAAGATGACCGTGGTCGACGGGCGCGTGGTGCACGACGGCTGAAGGTCACGTCGCCTGGAGGAGGTAGCGCCGCGCGGCGACGAGCTGCGAAGGCGTGCCGGCCAGCACGAGCTCGTCCCCCGGGCGGACGACCGTCCGCGGCGTGAGCGGCTCCGGCGCGCGGGCGGGGCCGCGCAGGACGGCGACGACGTTGGCGCCGGTCGAGCTCCGCACGTCGAGCGCTCCGAGCGCGACCCATGCGGGGCGCGTGCCCGCGCGCACGACGAGGCCTTCCACGTCGACGCTCACCGGCTGCACGCCGCGAAGGTCGTGGAAGCCGCGCTCGACCGGGCGGTCGCGCGCGACGAGCGCCTCGCAGCGCGCCACGAGCCCCGCGAGCGCGCGCGGTCGCGCGACGAGGAGGACGCCGCCGAGAAGGAAGCCCGCGAGGAGCGCGGGGCGCTCCATCGGCGGAGAGAGGAGGAAGGCGAGCGCGGCGCAGAGCGCGAGCGCGGTCGCGAAGCCGGCGAGCGTGCCCGTGACGGCCCACGTGCGCGTCGCCTCGCGCAGCCCGCGCGCGAGCCGCCGCGGCGCCATCGCGCGCTCGTGGACGCCGCGGTGGAGCGCCTTGCGGAATGCGACGCCCGCGACCATGCCGAACGGAAGGACGAGGAGCGCCGCCGCGCCTCCCGCGACGCCCGCGATGGCGAGGACGAGCGCGGACGGGAGGAACGCGTCGACCGCGCCGGCCGCCATCGTCGAGAGCGCGACGACGCCGACGGCGCACCCCATCGCGAGGACGGCGACGTAGACGTCCCGCCGCGTGGCGCCGTCGAGGATGTCGCTCGCGGCGCGCGGGCGCGGCGTGCGGTCGCTCGCGCCGAACGCGCGCGCGATGCGCTCCGCGAGGTCGGGGCCCCAGCGGAGCCGCACGGGCGTGAGGCCGACGGTGACCGCCCACGCGACGAACGCGAACGCCATGAGGCGCGCCGCCGCCTCGTCGGTGAGGAAGGGCGTGAACGCGAGAACGATGCCCATCGTGCCGGCCTGGCCGAGGATGGCGCCCGCGCGCGCGGACGTGACGGCGGCGACGCCGCCCGCGCGCAGGCCGACGGCGGTCGCGAGCATCTTGAGCGGGACGACGGCGAGCGCGAGCGTGACGGCGGCGGGCGCCACCGCGAGGATCGTGCGCGGGTCGAGAAGGAGCCCGATGCTCACGTACGCGACGGCGGCGAGGACGTCGCGCAGCGGCAGCACGCGCGCGGAGACGCCGGCCGCGTGGCGCGCGGCGCCCACCGCGATGCCCGCGAGGAACGCGCCGACGGGGCGGCCGGCACCCAGCGCCTCCGAGAGCGCGGCGAAGCCGAAGAGGACGCCGATGACGGCGAGCGTGAGGAGCTCGTCGCTTTTCGAGCGGTGCAGGCGGTCGATGCCCAGCGGCAGGAGGATGGCGCCCGCGGTGAAGGCGAGCGCGGCGAACACGAGGAGCCAGAGCGCGCTCGTCCACACGTCGTGGATCGAGGAGGCGCCGTGGAAGACGGTGAGGAGCGCGAGGAGCGTCATCGCGAGAAGGTCCTCGGTGAGCGTCGCGGCGCCGGCGGCCCGCGCGTCGGCGCGCGCGGTCATCTCGCGGTCCGCGAGCGCCTTCATCAGGATGTTCGTGGACGTCGTGCCAAGCGCCGCGCCGAGGATGGCGCCCTCGAGCGGGGGCCAGCCAAAGAGGATCGCCGCGCCCACGCCGACGAGCGTGCACGCGCCCATCTCGAGGCCGCCGGCCGCGAGGGCGGGGCGCCAGTGGCCGCGCAGGCGCCGGGCGTCGAAGTCGAGCCCGAGCGTGAACATGCGGAAGACGACGGCGAACTGGCCGAGCGTGCGGATGACGTCCGTCTCCACGAGGGCGCCCGGCCGAAGCGCGACGCCGGCGGCGAGGTAGCCGAGGACCTCGGGGATGCCGAAGCGGCGGCACACGTAGCCGCCCAGGACGGCGCCGAGGCCGACAAGAAAGAGGTCGAGGAGGAGCGTAGCGGGCGAGGGATTCCCCGGAACGGGTAGAAAAGGGTCACGAAGTGGTTCTCACCTTGCCGCGCGTGCTCCTCTGGGCGTGGATCGGCGCGGCGTCGGTGGTGGCGTTCGCCCTCGCGCTCGCGGACAAGGCGCGGGCGCGCCGGGGCGGCCGGCGCGTCCCCGAGCGCGTGCTGCTGGGCGCGGCGCTCGCGGGCGGAAGCCCCGGGCTTCTCCTGGGGATGCTTCTCGCGCGCCACAAGACGCGGAAGCCCTCGTTCCTTCTGGGCTTCGCAGCCGTCGTCGCGCTCCAGGGGGCGCTCGCGTGGCTCGTCCTATCGGCGCGGGCCTGAGGGCGGGTTGCGCTTCTGCTTCCACATCACGTAGCCGAGCACGCCGGCGAAGGCGAGGACGCCGACGAGGAGGAAGCCGCCGTACGCGAAGCCGGGTTCGCTCTCCACGGACTCGTCGGCATCGTAGAGGCCGGTGCCCGTCGGGTACGTGCCCGGGACGGTGTCCTGCGCGGCCGCGACGGGCGCGAGCAGAAGGAGGAGAGAGGAGGCGAGGATCCAGCGCATCCCGCTCGCTTCTCGCGCGCGCCTAAAGGTGACTTCTGGCCGCTTCGCGGGAAAGGGCCGGCGCTGGGAGGAGGAAGTGGGCCCACCCAGATTCGAACTGGGGACCTTCCGGTTATCAGCCGGATGCTCCAGCCAGACTAAGCTATGGGCCCGTGGAAAACCCCAGGGGGGTGACGCGACGAGGGCAGATTCCCTATTTGTATCTTTCCGACATCGGCGCGAGCGGCCGGCATCGAGGCGCCGCGGCCGCGCGCGTCGCGCCTCCTCCCGAGGCGGCGCTCGCGGAGCTCCGCGCCGCGCGGCGAGTGATATCATTCGCCTCCCGCCGCAGGGTGGCGCGCAGCCTCGGCGTGGCGTGCGAGGATGCCTTTATCACGCGCGGACGTGTTCGGCGGGCGTTGCCCGCCCCGCTCGTCACCTTCGAGACGACCGCCGGCACGTTCGTCCTGGAGCTTGCCCCCGAGGCGGCGCCACGGACGGTGGAGAACTTCCTCCACTACGTGCGCGGGGGGTTCTACCCGGGAACGGTGTTCCACCGCGTCATCCCCGGCTTCGTCGCGCAGGCAGGCGGCTACACGAAGGAGCGCGCGAAGAAGCCGTCCATCCGCCCGCCCATCCCGCTCGAGACGTCGCCGCTCAAGCACACGGACGGCGCGCTCGGGATGGCGCGCCTCCCCGACCCGAACACGGCGACAAGCGAGTTCTACGTCTGCGACGGCGCCCAGCCGGAGCTGGACGGGAAGTACTGCGTCTTCGGTCGGCTCGTCGACGGCCGCGACACGCTGCGCCGCATCCTCTCGGGCCCGACCAAGAGCGACGACTGGCCCGTCGACCCGCCCGTGATCACGCGCGCCTACGAGGGCGGACCGCAGAAGGGCGCGGCCCCGTCGGGCGCCACGGACGCGGAGAGCGTGCGCGCGGCGGCGAAGAAGCTGCGCGGCCGCGCGGCGATGCTGCGCGCGCGCAAGCCCCTGCTCGCGATGGGCGAGGTGGAGGCGGCCATCGCGCTCGCCGACCGCACGGGCAAGGCGGCCGATCTCCAGCGCGCGGAGCAGATGCTCGCGGACAAGGAGCGGAAGTAGCGTGCCGGCGTGGCTGGGCGCGCTTCTTGGCGTCCCGGCCCTCCTCGCGGCGGCGAAGGCGCACGGGCGGCAGGTGCGCCTGGAGCGCGAGGCCGCGGGCTATCACGAGGTCCGCTTCGGGGGCGAGAACCCGCCGTTCGTCGAGGCGCTCTGGCGCCGCGACCGCGTGCGCTTCTGGGGCTTCGTCCCCGTCGCCGCGGCGGCGCTTGGCGGCGGCGCCTGGCTCCTCACGCGCTCCTGGGCGCTCGCGCTTGTGGCGGCGCTCCTGTGGGCGCCCGTCCTCGGCTTCGGCTTCGCCGGCCTTCGTAGCTACGCGGCGCAGCGCGGCCGCGGGGGCGTCGGCTGGTGGCTCCTGGCCGCCGCGCTCGCGACGGCGTCCGTCGCGTCGGCGCTCCTTTAGCTCCAGTCGTCGAACCACGCGACGAGGTGCACGTCGTAGAGCGCGCTCGAGCCGCCGCGCGAGGCTTCCGGCGCCACCACGATGTAGTCGTACACGCTCGCGGAGCGCACGAAATCCTGGGTGACCGTCGTCGTGCCCACCACGCCGGTCATGCGCTCGAGCCACGAGACGCGCGCCTCGACGACGTAGGGCCCGTAGAGCCACGTGCGCGGCACCTCGAGGGGGACGACGTGCCGGCCGACGTTCGACGGCTCGGGCGCGAGGTCGCCGTTCTTGTCGATGACGGAGAGGAACGGCAGCGCGCCGGCCGCGAGGCCGCCGTCGTAGACCGCGATGCTGTGGATGGGCGCGCGCGGCTCGCTCGCCCAGGGCGGGTAGACGTGGACGTCGACGGATGGCGTGAGCCCGAGCGTGGCGAGCTGGTACATGACGCTCTGCACGTCGACGCGCAGCTGCGCCGTGCTTCCCGGCGAGACGGTGCGCACCTCGGGCGCGACCGCGCTCCCGAACACGCTGTCCTTCAGGCCGACGACGTGTCCGACCTCGTAGGGCGCGCGGCCCGGGAGCGCGGTGGTGCGGTAGACGGCGGCGCTCGCGGCCTCGTGCGTCGCGCGAAGGCTCGCGTTCCCCGTCGACGCGTTGTAGCCGCCTTGGCCGCCGGAGGCGGGGAGGAAGACGCCGCGGTAGAGCCCCGGCGCCGTCTCCTCGCCCAGCCGGCCGAGGTGGTCGGCCGCGAGGCGCACGCTCGGGACGAACGGCGCGCGCTCGACGACCGGCCCGGCGGCGCTGCCGGAGGTGACGCGGAACGCGAGCGCGAGCGGCGCGTCGTGGCTCACGGCGGCCGTCCCCGTCCAGACGAGGCGGCTCCCTTCGCTTGTCCACGCGCCGGGGCCGCTCACGGGGACGACGGTGCCGAAGATGGCGCGCGCGTCCTCCTCGGCGACCTCGATGCGCGTGAGGGTCACGGGGTCGGAGGAGAACGCAGTGAGCGTCCACGTGGTCGTCGCGCCCACGCCGAGGGGGCGGGGGACGGACGCGAGGAGCGCGGGCACCTCGAAGGCGGGGCGCGTCGCGTGCTGGTCGCCGCGCACAAGCATCTGCGCGCGCGCGTACGCGCCGGCGGAGAGCGACGCGGTGAACGTGTAGTGGTCCGGCGCGTGGCCACGGTAGGTGGTTTCGAGCGCGAGGTCCGCGTGCGCGTTCGTGAGGTCGCGCTTGAGGACCGCGACGACGGTGGAGCGCTCGGCGTTGCCGCTGCGGTTCGTCGCGTCGGCGATCCACGTCCAGTCCGCGGTGTTCGCGGGAAGCTGCGCGGTCGCCGTCCACCCCTGCGGCACGTGGACGCTCACGCGCGTGCCGGCGGGGACGACGCCGCCGCCGCTCTCGAGCACGCGCAGGCGCAGCGGCACGGCGGCGCCCGAGGGGGAGCCGAGGACGTTGAGCGTCGTGGCGGTCGCGTCGCGCGCCGCGAGGGGCGCGCCGTCGCCGGCGTGGAAGAAGAGCGACGCCGCGGCGGGCGTGGGCGAGGCGTCCGCGTCGACGGCGCGCGTCGTGGCGGAGCCCTTGAGGACGTACACGGCGTTGTCCGGGCGCATGCCCGTCGCCGTGATGCGCAGCGCCGAGGAGCCCTGCTGCACCGCCTCCCCGCTGAAGACCGGGAGCCCGTAGAGGACGACGGGGTCCTCGAGCGGGTGGTAGACGCTCTGCGAGAAGCCGAGGAACTGATAGCTCCACGCGGGCTCGATGGTGAGGCGCGCCGACACGGCCTCCGCGCGAGGGGAGCCCGGCGCGTAGACGGGGTACATGCCCTCCTTTGTCGAGAGGTAGACGGCGTAGCTCGCTCCGGTCGGGATGCTTTTCGAGAGGTGCTGCGTGAGGCGCGAGCAGTCGCCCTGCAGGCACTCCTGGATGGCGACCTCGAGCATGCTCGAGCCGAGCGCGCTCTGCGCGGGCGCGTCGTGGAGCGCGCCAAGCGCGTCGCGCACCTTCTGCTCCAGCGCCGCGCGCTGCGTGCGCGTCGTCGTCGGCGGCTCGTCGAGCGACACGACGAACAGGACGCTCCCGAGCATCACGGTCACGACGATGACGGCCTCGAGCACGTGGAGGCTCGCGGCATCGCGCCGGCGGCGGAGCACGCGCTTCTTGGCGGGAACGCGCTATTTAGCCGTGCGAGGGTTTCCGCGGGCGGCAGAGCGTCGCTCTCCGCTCGCGGGCGCGGCGCGCGCGCTGGAAGGGTTCAAGCCGGGGGGCCACGTGACCGAAGCCGCCCCTCGCGAGCGTCGCATAGCCCGGTATTGCAGGGGACTCAAGATCCTCCGGCTCAGGCCATCACCGGTTCGAATCCGGTCGCTCGCACTCGTCCTTCGCGCGTGGCTCACGCGGTCGTCGGCTCCGGCGCCGCGGGGCGGCCGGTGGCCTTGATGGTCATCGTGTAGTCCATCGACCACGGGTACCACTGGCAGCCGAAGAGGATGCCGGGCCAGAACATCTCGTCCACGCAGCCGCTCTCGGTCATGCCGTCGCCCCAGTACGGGACGAGGCGGAAGCCCCAGCGCGAGTACTGCGCGTACGGCGTGTCGTAGGCGTCGCCGCGATCCTTCGTGAGGTCGATGACGAAGGTGTACGTCGAGCCGTCGGAGCCGGGGTCCATGAGGCGGGCGCCGGGCGCGCCGTTGCCCAGGAGGAAGGGGTCCGACGCGTTGTGGTACTCCAGGACGAAGCCGTCGGGCTCGATGGGCACCTGGCCGCTGAACTGGACGCCGCTGACGGTGACCTCGACGCGGTCGGTGTTCCACGAGATGACGCGCTGCGGGGAGACCCAGCCGGCGTCGGTGCCGAAGGCGTAGGAGTCGATCGTGCCCTTGCTCTCGAGGTGCACGGGGCCCTCGAAGACCGTGCGCGTCGGGTTGTCCGCGTACAGGTCGGGGTGCGGGGGCCAGTTGACGACGTCGTACCCCTTCACGAGGCTGATCGTGATGTTGAACTCGAACCAGACCATCTCGCTGTTGGAGTAGATGCGGAAGATCCAGAGCGACTTCGCCTGGTGCGGCATGTCCGCCATCGTGGGCTCGATCTCGATGCGGAACGGCTCGTTGAGCTTGAGCTCGCCGCCCGTGCGGAAGGCGCCGGCCTCGTCGTTGGCCGCGAGGTAGTCGAAGAAGACCTTGCCCGCGGGGTTGCCGGGCGCGACGAAGGGGCCCGAGTACTCCTTCATCGTGAGCTCGACGTACTTCGTGCCCTCGTAGATCATGCCCATCTCGGGCGGGGGCGCGAGGTCGTAGTCCGCGATCGTCGTGAGCGCCGGGTACGTGTCGGAGCCGGGCATCGTGTCGCCGACCGTGCAGCCGCCGCCGGGCTTCTTGCAGGGGAGGAAGGGGATCGGGATGAGGCCCGAGTCGATCCACGCGACGTCGTCGAGGCGCTCCTTGCCCTCCCAGTAGTCGTGCGTGTGGTGCATCGCGCCCATGCCGCTCTCGGTGCGGTTCGTCTCCTGGAAGGCGGAGATCTGGCCGCGGCCGTCGGGAGCCTCGGTGCTCGCGTTCGGGTCGAGCACGTTCTGCGACGTGCGGGTCTGCGCGTCGTCCTCGGGCGCCTCGTCGCCCTTCGAGATGCACCCGGCAAGGGACGCGAGAAGGATGACCGCGGTGGCGCTGAGGACTCTCCCGAGCATACGAGGCGGCAAGCCCGCTCGCCCCCTCTTAAACCTTGACGTGCGGACGTTCAACGACGCTCAGCCGCTGTGGCTGTGCACTCGGAAGGTGCCGTGGACCTCGAAGTCGAGCTGGACAGGCAGCGCGCCCGTGTTCTCCCAGAGGATGCTGAAGACGTCGCGCGCGGGCGCCGTGAAGGAGGCGCTGCCCGTCGTCCCCTCGCCCGTCTCCCACTCCTTGAGCCCCTCGGGCGGGTGGCTGTGGATGTCCCAGCGCACGGGGGCGCTGGAGTTGAACGAGAACGAGAAGGAGGCGCCCTCCTCGAGGATGAGGTTGACCTCGTAGAAGCTGCGCGGCCCGAGCTCGATGGCCTTGATGATGACGTTGTCGTCGGGCACGATGAGGATGGCGCCCGCGTCGACGACGAAGGGCGTGTTCGCGGCGACGTTCGCGCTCACGCGGAACGTCCACGTGCCCGGCCGCGGCGGCTCGACCGTCACCACGACGAGGTGGCCGTTCACGTCGGGGTAGCCTTCCGCGACCACCTCGCCGCGCGGATCGAGAAGCGCGAAGTCGAAGGTGTCCGCGAGGCCGAAGGGCGCGTCGATGGGCGGCTTCTGCCACGAGAGGTTCCCGTACACGCCGACGGCGCCGCGCGGCACCTCGAAGGCGAAGTCCTGCGAGAACGGCTGCGCGGGCGTGCCCGTCGCGCTGCCGGTGAACTGCTGCGTCACCTCGCGGGTGCCCGCGTCGTCCGTCTGCGTCTCCTCGCGCGGCGTGGGCTCCGGCGCCTCGTCGGCGAGGCAGCCGGCCGCGAGGGCGCAGGCAAGAAGCAGGGCGAGGGCGCGCACGCGCCGGCAGACGGCGCGCGGCACATGGCGTTTTCGTCGGGCTCGGGCAGGGGCCGAGGGCGGGGAC
>DASRYU010000155.1:0-3448 GCA_035687045.1 Thermoplasmatota archaeon | reverse complement strand
GCGCCGACGCCGAGGCCGAGGCCGAGGCCGACGCCGAGGCCGAGGCACGGGCGCGGGCGGAGGCCGAGGCTTGGGCAGGAGGCGCGGTCATGGGGACGTTGAGGCGATGATCGCAGCGAGCCCGCCGCGGTTGTCGTTGCCCTGACCGCCATCGTCCGTACCCGCCGCCCATGTGCAATCATTGCACGCGAGCGGGTGTGGCACGCCGTTCAGCGCACGCCATTGGTCTTCGGCCGTGCTCTCGTCGACGAACCACCCGCTGCCCCCCCTGCGACTGTAGCCCCAAAGCTCGACGACCCCGGAGGATGATACGTAGCTGTCGGTCCCGCCTCGGTCCCAGAAGACGCCGAGCCCACCGTTGTCTGCAAACCCGCCGGCGGAGAACCAAGCCCGATAGTAGTCGTCGCCCCCATCGTCGCGGAAGTAGCCGAAGCCGAAGTTGCTGTAGCCGAGGCTGCTGTGGCCGTAGTGCCAATCTTTGCCTGCAGTGTCTCGGAAGATGCCGACGCCCAAGCTTCCGAACCCCGCGGAACCCCCGCTTGACGTGGGTTCGTAGCGGTCATCGCCGCCAAGCGCGTAAAGAACGCCTAGTCCGAACGCGCCAGCTCCGAACGCCGGGAACACCGCCGGCTGCCGGTACACATCGTTCCCCCGCAGATCAATGGCGACCGCGACGGGGCGGCTGCGCTGCGGCGTCGCGATGGACACGAAACCCCCTCCCGCGTTGTTGTGGTACGTGTCGTCCCCCCGCGCGTCCACCATGAGGAACCGGTCCAGCGTCTCCACGTCGTTCCCGGTCCCGCCGACGCGCAAGACACCCGCAGCATCCGCCACCGCCGTCGCCGGCCACACGCCCGCATCCGCCGCGGCCTGCAGCTGCGGGATGACGATGCTCTCGATGGCGTCGCTCAGAAGAATAGCGGCGTTGACGAGGTCTTCCATCGTCTGCGGGTCGGGCAGCCGCGGCAGGGGCGCGCCCTCGCGCAGTGCGGCTTGCGTGGCCTCGATCTCCTCGGGCGTCCAGTCGGCGAAGGCGCGGTCGCGCAGCGTCCACGCCTGCTCCATCGCCAGAAGCATCGTCGCCACCGGCAGCGCGAGGCGCGGGTCGAGCGCGTCGAAGGCGGCGACCTCCTCGGGTGTGACGACCAGCTCCGCGCGCGCAGCGAAGCGTTCCACGAGCGCGCCCAAGCTCGTCCCCGCCAGGTCCGCCTGAGGGATGGAAAGACGCGTCGGAGCGACGCCCAGCTGCGGCGCGAGAAGCATGAGCACCTCCGCGTCCGTGATATCCGTCGGGAAAGGCGCGACGAGCGGCTCGACGTCCACCCGCGGCGCGACGAGCGCATGCGCGAGTGGGACCAGTAGGAGTACGCTGATCAGTAGGGCGACGCCGCGCACGCTCTCCCGCCTCGGCCGAGGAAGCCGACGGCGGGCGCATCAACCTTGGGTGCGGCCTCAGACGGCGATGCCGACGAGCGTGCCGACGCCGTAGGTGATAAGGGCGGCGACGGCGCCCAGGGCGGCCATCTCGATGCCGCTCTTCCACGGCTTGAGGCCGGAGACCTTTCCGCGGCCCGCGCCCGCGGCGAAGAGGCCGCCCAGCGCGAGAACGCTGGAGGCGACGAGGCCGGTCGTGCCGCCGATGCCGAAGAGGAACGGCAGGAGCGGGGCGGCGGCGCCGACGACGAAGGCGACCATGACGAGGCCCATCGCGATGAAGGGGCTGCGCTCGCTCTCCTCGCCCACGCCGAACTCCTCGCGCATCATGAAGTCGACAAAGCGGTCCTCGTCCGCGACGATGTGGTCGGCGATGCGCGGCACGAGCTCGGGCGGGTAGTCCTTGGCCTCGAGCATCTCGTGCACCTCCTGGCGCTCGAGCTGCGGGTACTTGCGGATGTGGTCGCGCTCGCGCTGCGCCTCCGCCGCGTAGTACTCCGTCTGGCTCTTCGTGGAGAGGTACTCGCCAAGGCCCATCGAGATGGCGCCGGCGACGGTGGCGGCGATGCCCGCGATGGCGACCTCGCGCGTGGCGAGGCCCGCCGCGACGACGCCGGCGACGATGGCGTACACGCTCACGAGGCCGTCGTTGAAGCCGAGGATGAGGTCGCGCACGTAGTTGCGGACCGCGTTGTGCTCCTCCATCTCGCCGCGCGGCTTGTTGAGGCGCGAGCGCGGGGCGGGGTTGTGCTCCGCCTGGAGCTCGGGGAGCGACTGGGGCTCGCGACGGGCCACGCGGCGCGAGCGTCGGCCTCCTCTATGAGCCTGCTGTCCTACATCGCGGCGAAGAGCTCCGCGATGGCCTCGCGCTCGCGCTCGTCGTACCAGCGGCCGTCGCCCGCGGCCACGTTGAGCCGCATGTGCGCGGGGTCGCTCGTCGCGGGGATGACGGCCGTCACGCGCATGTCGCTGAGGATCCACTTGAGGCACACCTGCGCCCAGGTGGTGATGCGCTCGTCGAGGAACGGCTCGAGCTGCTCCGCGGGCGGCGACTTCTTCGCGAGGGCACCCGTGCCCAGCGGCTCCATGACGAGCACGCCGACCTGGAGCTTCTCGGCGAGGGGCAGGATCTTCTTCTCCACGACGCGGTCGGCGAGGTTGTAGGGCACCTGCACCATGTCGACGCGGCCGGTGCGCATGACCTCCTCGAGCTCGTCGAAGGCGGCGTGGTTGTAGTGCGTGACGCCGAGCGCGCGCACCTCGTCGTTGCGGCGCCGGTTCTCCAGCTCCGTAAGGTGCTCCTTCCAGAGGCGCAGGTTGTGCACCTGGTAGATCTCGACCTCGCCGCCGAAGAGGCGCAGCGCGTTGTCGATCTGGCGCACGCCCTCCTCCTTCGACTGCGCCCACACCTTCGTGGCCACGATGGCCTCGTCGCGCCGGTTGCGGATGCAGTCCGCGAGGACCTCTTCGGCCGCGCCGTACATCGGGGAGCTGTCGTAGAGGCGCAGACCCAGCTCGAGCGCCTCGCGCACCATGCGTCGGCGCGCGTTCCGCTCCGCGCCCTGCACGTCGAACGTCTTCCACGTGCCCATCCCCACGACGGGGACGGTCATGTCGGTCGCACCGAGCGGGCGCTCTTCCACGGTGGCGCCGAAGAGGAGCCGTCGCTTGAACTCAGCGCCCGCCCTGGCGGCGCCCCTTGTCGCGGTTCTTGAGGCGGCTCTCCTTCTGCTTCGCCTCGCCGAGGATGTCCTGGAGCTTCTGCGCCACGGACGGCTCGACGCGGTCGAACCCCGTGCGGCGGATGCTCGCGGGGATGTTGAACGGGTCGATGCGCTCCGTCGTGATGCGCGCGTTGCGGGCCAGCTCGTTCTGGCGCCGGTCGCGCAGCCGCCGCTCCTCCTCGAGCTTCTCGCGCCGCTCGGCGAGCTGCTTGCGGCGCACGCGCTCGGCCTCCGACTCGTACGCCGGCGCGGGGGGTGCGCGCGGCGGCGTACGAGTCGGAGGCCGAGCG
>DASRYU010000154.1:0-26700 GCA_035687045.1 Thermoplasmatota archaeon | reverse complement strand
CCTCCGCGAGCCAGCGCGCGACGCCGAGCCCGTTCGCGCCGCCGCCGACGACGACGACCTGATAGCGCGGCTTGAGCGACCCCTCCGTGACGAGCTTCATCGCTCCTCCTCGCCCGCGAGGAGGCGCAGCGGGACCGGCTGCGTGGGCGCGCGGTAGGTGATGCCCGCGGCCGTCGCGGGCGCGCCGGTGGCGTCGGCGAGGATGCGGCGCGCGAGCGTCACGCACGTCTTTCCTTGGCAGGGGCCGGTGCCGAAGCCGGTGAAGCGCTTGAGCGACTCGAGGTCGGCGCAGCCGGCGTCGATCGCGTCGCGCAGCTCGACGTCGTTGACGTCCTCGCACGTGCAGACGATGCACTTGGGCGTCGTCACGCGCCCGCCCCCTTCGCGAGCCGCGCCGCCGCTTCGCCCGCGCGCGCGCCGCTCGCGAGGCGCGCCTCGAGCGGCATGCGCACGTCGGTGACGCTTCCGGCGGCGAGGACGCGCGCGGGGAGCGCCTGCGGGACGACGGCGAACGAGGCGAGCGCCATCGTCGCGCCCGCCTGCTGGAGAAGCTCGATGCGCGGCGTCTCGTCGCCGCCCGCGAGGACGCAGTCGAGCTCCGTCTTCGCGCCGCCCACGACGGCGCCCTCGACGTGGCGCCCGCCCCACACCTCGGTGACGGGCCCTTCGACGAGCTCGCAGCCGGCCTTCGCGAGGTCCTCGCGGGCGCGCGCGGCGAGCGGAGAGTCGCCGGCGAACGCGACGCGCGTGCCGGGCAAGATGCCGTGGCGGTGGAGAAGGACGAGCGCGGCGCGCGTGCCCATGACGCCGGGAAGGTCGTTCCCTGGCACAAGCGGCGGCGCCTCGTGATAGCCCGAGGCGACGACGAGCGCCTTCGCGCGCACCTCGACGACGCGCTCGGGCGTCATGATCGCGACCACACCCGGCGCCTCGAGCGCGTCGCCGTGGCCGTCGGTGAGATAGACGCCGAACGCGGTGGTGCGAGGGAGCGCCTCGCCGCCGGCCGCGCGCAGGCGCTGCGCGAGGGCATCCGCGCGCGCCGCGCCCTCGGGATGGAGAAGAAGCGTGCCGCCGAGCCGGTCGCTTTCGTCGACGAGGAGGACGCTGGCGCCCTCTCCGGCCGCGGCCGCGGCGGCGGAGAGGCCGGAGGGGCCGCCGCCGACGACGAGCACGTCGACCTCGCGCTTCCCGATGCTGGGGCGCCGCAGCGGCCGGAGGTCGGGGATGCGGCCGAAGCCCGCCATGCGGCGGGCGATCGCGTTGAAGGCCATCGCGAGCGGCCTCGGGCGCGTGAAGCGCTCGTGCAGGTCGAGGTTGCGCCGGTACACCTTGTCGACGATGCCGAGGAAGTCGCGGCGCGCGCTCGGGAACGCGTTCTGCGACTCGACCTTCATGCCGTCGCGCGCCGGCGTCACGCACGCGCGCACGTTGGGCACGCCGTCGATGCGCATGAGGCACGAGGCGCACTTGCCCGCGTTGCAGAAGAGGCCGCGCGGGCGGTGGTACTTGATGGAGCGCATGAGGACGCGCTCGCCGGCCGCGTGCAGCGCGGCGCCCACCGTCTCCCCCTCGAAGGCGGGGATGCTTCGCGAGCCGAAGCGGAGCGTGATCGGCTTGCCGCGCGCGGCGGCGGGGCCGGGGGAGACGCGGAGCCCGCGAGGACGGGCGCCTGCGTCCGCGCCTCGCTCCTCTCCGGCTGCCACGGGCGCGCGAACCCGCGGGACGTACTTAATCGTTCATGGTCAGCACGGGCGCTCGTAGCGCGACGCAGGCATCAGCGTCGGCGGCGGCGGGCCCTGCGGTGCGACGCCGTCGAGCCAGCGGAACCCGTTCGCGGCCTGCGCGACGTCGAGGTTCGAGAGGCAGTGGAGCGGGTTGTGGACGTTGCCGATGCTGTGCCCGTAGACGGAGTTCATCACGTCGCCGACGGGCCGGTCGATGTGGCGCAGCCCGAGCGCGTGGCCGAACTCGTGGAGAACGATGTTGTACGTGTCGGCGACCGTGTAGCTGTAGACGAACCACTGGTTCATCACGATGTACGTGCCCACGAAGAGCTCGAGGCGGATGCCGTCGCCGTCCTGCACGACGCGCTGGGTGGGGCTCGTGCACGAGACGACCGCGCGCCCGCCCGCGTCCTGCACCGGCGTGAAGAGGACGAGGATGTCCGCCTCCTCGACGACGCGCGGGTCGACGTCCGGGCCGAGGATGGTGTGCCGGAACGTCACCTGGCGCAGGTGCGCCTCCCCTGGGTGCTCGTCGGCTCGCGCGTGGAGCGCCGCCTGCCACGCGTCGATGGCCGCTGCCGCCGCGCGGGCGTGCGCGCCGTCCCACGGCACCGAGGTGTCGGGCGCGAGGATGACGGGGTCCGTCGGGTCGACGACGTCGCTGTCGCCGTAGAAGGCGTACGGCCCGCCGGGGGGCACGATGACGACGTCGAAGTGCGACTGCCGCCATCCGCAGGACGAGCTGGCCTCGTACACCTCCTCCGCGAGCGCGGGGGGCGCGCGGATGGCCGCGAGCGCGAGGAGGACGAGAGGGAGCGCGCGGACGAGCCGGAGCATGGCCCGCGTCATGCCTCGTGCGGGGGCTTCAGGGTTCGCGTGCGCCGCACCCCCTCCGTTCAGCAAGGGCGCCACAACGCTTTAGTGGCCCCCGCCAGGGTCCGTCGACGAGGCCCGTCGTCATGCACCGCACGCTCGCGCTCGCAGCGCTCGCTTCGCTCGTCCTCGCCGGGTGCGTCAACCCCGCCGCGACGCTCGTACCCGCGGCGACGCCCCCGCTCGTCCCCGAGCGCCCCTCCGTCGTCATCGCGGTCATCGACACGGGCATCAACCTCTACCACGCGGAGTACCGGCTCGACGCCGCCTCGCCCCTCGCCGTGGCCTCCGCGCAGACGCGCGCCGAGCTGGGCCTCCCCGAGACGCTCGAGGTGCCCCTCTCGCTGGGCATCGCGAACTGGGACCGCGCCGTCGAGACGGACATGGACGCGCTCATGGCCATGGAGCCGGGCACGCTCTACACCTTCCCCGGCACGCGCATCCTCGGCGCCATCAGCTTCCTCGACAAGTCCGACGACTGGCCGGTCATCCTCGACCACCCCGAGCGCTACACGCACGGCACGATGACGTCGAGCCGCGCCGTCGGCAACACGGTGAGCATCGGCGGCGCCGAGGCCGACATCTACCTCGTGATGGTGCAGGGCTTCACGCCCGAGGCCGTGCGCTGGGTCGCCGACCAGGACTGGATCGACATCGCGAGCATCAGCGCGGGCCTCTCCGCCTTCACCATCTACCCCGGCCTCCCGACGGCGGCCGAGAAGCTCGGCATGAGCGACGCGGTCTCCGCGTTCAACTACCTCTCCCACAAGAAGCCGTTCTTCGCCTCCACGGGCAACGGCGTGATGAACGCGGGGCTCCTCGGCTTCCCGTCGTGGATGCGCGGCTCGAGCGGCGCGCCCGACGTCATCAGCGTGGGCGCCAACAACAACGGCCAGATGTCGCACTGGCACAACCAGGACCCGTACATCTCCGCCGACGGCTGCGCGAACCCTGCGGCCGACCCCGGCGACACGGAGAAGGTCGGCAATACGGGCGGCGGCACGTCGAGCGCCACGCCTTTCAGCGCGGGCGGCGGCGCGAAGCTTCTCCTCGAGGCGCGCCGCATCCTCGACGACACGCACATCGGCCCGCGCGTGGACGAGACGCTCACGGAGGAGGGGTGGACGAGCCACCGCCCCGCCGACGCCACGGTCGTTCTCGCGAAGGGCGAACCGGGGCGCGTCGCCGACGGCCCGCTCGCCGACGGCATCTTCACGCTGAGCGAGTTCAAGCGCACGCTCTACCTCACGGCGCTCGCGGTCCCCACCGACGACGACTCGGACGGGAACCCCTGCCTGCCCTTCTCGAGCGGCTTCCCCGGCGGCGAGCTCCTGCCGGCGCCGGCGCGCTTCCCCGTCCACGGCTACGGCGAGGTCAACCACGCGTCCATCGAGGCCGCCATCGCCGTCCTGCGCGGAGAGGCGCCGATGCCCGAGCGCCCCGACGACGACCTGCAGTACGCGCTCGCGCACCACCGCAAGATGATGGTCATCGGCGACGCGGAATAGGCTACGCCCGCTGCGCCGCGACGGCGCCGACGAGGGTGGCGAGCCCCTTGCCGCCGGGCGCGCGGCGCGCGAGCATGCGCATGCGCGCGTCGTGGAGCTCGTTGGCGTCGACCCAGATGCCGCCGCAGGCCGCGCACGCGTCGAGCTCGACGTCGTCCACGCGGGCGGGGTGGCACGTGCCCTCGCAGCGCGGGCACGCGAAGGGGCTGGCGACGCTTTCGCGCGCGGCCCGCGCGATGGCCTCGAGCTCCTCGTCGAGCGCGACGCGCGCGAGCTCGCCCGCGTCGAGCCAGATGCCCGTGCAGGTGTGGCACGTGTCGACCTCGACCTCGCCGATGCGGAACGGTCGGAGGTCGGCGTTGTCGCGCGGGCAGGCGAGGGGGCCGCGCACGGGGACGGAGCGCATGCGACCCCAGCGCCGTGCCGAGCACACATACGTTGCGCAGGTGCAGGCGGACGGCGGCGGACCTACGGCGGCAGGCGCGCGATGCGCCCCGCCTCGTCGAGCGGCCAGAACGGGTTGTGGGCGACCTCCCAGAGGTGGCCGTCGGGGTCCTCGAAGTAGCCCGCGTAGCCGCCCCAGAACGTCTCCTGCGCGGGCTTCGTCACCCGCGCGCCCGCGCGCTCCGCCTCGGCGAGGACCGCGCGCACCTCGTCGCGGTCGCGCGCGTTGTGGGCGAGGGCGACGCCGTGGAACCCGGAGCCGCTCGGGTCGACCTGCGCGTCCTTCGCGAGCTCGGAGCGCGGGAAGAGGGAGAGGACGACGCCGTGGCACCACACGAAGGCGACGCCCTGCTCCTCCCACGCGTTGGCGACCGGGAGCCCTAGGCCGTCGCGGTAGAAGCGGACGGCGCGCGCGAGGTCGGCGACGGCGAGCGTGACGACGCTCAGGTTGGGGCGCATGCGGCGCGAGCGCGGCGCGGGCGCTTCTAGATGCGCTTCTCCGCGACGAAGAGCTCCGCGCCCAGCACGTTGGAGCCGGCGGCGCCGCGGATGGTGTTCGAGGCGCACACGACCCAGCGCAGGTGGAAGAGGTTGTCCTTCCGCACGCGCCCGACGGTGGCGGCCATGCCGCGCTCGGTGCCCACGTCCTTGCGCGGCTGCGGGCGGTCGGGCTCCTCGCGCACGTGCACGGGGCGCTGGGGGGCGCTGGGGAGCTTCAGCTTCTGCGGCACGCTGCGCCACTCGGAGAGGACGCGCTTGGCCTCCTCGGGAGTGGGCGGGCGCTCGAACTCCGCGTGCACGGCGCACGTGTGCCCGTCCGCGACGGCGACGCGCACGCACGTGGCGCTCACGCCGACGTTCGCGAGCTCGACGCCGTTCGGGCCGAGCTTGCCGAGGAACTTCGTCGTCTCGCGCTCGATCTTCTCCTCCTCGCCGCCGATGTGGGGCACGATGTTGCCGTGGATGGCGAGGCTGGGAACGCCCGGATAGCCCGCGCCCGAGAGCGCCTGGTAGGTGGTGACGAAGACGCGCTTCGCGCCGAAGGCCTGGTGGAGGGGCGCGAGCGACATCATGAGCGCGATGGTGCTGCAGTTGCCGTTCGTCACGATCTTGCCCGGCGTCTTCTGCCGGTCGACGAGCGCGAGGTGGTCGGG
Organism: Thermoplasmatota archaeon; assembly: GCA_035687045.1. Classification (GTDB taxonomy): domain Archaea; phylum Thermoplasmatota; class SW-10-69-26; order JACQPN01; family JAJPHT01; genus JAJPHT01. The sequence continues at coordinate 20,997 of DASRYU010000154.1, read as the reverse complement.
GTTGACCTCGGGAAGGAGAAGCGGCACGTCCGCGTCCCAGCGGTGGTCGCGCGCGTTCGTGAACACGTGGATGCCGCGCTTCGCGAGCTCCGTCTCGACGGGCCCCGCCGTGCCGGCCGGGATGGCGCTGAAGACGAGGTCGACGTCGAGGTCGTCCGTCGCCTGCTTCACCACCTTGTCGGCCGCCCACGCGGGCGGGTCGGCGTCGAGGACCCACGGCGCGGCCTCGCGGTACGTCTTTCCGGCGCTGCGCTCGCTCGCGACAAGCTCCGTCACCTTGAACCACGGGTGCCCGTCCAGCAGCGCCATGAAGCGCTGGCCGACCATGCCGGTGGCGCCGAGGATGCCGACCTTGTACGTCTTCACGCCACCCCAGGCGGCGTGGGCGCGCTTGAACCCAACGAAACCTCCGGCGGGGAGTGCCGGGTTCCGAGTGCCGGGTGCCGGGTGCCGGGTTCCGAGTGCCGAGTGCCTGGTGGCGATGACGCCGCTCACCGCGGAGGACGCGGAGCCCGCGGAGGACGCGCGGAGAATTCGTGAACCGCGGTTAACAACTGCCTCCGCCCTCGCCCTCGGCCTCGGCCCCGCTCCTCGTCCTGCCTCGTCCTCGTCCTTGTCCTCGTCCCCGCGGGCGGGGCGCCCGCCCGGTTAGGCCTTCTCGAAGAGGAACTCGTTGTGGATGGCGCGGATGCAGGCGTCGCGGTCGCGGCGGTGGATGACGAAGTTGAGCGCGATGTCGCTCGCGCCGACGCTGATCATGTCGACGTTGACGCCGGCGCGGCCGACGGCGGTGAAGATCTTGCCCGCCGTGCCGTGCGTGCTGCCGATGCCCACGCCGACGACGCAGACGAGGCACATGTCGGTGATGCCTTCGACGCTCTGGATGATGGGGTCGTTGAGCGCCTGGATGGACTTCATCGCGACGTCGAGCGAGTCGAGGTCGATGAGGAGCGCGAAGGACGCCTGCGACGCGGCCATGTTGTAGACGTTGACCTTCGCGCGGCCGAGCGCCGTGAAGACGCGCTCGCCCACGCCCGGCGTGTAGCCCATGCCGGGGCCGTAGATGCGCACGATGGCGAGGTTCTCCTTGACGGCGGCGCTGCGCAGGTTCTTGCGCGAGACGGGCGCCATCGCGGTGATGACCGTGCCGCGCACGTCCGGGACGCCGGTGTTGCGCACGACGATGGGGATGTTCTGGTCCTTGAGCGGCTCGACCGTGCGCGGGTGGAGGACCTTCGCGCCCGTGTAGGCGAGCTCGGCGGCCTCGTCGAAGGTCATCTCCTCGATGGGCTGCGCGTCCTTGATGATGCGCGGGTCCGCCGTGAGGAAGCCGTCGACGTCCTTCCAGATCTCCAGGCGCTGCGCCTTGAGCGCGCTCGCGACGATGGCCGCGGCGTAGTCGGAGCCGCCGCGGCCGAACGTGGTGACGCGGCCCGCGCTGTCGCAGCCGAAGAAGCCCGTCATGACGGGCGTCACCCCCGCGTGGATGCGCCCGACGATGGTGCGCTCGAGGTTCTTCGTGATGGCCGGCATCACGGGGCTCGCGTTGCCGAAGACGCCGTCGGTGAGCATGCCGGCCTCGTCGGCGTCGACGCCTTCCGACTCGATGCCGCGCGAGCGCAGGAGCCCGGCGAGGACGCGGACGGAGAGGCGCTCGCCGAAGGAGACGGCCATGTCCTTCGTCTTCGCCGTGAGCTCCTCCGTGTACGCGATGCCGTAGAGGAGGCGCTCGAAGCGCTGGAGGAGCGCGTCGACCTCCTTGCCGACGCGCGCGAGCTCGGCGTCGGTGGCGCCCGCGTCGCGCATGGTGCGCAGGTGGCGCTCGTGGAGGCCGCGGAGGAAGGGCTCGATGGCGCCCTCGTCGCGCTGCACGCGCGGGAGCACGTCGATGATGCTGTCGGTGACGCCGTTCATCGCGCTGATGACGACGACGCGCTCGGGGGGCGCCTTGCCGACGATCTCGCAGACGCGCTGGAGCATCGGGCCGCTGCCGACGCTCGTCCCTCCGTACTTCATCACGATCATCGCGGGTCCCCCTTGTAGTAGCGCTCGGCCTTCGCCATGAGCGCCCTGAACCGGTCGCGGTCCGCGACAGCCGCCTCCAGCTCATCAAGGCTTTGACGCAGGGCGGAAAGGAGGTCGGCTGTGTGCGGGTTGAGCCGCTGGATCTCGAAGTAGAGGTCCTTGTTCTCGCTCGCGACCTCCGCGCTCACGGCGACCTGCTTCTGGAAGGTGGGGCCGCCAAGGCCGGAGACCTCGTCGACGGAGGCGCCGCGCGAGGCGAGCGCGTGGCCGAAGACGAGGTTGACCGCGTGCGGGAGGCCGAGGACGAGCGCCATGACGCGGTCGTGCTCCTCCAGCGGCATCTCCACGAGGTTCGCCGCCGTGTCCTCGAACAGCTTGCGCGCGGCCCGGTTCGCGTCGGGCACGCCGACGTCGCAGAGGGCGAGGTTGCGGCCGGCGAGGATCTCCGTGCGCGGGCCCCACATGGGGTGGATGGAGGCGACCTGCGCGCCGGAGGCGGCGAGCTCGCGCAGCGCGTCGGCCACGGGCGCCTTGAGGCTCGCGATGTCGAGGACGAGCGCGCCGGTGCGGCCGCGCAGCGAGCGCAGCGCGTCGGAGGTGGCGCTGGGCGGTGTGGCGAGGAGGATGATGTCGAAGCCGGCCGCCGCGCCGGGGACGTCCTCGACGCTCGGGCGGCCGGGGAGCCCTCCGCGCACGTCGGCGACGCTGCACTGGTAGCCCTTGGATTCCAGGAACTCGACGAACCAGCGCCCCATGTTGCCGGCGCCGCCCACGACGAGCGCCTTGCCGGCGGTGCCTTCGGGGCGCGCGCGTTGCACGCGGTCCTTCTCCTGGACGCGCAGCGACTCGGCGATCTCGAGCTTGAGAAGCTCCTCCGCGAGCTCGGGGCGCACGCCCAGCCGCTGCGCCGCCTCGCGCACGAGCCGGATGGCCTCCGCCTCGACCACATAATTGCGGATGGGCTGCTTGACCTCCTGCTTGAGCTCGCCGATGCGGCGCGCGAGCTGCAGCCGCTTCGCCGTGAGGTCGACGAGCGCCTTGTCGAGCGCGCGGATCTCCTCGCGCAGGCGGTCGATCTCCTCCTGGCGGCTCATCGCGCACCGTCCCGGAACGGCGCCGCGACGCCGGCGGAGCCGAGGCGCTCGAGGAGGAGGTCGAGAAGGACGCTCGCGGCGACGCCCTCGACGACGGGCACGGCGCGCGGGACGATGCACGGGTCGTGCCGCCCCTTCACGCGGAGGTCGGAAGGCTCGCCCGTGCGCAGGTCGACGCTGCGCTGGTTGAGCGGGATGGACGAAGTGGGCTTGAACGCCACGCGGAAGCGCACGGGCATGCCCGTCGTGATGCCGCCGAGGACGCCGCCGTTGTGGTTCGCGCGCGTGACGATGCGCCCGTCCTCGACGTCGTACGCGTCGATGACCTCGCTGCCGCGCCGCCCAGCGAAGCCGAACCCGTCGCCGAACGCGACGCCCTTCACGGCGGGGACGGCGTAGAGCGCGTGCGCGAGAAGCGACTCGACGCTGTCCGCGAGCGGGTCCCCCAGCCCCGCGGGCAGCCCCTCGGCGACGCACTCGACGACGCCGCCGACGCTGTCGCCGGCCTTGCGCGCCTCCTCGACCTCAGCCACCATCTGCGGCGCCACCGCCGCGACGGCGCAACGCACCGGCGTCGCGTCGACGAGGCGGCGGATGCCCTGCACGTCGAGCGCCTCGCGCGTGGCGACATGGCCCACCTGCACCGCGTGCGCGGCCAGCTCGACGCCGTGCGCCGCGAGGACCTTCTGCGCGAGCGCGCCCGCCATGACCCAGCACGCGGTGAGGCGCCCGCTGAACATGCCGCCCCCGCGCGGGTCGTTGCGCCCGTCGAAGCGGACGCGCGCCGGGTAGTCGCTGTGCCCCGGCCGCGGCGTGTCGTAGAGGTTGGAGTAGTCCTGGCTGCGCTTGTCCTCGTTGGGGACCTCCATGAGGACGGGCGCGCCGGTCGTCCGTCCCTCGAAGACGCCGCTGCGGATGCGCACGCGGTCGCTCTCCGCGCGCTGCGTGGTGAGAAGCGACTGGCCGGGCCGGCGTCGGTCGAGCTGCGGCTGCACGTCCGCCTCGGAGAAGGGGACGCCCGGCGGCACGCCGTCCACGACGACGCCGACCATCTCGCCGTGGCTCTCGCCCACGAGCGTGAGGCGGTAGCGCCGGCCGATCCCGTTCACCCTTGTACCTCCAGCGTCGCCCCCAGGCGCCGGAAGTCCTCGAGGAAGGACGGGTACGAGACGGCATGCGCCTCGTGGTCGTCGAGCTCGACGGGCCCCTCGGCGGCGAGGCCGCAGACGGCGAGCGCCATGAGGATGCGGTGGTCGCCTTCCGTCACGAGCCCGCGCGCGCCGCGCACGCGACCGCCGCGGATGACGGCGCCGTCCTCGCGCTCCTGCGCGTCGACGCCCATCCTGCGGAGGTTCGTCACCATGGCCTTGATGCGGTCGCTCTCCTTGAAGCGAAGATGCGCGGCCCCCGAGAGCACCGTCTCGCCCTTCGCGTGCGCCGCGAGCGCGCAGAGCGCCGGGAACGCGTCGGGCGTGTCGGAGAGGTCGATGCGCGCGCCGTGGAGCTCGCTCTTCCGCACCGTGGCGGAGCGCGGGCCGCGCACGACGGTGGCGCCGAACGCCTCGAGCTGGTCAAGGATGGCCTTGTCGCCCTGCGCGGTGCGCGCCGGCAGGTTCTCCACCGTCACCTCGCCCGCGAGCGCGCCGGCGACGAGCGGGAACGCGGCCGTGCTGAAGTCGCCCGGGACGCGGTAGTCGGTCGCGCGGAAGCGCTGGTTGCCCGCGACGCGGAAGCCTTCGCCGACGCGCTCGGCCTTCGCGCCGAAGTCCTCCATCATCTCGAGCGTGATGTCCACGTAGGGGCGACTCTTGAGCGTGCCCTCGATCTCCACCTCGACGCCCGCCTCCGTCCGCGCGCCCGCGAGCACGAGCGCCGAGACGAACTGCGAGCTCATGTCGCCCGGAAGCCGCGCGCGCCCGCCGCGCATGGGGCCGCGCACGCTGATGGGCGCCTTCCCGTTCGTGCTCGTCGTGCGCACGCCCAGCGAGCCGAGCGCGTCGAGCAGCGGGCCCATGGGGCGCTTGACGAGCGACGCGTCCCCCGTGAGGCGCGTCTCGCCGTCCGCGAGGCTCGCGATGGCGCTCAGGAGCCGCAGCGTCGTGCCGCTGTTGAGGCAGTCGACGACGTCCGCGGCGGCGCGCACGCGCCCGTCGCTCTCGATGGTCACGACCTCGCCGCGCGTCACGCGCGCGCCCAGCGCCTCGACGCCCCCGAGCGTCGCGCGCGGGTCCTCGCTCGCGAGCGCGTCGCGCACGCGCGTCGCGCCCTCGGCGAGGAGGCCGAGAAGGAACGCGCGGTGCGTGTACGATTTGGACGGAGGCGCGACGACGCTGCCGCGCACGGCTGCAGGATGGACAAGAAGCGTCACGGGAAGGCCTCCGCGCGGCGGTTGGTGAGCGGGACGGTCAGGAGGCGCGCGCCGGCCGGCGCGACGTCGCGCAGCGCCTTCTCGACGGCCGGCGCCTCGTCCGCGCGCGCGATGGCGGCGAAGGCGGGGCCGGTGCCGGAGAGGCCGGCGGCGAGCGCGCCCGCGGCGAGCGCGTCCCTCGACCAGGTGGCGGGGGAGCCGTAGAGGGCGGCGGTGTAGAGGCCGTTCAAGGTCATCGCGCGGAACCAGTCCCCTTTGCGCGCGAGGGCGTGCGCGTGGAGCGCGAGCGGCGCGTACACGGCGTAGGGCAGGTCGCGCACGCTCGCCGTGGGCGTCTTCGTCGCCGGCACGAGGAGGACGGCGCGCAGCGCGTCGTCGACGGCCTCCCGGTGGAGCACGAGCCGCTGCCGGTTGTCGGTGACGACGAGGCCGCCGTCGAGGCTCGCGCTCGCGTCGTCGAAAGCGCCGGTGATGGTGACGCCCGCGTCGAGCGCGGCCTCGATGGCGGCGGCGAGGCAGTCGCCGCGCGAGAGGGCACGCCCCTCGTAGAGGTGGAACGCGTGGTTCGCCGCGAGCGCGACGGCGTTGGCGGCGGCGCTCGACGACTTGAGGCCGCGCGAGCTGGGGATGTCGCTCTTCGTCTCGACGCGGCCGCCCCAGTCGGGCTCGCCCAGGCGCGCGACGACGGCCTTGAGCACGAGGCGCGCGAGCATCCCCTCCTCCCCCGCCTCCTCTCCGTCGATGACGACCTCGACCTCGGGCACGTCCTCGAGGAGCGTGACCTTCGCCTCGGTGTGGAGGTCGACGGCGACGCTGCTCCCGGCGAAGCCGGTGACGATGGCGTTCACGACGCTCACGGCGCCGTTCGCGCGCGCCCTCGCGACCGTCACGCGCTCCCCTCCAGCGCGGCGCGCATCGCGGCGACGGGCGCGGGCTTCCCCGTCCAGAGCGTGAACGCTCGCGCGCCCTGGTGGAGAAGCATCGCCTCGCCGCGCACGACGAGGAGGCCGCGCTCGCCCGCCTCGCGCACGAGCGGCGTCTCGCCGTAGACCGCGTCGAACACGGCGCTCCCGGGCACCATGCGCTCGAGCGGCGCGGGGACGCGCTCGCCGCGCAGCCCCAGGCTCGTCGCGTTCACGAGAAGGTCGACGTTGCGCATCACGTCGGGGACGCGCTCCCACGGGATCGTCGGGAAGCCCAGGGCCTCCGCCCGCGCGGGCGTGCGGTTGGTGACGGTCACGTCGGCGCCCTCGGCCCGCAGCGCGTGCGCGATGGCGCGCGCGGCGCCGCCCGCGCCCAGCAGAAGCGTCCGCGCGCCGGGCAGCTTGACGCCCCCCTCGCGGAGCGCCTGCACGGCGCCGTGGCCGTCGGTGCTGTGGCCGACGGCGCGCCCCTCGCGGAAGACGACGGTGTTCACGCCGCCGGCGTCGCGCGCGCTCGCGTCGAGCTCGTCCATGAGCGCGAGCGCGGCCTCCTTGTGCGGCATCGTCACGTTGCAGCCGAGCGCGTTCGTGACCTTGAGACCCGCGATGCATGCCGCGAGCCCCTCGGGGGGCACGTCGAGCGCGACGTAGCGCGCGTCGACGTCCGCGGCGGCGAAGGCCGCGTTCTGCATGGGCGGCGAGCGCGAGTGGGAGACGGGATGGCCGAGGAGGAAGGCCGCGCGCGTGGCGCCGGCGGCGGCGCGGGCGGGCGCGAGGCGGCCGTGCGTCTCGCGCAGCGCGGGGACGGGCACCTGGCCGGGCGCGGCGGCGGGGCGGTCGGGCACGCTCCCGTACGCGAGCGCCATGCCGAGCGTGGGCGCGAGAAGGCGCAGGAACGGGTCGTTCGTCGCCATGAGCGCGAACGGAATGGCCTCGTCGCGCGCGCGCACCGCGGCGCGCACCAGCGTCACGGCGTCCTCGGGGCCGCGGGTGAACGTGGCGACCTTCGCGACATCGGCGCCCAGCGCGCGGCATTCGCGGAGCGTGTGGAGGATGGCGTCCTCGGTGGGGGTGCCGTCGATGAAGTGGCGGCTCGCGATGGCCCGCGCGTGCGCCTGGTGCGCCTCCTTGACGACGGACGAGGCGTCGTCGCTCCAGACCTCGACGTCGACGTAGCGCGCGCCGGCGAGAAGCGCGCGGCGCAGGAGGTCGGCGCGCGCGGCGTCGTCCATCTCCGTGCGGCCGCCGTCGAGGACGTGGCGGACGGTCGCGATGCACGGCTTGCCGAAGGAGAAGAAGGCGCGCAGGTCCCACGGGAGCCCGCTTGGACCATCGAGCCGCACCTCGACGAGGTCCGCGACGGCGGCGGCCTTGCGGGCGGCATCGTAGAGCTCGTCGGGCGTGTCGCCGACCGCGCTCGCGACGAGAAGCGTCATGCTATCGCTCCACGACCGTCTCGTCGACGCTCATGCCGAAGTGGCGGCCGCCCGTGTCGAGGCGCACGAGGATCTTGTCGCCCGGCGCGAGCTCGACGACGCTCTTCGTGCCGCCGGGGCCGACGAGCCGGATGGTCTCCGCGTTCTGGACAAGCGTCTTCACCACGCGCCCCTCCGCCTCGGCCTCGACAAGGAGCAGCGGGCGGCGCTCGAGCTTCACCCGCCCCAGCACGACGGGCCGCGTGCGTCCCTCGGGGTCCACGACAAGCACCTCGTCCCCCGCGTGGAGCTCGCTGAGGTATCGCGTTTTCCCTCCGGGCACAAGGACGTAGGCGTGGACGGCGCCGGCGTTCACGCGGAAGGGGCGGCTCGCGACGTAGCCCGACTCGCGCGCCTCCGAGGCGACGAGGAAGAGGCCGCCCGAGGCGGAGCCCGTGAGGACGCCCTCGTTCTCGCGCAGGAGGGAGGCGGTGTCGAGGCAGGCGCGGTCGCCGCTGCCCACGGCGCGCACGCGCGTGACCGTGGCCTCCACGAGCGTCTCCTCGCCGGCCGCGACGAGCGCCTGCGCCGCCTCGCGCGCGTGCTGCGCGGGAAGGAGGACGACGTCCACGCCCGTCTCGAGCGTCTCGAGAAGAAGCTTCGCGTCGGGCACGTCGCGCGCCTCCACGATGAGGCGCGTGCCCTTCGCGCGGTACGCGGCGATGAGGTTCTCGTGCGGGATGATCTTCCACGCGCGCGCGTCCACGAGCACCGCCTGGTGCTTCCCCGCGAGCGCGAGCGCCTTCTCCTGGTCGGCGGGGGAGGCGATGCGCACGAGCGGCGCGAGAAGCGCGTCCCCCTCGTGGAGGCCCGCGTCGTCGAGGCGGAGGAGACGCAGCTTCGCGAGGCCTTCGAGCGACTTGTCGTGGGCGGGCGCCACGAACGTGTGGAAGCCGGCCTCGAGCGCGGCGGTGAGCGCGGCCTTCGCGTCGCGCTCGGGCAGGAGGATCCAGACGCGCTCCTTCATCGGCGCGCCTTCTCCAGCTCCGCAAGGGCGGCGTCGAGCGTGACGCGGTCGTGCACGAGGCGGGCGACCGCGCGCGTCATGGCGGTGGGGTCGGCGTGCTGCCAGAAGTTGCGGCCGACGGAGACGCCGGCGCCGCCGGCGGCGAGCGAGCCCTCGACCATCGCGAGGAACGCGCGGTCGGTGGGCGCCTTGGCGCCGCCGCTGATGAGGACGGGCACGTCCACGCCGCGCACGACGTCGCGGAACGACTCCTGCGAGCCGGTGTAGGGGACCTTGAGCACGTCCGCGCCGAGCTCGTAGCCCAGGCGCGCGACCTTCTTCACGAGCTCGAGGTCGTGCGGGTCGCGGATCTCGTGCCCGCGCGGGTACATCATCGCGAGAAGCGGGATGCCCCGCGCGTCGCACTCGGTGGCGACGCGCCCCATGTCTTCGATCATGCGCGACTCCTCGGGCGAGCCGACGTTCACGTGGATGCTGATGCCGTCCGCGCCCAGCCGCAGCGCCTCCTCCACGCTGGCGACGAGCCGCTTGTCGTTCGGGTCGGGGTTGAGCCCCGTGCTCGCGCTCAGGTGCAGCCAGAACCCGAGTTGGCCCAGCTCGCCGGCGATGGTCTTCACGAGCCCCTTGTGGACGATGACGGAGTCGGCGCCGCCGTCCCGGACGCGCGCGCACGTCTCCGCAGGGCGCTCCAGGCCCGGCATCGGGCCCTCGCTCACGCCGTGGTCCATCGGCACGACGACCCCGCGCCCGTCCGGGCCGAGGAGGCGTCGGAGGCGCAGCCGCTTGCCAAGGCCTGTCATGGTCTCGGGACACCAGCTGTTGCGCCTCACATAAAGACATTCCTACGCACTTCTGCGCGGTGGCGCTGCACACGAATGTGCACCGCACCCAACATTCATGCCGCAGGGCACATCCTTGCTCTCCGCATGTGGGAGCTTCTCACGCGCTACTTCCAGCGCTACCCCGCGCAGAGTCGCGTGGCGCAGACCCTCCTCGTCCAAGGGCTCTCCGTGCGCCCCGACGGCGTCTACTCGGGCGCCGTCGCCATCAGCGACACCGCGCTCGCCCGCGCGTGCAACGTCGACCGCCGCATCATCAGCGCCACCGTCGACACCATCCGCCGCGAGCCGGAGCTCATGCGCTTCTACTCGCGCCTCGCGCCCGCCGCGCACCTCAAGGACGCCGCGCCCGTGATGGGCTGGGGCGTCATCGAGATCATCCCGAGCGACGCGCGCGAGCCGGGCATCCTCGCGCACCTCGCCGGCGTCCTCTCCCGCCGCGGCATCAGCATCCGGCAGGCCATCATCGACGACCCGGACCTCGTCGAGGAGCCGCGCCTCTACGTCGTCACCGAGTCGCGCGTGCCCGCCGACGTCATCGAGGAGATCCGCGCGGGCCACGGCGTCAAGGGCGTGACCATCAGTTAGCGTGAAGTAGCGCCCGCGCGTCCCGCGCCTGTGCGCCCGCTCCTCCCGGTGCTCGTGCTCCTTCTTCTCGCGCCCGCCGCGCTCGCGCAGCCTCCGGGCGGGCCGGTCGCCACCCTCACGCTCGACGTGCAGGAGGACGCGAGCGAGAGGGGCACCCTCGCCTTCGACGGGCTCCGGCGCCTCACGCGCTACGAGAGCATCTGCCTCCCGGAGCGCGCGACGGAGACGCGCGTCTACGACGACCTCGGCGACCTCCAGTACGAAGGCCGCCAGGAGAACGGCCGCCGCACGCTGAGCTTTCTCGCGCGCGGCGACAACGTCCGCATCGACCTCACGCGCGCGCCGCTTCCCGACGCCGAGTTCCCGCTCTACGGGGGCGACGTCAACTTCTGCGTCCCCGCCGACAGCCGCGTCGTCGTCACCGTCCGCGTCCCCGAGCGCCACACCCTCTTCTTCATGAGCGGCGGCGCGGAGCTCGCGCCGCGCGAAGCCACGACGCGCGCCGCCGGCCCCACGCACGTCTTCTACTCCTACGAGGCGCCGCTCGACGCGCGCCGCCCCATCACGCTCCTCGACGTCCCGCCGTACCGCGTCTTCGTCGCCACCTCGCTCGCGCCGCAAGCGCAGGAGGTCGCGCAGCTCGCGGCGGCGCCGCTGCACGCCGCGCTCCAGGAGGCGGGGCTCGAGGTGCCCTTCGACGCGCTGCGCGTCCTCTACGCGGAGGAGACGCCGCACGCGTGGGAGGCCGGCCACTACAACGGGCACGGCTACGTCCTCGTGAAGGAGGACACGCTCAACGGCGACCCCACCCAAGGCTACCCCATCAGCGGCGTCCGCGTCCTCGTCCACGAGGCCTTCCACGCCGTGAGCTTCCCCTACGGCAAAGGACACGTCGACGACGAGGTCGCCTGGTGGCTCGAAGGCACCGCGAAGCACGCGGAGCGCCACGTCGACGCCGCGATGCCCAACGCCACGCGCCACTGCGCGCGCAGCGCCGCCGAAGTGCGCTGCTGGGACTTCGACGACCGCATCCGCCGCGCCGAGGTCGAGGCCGCGTACGATCCCAGCTTCACCTTCGACCCCGACTGGTCCCCCGCGCTCCCGCAAACCGACGACACGCGCCGCTTCTACTACGCCTACAGCGAGTACGTCGTCGCCGCCTGGATCCAACGGCACAGCGTCGACGAGTACCAACGCGTCTGGGACATCATCACCGGCGCCTTCGAACGCGGCGAAGGATGCCCCTGCCCCGACGGCTGGCTCGAGACCCTCCTCGACGACCCCGACCTCTTCCGCCCCTGGCAGGACGTCCGCGCCACCGACCCGCGCGCCTTCAACGAGCTCGTCCAGCCGCACGTGAAGGACGAAGCCGCCCTCCAGCGCGAGCTCCAACGCCAAGCCAACCCGCTCGCCGGCATCCCCGCGCCGGCGTGGGCCGCGCTGCTCGCGACGCTCGCCGCGGCGGCGGCGCGCGCGCGGCGGGCGGGGGAATAGTCAACCCGCCGTCGAAAAAGCGTTCGTTCGCTCGAACGCGCACGCGCTCGTTCGCGCGCACGCTCGAACGCGCACGCGTCCGCACGTGCCCACGAACGACAAGCCGCGCGCTCGTTCGCCCGATCGTTCACGCGAGCGCGCGCACGATCGCCAGCGTGATCGCGCCGACGATGAGCGGCAGGTAGAAGCTCCGCTTCCACAGGAGCGTCAGCCCCGCCGGCACGGCGGCGATAAGGTACTGCGCGCGCACGTCGGCGGCGGCGCCGAGGTGGAGCACGCCGACGAGCGCGCCGGCGACGATGACGGGGAGCCACGGCAGCGAGCGCGCGAGGAGGGGCGGGGGCTCGCGGCCGCGCAGCCACGCTTCGGGCGCGAGGCGGAGGGCGGCGCTCGCGGCGCCCGCGCCGAGGACGAGGAGCCATTCAGGCTGCACGGGCGGGCCTCCATTTGCCCAGCGCGAGGGCGAGGGCGGGCGGGATGAGGAGGATGGCCCACGTGCCGTGGCCGTACCAGGCGAGGGCGCCGGCGCCGGCGAGTGCTGCGAGGCCGGCGAGGAGGCGTTCGCGCGTGTCGGCGAAGATGCCGAGGAGGCCGACGGCGATGCCCGGGAGCGCGTAGTCGAGGCCGAGGGGGGCGAGGTCGGGGAGGCGTTCGCCCAGGAGCGCGCCGGCAAGCGTGCCTGCGACCCACATGAGCCAGAAGGTGGCGGAGAGGGCGAAGAGGCCGAGCGCGGAGGGCATCGCCGTCTTCACCCACGCCGCTTGGAGCGCGTACGTCTCGTCGACGACGCCGAGGGCGAGAAGGGTGCGCTCCCACCAGGTGGCGCCCGTGCGGCGGCCGAGGTCGAGCGTGGCGGCGGAGAGGAGGAAGTAGCGCGCGTTGACGATGGCGACGAGCGCGATGCAGGAGGCGACGGCGGCGCCGGAGGCGAGGAGGCCGACGCTCGCGAACTGCGCCGAGCCCGCGAACACGAGCCCGCTCATGGTGGCGGCCGCCAGGGGGGAGAGTCCGGCGGCGACGGCGGTGGCGCCGAAGAGCATGCCGACGGGGACGATGCCCGGCGCGAGCGTGAGCGCGCGGAGCGCCCCTTCAGCGACGGGGTGTCGGCTCACGCGGGGGCGATGCGGCTGCCGCTCTTCAGGCTTCTCGCGCGTCGGCGGGCTTGGACCGCGGGAGGCGCGATGTTCTTGCGGTGCATCCGGGTAGGCGTCTTGATGGACGACCTCACGGCGGCGCGCGCGCAGATGGAGGTGTCGCTGGGCTTCCACATGGTGTTCGCGGCGCTGGGCATCGCGCTCCCGCTCCTCATGGTCATCGCGGAGGGGCTCGCGCTGCGGACGGGGCAGGCGCATTACCGCGACCTCGCGAAGCAGTGGAGCAAGGCGACGGCGCTCCTCTTCGCCGTCGGGGCCGTGTCGGGCACCGCGCTCTCGTTCGAGCTGGGCCTCCTCTGGCCGACGTTCATGGCGCAGAGCGGGAGCCTCATCGGTCCCGCGTTCGCGATGGAGGGCTTCGCGTTCTTCATCGAGGCCATCTTCATCGGCATCTACCTCTACGGCTGGGACCGCCTCTCGCCGCGCGCGCACTGGCTCGCGGGCTTTCCCATCGCCGTGAGCGGCCTGCTGTCGGGGCTCTTTGTGGTCGCCACGAACGCGTGGATGCAGGTCCCCGTCGGCTACGAGGTGGTGGACGGCGACATCGTGCAGACGGATCCGCTCGCTGTGTTCAAGACGCCCGTGTGGCTCCCCATGGCGTTCCATCTTCTCGTCTCCTGCTACGTCGCCGCCGCGTGGAGCGTGGCCGGCGTGTACGCATGGGCGCGCCTACGCGGAAAGCGCTCGCGCTATCACACGAGCGCGCTGCGCATCAGCATGGTCGTGGCCGTCGCCTCGACGGTGCTCCTGGGACCCAGCGGCGACCTCGCCGCGCACGCCGTCGCGCGCTACGAGCCGGTGAAGTTCGCCTCCATGGAGGCTCTCTTCGAGACGCAGGCGGGCGCGCCGTTCACCATCGGCGGCATCCCGCTCCAGGACGAGGAGCGCACGATCCTCGCGCTCGAGATCCCCTACCTCCTGAGCCTTCTGGCGCATCGCGATCCGCACGCCGTCGTGCAGGGGCTCGACCAGGTGCCGCGCGAGCTGGAGCCGAACGTGCTTCTCGTGCACCTCTCGTTCCAGGTGATGATCGCCATCGGCGGCGTGCTCGCGGTCATGGCCGTGTGGTACGCGTGGGGCTGGTGGCGCCGGCGCGCGTCGCACCTCGACAGCCCGTGGCTCCTGCGCGGCATCGTCGCGTGCGGCCCGCTCGCGTACGTCGCCATCCAGGCGGGGTGGCTCGTGACGGAGGCGGGGCGGCAGCCGTGGACCATCCGCGGCGTTCTCCTCACGCGCGACGCGGTCACGCCGGCGCCGGGGCTTCTCGTGACCTTCCTCGCGTTCACGCTTCTCTACGTCGTGCTCGCGTTCGTCCTCGTCGCGCTCCTGCGCCTCCTCGCGTCGCGACCGCCGCCTTCGGCCCGCGAGGAGGCGGCGTGATGCTCGTCGAGGCGGTGGCGGGCGTCATCCTTCTGGGCCTCCTCGCGTACGCGCTCCTGGGCGGGGCCGACTTCGGCGGCGGCGTGTGGGACCTCTTCGCGAGCGGGCCGCGCAAGGAGGCGCAGCGCGAGGCCATCGCGGACGCCATGGGCCCCGTGTGGGAGGCGAACCACGTCTGGCTCATCTTCGTCATCACGCTCCTCTTCACGTGCTTCCCCGATGCGTTCGCGGCGCTCTCCATCGCGTTCTTCGTCCCCTTCCACCTCGTGCTCTTGGGCATCATCCTGCGCGGCGCGGCGTTCGTGTTCCGCGCGTACGGGCCGCGCATGGGGCGGCAGCCGCGCCTGTGGGGGCGCGTCTTCGGCGTCGCGAGCCTGCTCACGCCGCTCGTGCTCGGGATGTGCCTGGGCGCCGTCGCGTCGGGCGACCTGCGCGTGAGCGAGGACCGCGCCCTCGCTGGCGCCGCGGACGCGTGGCTCCAGCCGGAGGCGTGGCTCGTCGGCGTGCTCGCCGTCGCCGCGTGCGCCTTCCTCGCCGCCGTCTACCTGTGCGTGGAGACGGAGGGGGAGCTGCAGGAGGACTTCCGCAAGCGCGCGCTCGTCGCCACGCTCGCCCTCGGCGCGCTGGCGCTCGCGGCGCTCCCGGTCCTTCGCGTGGCGGCGCCGCACCTGTGGCCCGGCTTCGCGAGCCCGCAAGGCATCGCGCTCGTCGCGGCCGCCACGCTTTCCGGCGCGGCGACGCTCCTCCTGCTCCTGCGGCGCAGGTTCGCGCTCGCGCGCGTCGCCGCCGCCGCGCAGGTCGTCGCGCTCCTCGGAGGCTGGGGCGCCCTGCTGCAGTACCCGTACCTCGTCTACCCCGACGTGCGCCTCGCGGACGCCGCGGCGCCCGCCGGCGTGCTCGCGGCGACGCTGTGGATCGTGGGCATCGGCGCGCTCTTCCTCGCGCCCGCGCTCGCCTACCTCTTCCGCATCTTCAAGGGAAAGATGCCGGGCGTGGAAGCGTGACGCTCACGTCTCGACGGGCGTGTCGGCGCCGGGCGCGGCCATCGGGTTCACGCGCACGTTGAGGTCCTGCCACGCCGGGCCCGCGAAGTAGCGCACCATGCGGCCGTCCTTCACGCGCTTCACGAGCTCGACGCCTTCCAGCTTCTCGACGTGCCAGCTCGCGAGCGACGGCTGGATGCCAAGCGCCGCGCACATCTCCTTCTGCGTCGTGCCGGGGTGGTCGACGATGTACTGCGCGACCGACTTCGCCGTCTCGTTGCGCAGCGCGCCGTAGATGTCCTTCTTCTTCGTGTACTCGCCCGTGTTCACGAAGAAGCGCTTGTAGCGCCCGCTCTTCTTGGACACGATGAGGCCGTGGTTCTCGAGGAGCTTGAGGTGGTAGACGGTCGTGCCCCAGCCGATGTTGGCCTTCTCGCCGATCTCGTGCGCGTGGATGCCGGGGGTGGTGCGGATGAGCTCGTAGAGCTCGTCGCGCTTCTCGTGCTGGAGCACCGCCGTGCGCTCGATGCGCGTGTACATCGGCAGCGCGAGGAGCGTGGCCCAGAACTTCAGGCGCGGCCAGAAGTAGGCGAGCCCGATGAGCGCGCCCGCGCCACCCGCGCCGACGGCGGAGGCCGCGGCGAGCGCGGCGGCCGGGATGCCCTCGTCGTCGGGGAGCGGCTCGAGCGACTGGAGGCGCAGGCCGTCCGCGATGGCGTAGGTCGCGCGCGGCGAGGAGCCGGAGGTCACCTTCGTGAGGGTGAGGCTGAGGGGGCCGACGAGGGAGACGTCCTCGTTCGAGAGGGTGCGGTCCTCCTTGTCGGCGTAGTCGATGGTGCCCGTCGCGGCGCGGAAGCGGGCGCCCGAGTGCACGTCCGTGATAGGACGCTGGTCGGCGGGCGCGAAGCCGCGGAAGGCGCCCGTGGAGCTCATCTGGAGGTCGCCGTCGCTCACCTCGATGACGACGTAGCGCAGCGGCGCGTTCGGGTCGGAGGGGACGCGCGTGTCGAACGTGCGGCTGACCTCCTTGCCGGCCTTGTCCACGCCGCGCAGGGGCACCTCGACGCCCTGGAGGTAGAGCTCGAAGCCGCCCGTCGCGCGCAGCGCCGCGGCCGCGGTCGCCGTGAGCTGCGCGGAGGAGGCGTCGACGGCGTAGACGATGCCCATCGGCTCGGCGCCGGCGTCGCCGCGCCAGTCGCCCTCGGAGGCGGAGATGTGGAGGCTCTCGCGCGTCGCGTCGAGCGCGGCGCCGGTGATGGTGGTGACGAGGATGCGCCCCTCGCGGCCGAAGGCCGGCGAGTCGGCGTAGTGGCGGTCGGTGGTGGCCAGGAGCTTGTAGGAGGAGAGGGCCTTCGTGACGGTGACGCTGCGGATCTCGCGGAGCTCGAGCGTCTCGGCCTCCTCCACCGGCACGCACGGCTCGTTGGGGAGACCCAGCGCGCCGCATTCGCGGGTGAGGGTGACGTACTTCACCTGCGCCTCGCCGCTCATGAGGCGCGCGAGGGGGATCTGCGAGGCGCTCGCGCCCACGTAGCTCGCGATGCCGCCGGGGAGCCACGTGTCGGCGCGCCCCTCCAGGACGACGTGGGGGGAGGCTTCGATCTGGCTCCCCGTCCCGTACGCGGCCGAGGCCAGCGGGAGGGCGAGGAGGACGAGGGGGACGAGCCACGCTCGACCGTGCATGGGCTGCCGAGCGCGACCGTCGACATATAAAGCGATTGGACCCCTCGTTGAACAGAGGTTGAAACGTCGGCCGCGCGCGGGAGAGCTGCGTTTCCCGCGGTTTTGACCGTTGAAGCGTTGAAACGAGCCTCAGGCGCGGCGTCGCGCGCGGACCTCGGCGACGATCTCGCCCAGGGGCTGGTACTGGCGGTTCTCGGCGATGGTGCCGGTCACGAGGATGTCCGCGCCCGCCTCCAGGATGCCTCGGGCCTGTGCCGCGGTGCGGATGCCGCCCCCCACGACGAGGGGGATGTCGATGGCCTCGCGGACGGCGCGGACGATGTCGACGGGGCAGGGCTGGGGGGCGCCGGAGCCGCATTCGAGGTAGACGAGCCGCATGCCGAAGTACTGGGCCGTGAGGGCGAGGGCCGCCGCGCGTTCGGCGCCGTCCTTCGTGCGCGGGATGACGTCCGCGTCGCTCACGAGGCCGACCTTCATGCCCGGGTCGACGAGGATGTAGCCCATCGCGATGGCCTCCATGCCGATGGCCTTGATGAGCGGCGCGCCCACACTCTGCTCGCCGACGATGAAGCGCGGGTCGCGGCTGTTGAGCGCGCTCAGGAAGTAGATGGCGTCGACCTGCGGGCTCATCGCGCCCGCGGTGCTCGGGAAGTAGATGACCGGGAGCTGGGTGCGCTCCTTGATGTGCGAGACGAGGGTGTCGAGGTTGTCGCTCGAGACGTCGGTCGAGCCGCCCACCATGATGGCGTGCGTCCCCTTCTCCGCCGCGATGAGCGCGATCTCCTCGCCCTGCTTCCCCGGGGAGCTCGCCGGGTCGAGAAGGGTCATGTGGATGGGGCCGTCGCGCAGGAGCCCTTGGATGTGCTGCCACACGCGGCCGGTCAACGCAGTCTCACCCGAGCGCCCGGCCAAGCACGAGCGCGATGAGGGCCGCCACCATGCCGAGCTTCGCGAGGCGCTGCCCGCGACCTGGCGCGCGGGGCCCCGTCGCGGCTGCGACGAGGAAACAAAGGTCGGCGGCTCCGACCGCCGGAAGATACGCCGCGCCTAAAACGCTTTCGAGCATCCACGGGAGCGGCGAGAGGAGGACCGCGGCGACGAGGAACGCGGCGGCGACGAGCGACGCGCGCCGCGCGCCCACGCGCATCGGGAGCGTGCGGCGGTGCGCGCGGTCCGCCTCCACGTCCTCGACGTCCTTGAGCACCTCGCGCCCGGCCGTCGCGAGCGCGGCGAGCGCGGCGACCGACGCGACGGCCGCGTTCACGCCGCCCGCCGCGAGCGCCCCGAGCACGAACGGCGCGGCGGTAAGGAGCGCGACAAGGAGGTTCCCCGGAAGGCCCCGCGCCTTCGCCCACCGCTCGTACCCCTCCATCACGGGGACCGCCGCGAGCACGAGGAGGAAGCCGCCCCACGACACGAGCGCGCCGGCCGCGAGGGCGAGCATGTAGAGCCCCATCGCGAGGACCCCCGCGCTCGCCGGCGACACGGCGCCGCGCGCGAGCGGGCGGTCGGGGTGCGCGACGCGGTCGACGGGCACGTCGCCGAGGTCGTTGCGGACGTTGCCCGCCGCGGCGAACGCGAAGGCGGCGAGCATCGCGGCGCCCACGGGGATCGTCGGCTCCCACGCGGCGCGCGCGAGGAGCGCCCCGACGTACGCGCCGGCGGCGGCGACGAGCGCGTTCGCCGGCCGCATGAGGCGCAGGAGGTCGAGCGCGGGCGCCAGGGCCACGCGCCGCGCACGGCGGCGCCGCCGGATGGGCCTTCTGGTCGGAGCGCGGCGCTACACGAGCTTCAGGTGGTTGTCCGTGCGCCCCTGGTAGACCTCGCCCTGCTGCTTGAGGCGCTTCACGATCTCCTCGACCTTCGCGAGGGGGACGCCCTTGCGCTCGCATTCGCGCACGACCTCCCCCCACTCGGCGCCGTCGGGGTCGCGCGCCTCGAGGTCGCGGATGACCTGCTTCACGGTGCCGATGCTGTTGCGCTGGTTGGCGCTCACGCCGGAGGCGACCATGTCGACGTCCATGATGCCACCCTCGGACGAGCCGAGGCGGCGCATGTAGTACTCGTAGACGCCGATGGCGCGCTCCGCGTCCTCGAGCGTCACCTCCTTCGCGAGGCGCACGCGGGCGCTCGCCTCGGAGATGCGCACGAGCGCCTCGAGCTGACGCGCCGTGAGGGGGATGGCCTTCGACTCCTCGCCGCCGGCGCTGCGACGCAGCTCGACGTAGTAGGCCGCGAGCTTGTCGCGCGCGTCCTCGCTGAGCACGGGGTGGCACGTGCGCTTCGCGTACGCGACGTACTTGCGGAGGAACTCCTTCGTGTCCTTGAACATCGAGGAGCCGCGGAGGTCGCGCGCGAGCGCCGGCTCCACCTTCTGCAGCAGGGCCGTCGCCTGCTCCTCGGTGAAGAGCGTCTCGTCGTGGCGCAGCTGCTCGAGCATCGCGCCGCCGCGGTGGACGTTGAGGATGTGCCGCGCGAGGTTCGAGTCGTGCTCGACCTTCGGCTTGTCCTGGAGAACGAAGATGACGTCGAAGCGCGAGAGGAGCGCGGGCGGGAAGTTGATCTGCTCCGCGATGGGCGTGAACTCGTCGAAGCGGCCGCTCTTGGGGTTGGCGGCGCCAAGGACGCTGCAGCGCGACTGGAGCGTCGCCGTGATGCCAGCCTTCGCGACGCTGATCGACTGCTGCTCCATGCCTTCGTGCATGGAGGACTGGTCGTTCTTGTCCATCTTGTCGATCTCGTCGACGCAGAGCAGGCCACGGTCGGCAAGGACCATGGCGCCCGCCTCGAGGGTCCAGCGACCCTCGCCGAACTCGTCCTTCACGGCGGCGGCGGTGAGACCGGCGCCCGAGCTCGACTTGCCGGAGGTGTAGATGCCGCGCGGCGCGAGGCCGGCCATGTAGCGGATGAGCTGCGACTTCGCGACACCGGGGTCGCCCACGAGAAGGACGTGGAGGTCGCCGCGGAGGCGCGTCTTGTCGGGAAGGCGCTTCTCGACGCCGCCGAAGAGCTGGAGAAGAAGCATCAGCTTCTCCATGCTCATGCCGAAGAGCGAGGGCGCGATGCTGTCGCGCATCTTCTCGTAGATCTCCGGGTCGCGGGCGAAGCGGCGGATCTCCGCCTCTTCCTCCTCCGTCGTCATGATCTCCTCGAACTCCTGCTCGTGCTTCTCGACGGAGTTCACCTCGAGGTAGAGGTCGAAGATGGTGGACTTCACGCCGTGGTCCTTGCGGACGGCGCTGCGGAGGACGCCGTTGAACGTGACGCGTTCGCCCGGGCGGACGAGGCCGCAGAGGTCGTCCTCCGCGAAGAGCGACAGACGCTGCGGCTGCTCGCCGCCGCGCATGTTCTCGGGCGCCTCCTGGATCTCGAGCTTCTGCGTGTCGACAAAGAGGCTCCCCTGGCCGCGGTGCTGGCCCACGATGAGCTTGAACTTCGCCTCGCGCCCGCAGCCGCCCTGGTCCTCGTAGCACTCCTGCGGCTCCTGGAGGACGAGGTGCTCGTCCTGCGGCACGCGGACGGCGTTGCCGCAGCGCGAGCAGATGAAGACGGCGTCCTGGAGCTTCGGGCGCACCTCGGTCGTCTTCTTCACGAGCCCCTTGAGCGAGATGAGCTTCCCGAGGTGCTCGGCGCGCAGCTCGCGCACGTCCACCGTGTGCGTGACGGGGAGCTTCGTGACGCGCACCGCAAGGCGCGGCCGGCCGAGCGCGCCCGAGGAGGTGCCGGAGGAGACGGACTGCGCGATGTCCATCCCCGGGATGTCGATCGACTTCAGCGCCTCCTGCGCGTGCGCGAGCGCCTCGTAGGGGCGGTTGAGGACGAACTCGGCGAGGTTCTCGTCGTGCGACTGGAGGTGGAAGAAGTCGATCGCGAGGCTGCGGCGCGCGGGCCAGCCGAGCATCGCCTCGTTGATCGCCTCGCGGTAGTACGTCTTGAAGAAGCGCTCCCAGCTCCTCACCTGCGGCTCTTCGCTGAGGCCCCCCTCGCGCGAGGGCTCCGCCTCGGCCGACGGGGGCGGAGGCGG
>DASRYU010000153.1:0-15122 GCA_035687045.1 Thermoplasmatota archaeon | reverse complement strand
GCCTCGGCATGTGAGGCCCTCCTCCCCCGCTCCCTCGCTCCCTCGCTCCCTCGCTCCCCCGCTCCCTCGCTCCCTGCCCGCAGGCTCAGATCTCGACCTGCGAGCCGACCTCGATGACGCGGTCGGGCGGGATGCGGAAGTACGCCGTCGCCTGCTGCGCGTTGCGCGACATGAAGCTGAACAGGCGCTCGCGCCAGCGCGCCATGCCGGGCCGGTCGGTCGAGATGAGCCTCTCGCGGCCGACAAAGAACGTGGTGTCCTTGAGGGGGAAGTCCACGTGCTTCTCGCGCATGAGGCGCAGCACGTCGACGGCGTCGGGCTCGTCCATGAAGCCGTAGCGCGCGACGACGCGGTAGAATCCGCTCCCGTGCGGCTCGACGGTGACGCGGCTGTGGCGCGGGACGTGCGGGATGTCCTCCGTCACGATGGAGAGGAGCGCCACGCGCATGTGGAGGACGCGGTTGTGCTCGAGGTTCTTCACGAGCGCGGGTGGCGCGACGGTCGTGTTCCCCGTCATGTAGACGGCGTGGCCGCGCACGCGCGTCGTGCCGCTCTTCTCGATGCGCTCGAGGAACTGCTCGATGGGGATGGAGGTCTCGCGCAGGCGGCGCCCGAGGATCTCGCGGCCGTCGCGCCAGGTCGTCATGACGAAGTAGAGCGCGCCGGCGAAGACGAGCGGGAACCACCCGCCGCCCGCGATCTTCACGGCGTTCGCGCCCCAGAAGGCGATCTCGATCGTGAGGAAGATGCCGGCGAAGAGGAGGGTCTGCAGGCGGCCCCAGCCCCAGCGCTCGCGCGCGACGACCGCGAGGAGGATCGTCGTGATGATCATCATCGAGCCGAGCGCGATGCCGTAGGCCGCCGCGAGGTTCGACGAGCTGCGGAACTCGAGTACGACGAGGATGCAGCCGACCATGAGCGCCCAGTTCACGTGGGGGAGGTAGATCTGCCCCATCTCGCGCTCGCTCGTGTGCCGGATCTCGAGGCGCGGGAAGAAGCCGAGCTGGACGGCCTGCGCGGTGAGGGAGAACGCGCCCGAGATGAGCGCCTGCGACGCGATGATGGTCGCGAACGTGGCGAGGATGACGAGCGGGATGAGCGCCCAGCGCGGCGCGAGGAGGTAGAACGGGTTCTCGGCCGTCGCAGGGTCCGCGAGCACCAGAGCGCCCTGTCCGAGGTAGTTCAGCATGAGCGCCGGCAGGACGAGGGTGAACCAGACGAAGCGGATGGGCTTGCGGCCGAAGTGGCCCATGTCGGCATAGAGCGCCTCGGAGCCGGTGATGACGAGGAAGACGGCGCCGAGCACGAGGTAGGCCGCGAGATGGCCTCCCATCAGGAAGCGGATGCCATACATCGGGTTGAACGCGTGCAGCACCTCGGGCGCCGCGAAGATGCCGCGGATGCCCAGCCCCGCGAGGACGAGGAACCACACGAGCGTCACGGGCCCGTAGAGCGCGCCGATGCCCGCGGTGCCGCGGCGCTGCATGAGGAAGATGCCGACGATGATGATGAGCGTGAGCGGGATGACGAGGTTGTGGAACGACGGCTCGATGACCTCGAGACCCTCCATGGCGCTCATCACCGAGATGGCGGGCGTGATGAGGCCGTCGCCGTAGAGGAGCGCGGCGCCGAAGAGGCCGAAGCCGAGAAGCAGCGCGCGGCGCGCGATCTTCTTGCGCGTGTCGCCCACGCGGCCCGTCTGGTCCGGGTGCACGAGCGACATGAGCGCGAGCATGCCACCCTCGCCCTCGTTGTCGGCGCGCAGCACGAAGCCGAGGTACTTCACCGACACGACGAGGATGAGCGCCCAGAACACGAGCGAGAGGACGCCGAGCACGTTGTCGTGCGTCGGCGGCACGCCGTGCGCGCCGTGGAACGCCTCGCGCATCGCGTAGAGCGGGCTCGTCCCGATGTCGCCGAAGACGACGCCGAGCGCCGTCAGCGACAGAAGGGCGAAGTAGCCGCGCCCTTTGGACGATGGCGCGCCGTGCTTGGCTTCGGCGATGACCCGTCCCTCGCTGGGCCAGCTATCTCAGGCTGAAAAGCGTTCCGGCTCGCTGCGGCCGCTGTCAAAACCTTCATCACGGGGCCCCCCCGCTCTGCCGGCGTTGATCACGCTCATCGGGACCGGCCATGTCTTTGACATCGGCACCCGCGTCCGCGAGGAGATCCGCAGGCGCGCGCCGCAGGCGGTGGGCATCGAGCTGGACCCGCCGCGCTACCAGGCGCTGCGCAACCGGAACAAGGACCGCACGGGCGTGCCCATCGTGTATCGCATGCTCGCCGACTTCCAGACGCGCATCGCCAACCAGTACGGCGTCGAGGCGGGCGACGAGATGCTTGCGGCCAGCGACGAGGCGCAGGCGCTTGGCATCCCGCTCGCCCTCATCGACAAGGACGCGCAGCAGACCTTCCAGCACCTGCGCGCCGAGATGCGCTTCAGCGAGAAGATGCGCCTCGCGGGGAGCGCCATCGTCGGGCTCATCCCCCTCTTCCCGGGCAAGAGCATCGAGAAGCAGGTCGACGAGATGCAGAACGACTACGCGGCGTACTTCCGCGAGATGGAGAAGAAGTTCCCCACCCTCAAGCGCGTGCTTCTCGACGAGCGCAACGAGCACATGGCGCGCGTGCTCGCGTCGATGGCGCAGACGAACGAGCGCGTCGTCGCCGTCATGGGGGACGGCCACGTCGACGGCGTGCAGGCCCTGCTCCAGCAGTGGGGCCTCCCGGTCGACACGGTGCGCCTCAAGGAGCTCCGCGCGAAGAGCGCCGAGGCGCAGGGGACGGCGACGGCGACGCTGTCGATGACGATCGACGCGCAGAGCCCGCCGCCGCGCGAATAGCCGGCCGACGCGCAACGCTGAAGCGTCCGCGCTCCGCCCTCCGCGCATGCGCCTCGGCGCCCTCCTGCTGGTGCTCGCCTTGGCCGGCTGCACGGCGCCCGAAGCCGCGCCCGCGCCGCCGGCGGACGACCCGTCGCCGCCACGGACCGACGCCGGCTCCGCGACGGCCGAGGGCGAGTGCCCGCGCGTGAGCATCCTGCGCGGCGCGAACGCCACGGCGCTGCCGGGGCCCCTGCGCTTCCGCGTGCGCATCGACAATTGCGGCGACGCGGCGCTCATCACGGACGGCGGCGTCTGCTATCACGCTACGCCGGGTCTCGCGGTGTCGCTTGGCCTCCCCGAGGGCGGGCGCGCGAACCTGTACCCCTCCGACGCGCCCGCGCCGGCGAGCGGCGACTCCACCGGCTGCCTCAGGGGCGCGGGGCAGGCGACGCTCGAGCCTGGCGCCGTCGTGGAGTACGCGTACGCCTGGGACGGCCGCGTGAAGCCCCACTGTCCGCAGCGCGTGGCGGGATCCGCGTGCGAGGGGGAGCGCGCGGCGCGCGAGGGCGCGTACGAGCTCGTCGCGGGCTTCACGCACACGCGGGACTCCGCGTTCGCCATCGAGACGCTCGTGCTGACCGGACCGGAGACGCGGCGGGTCCCGGTCGTCCTCGTGACGGAGACCTACGAGAAGTCGCGCGTCGACGCGGAGCTTCCCGCGCGCGGCGTCGGCTGCGCCGACCTCGTGACGACGCGCGAGCCGTGGACCGCGACGCCGCTGCGCCTCGATGCGGAGGAGGTCGCGGCGGTGGTCGTGCGCGAGTTCCCGCAGGGCGGCTTCGGCACGTTCGGGCCGGACGGGCTGGCGCTGCGGGGCGGCGCCACGCTCGCCATCCCCAGCGTGTTCGACCCTGAGCGCGTGCTCGGCGTGCTCGAGGATTCGCCGGAGGGGCCGCGCCTCGCCGGGCAGCCGCTGCGCGATGGGCCGCAGAACATGTCGAGCGCCTTCGAGGTGGAGCACGAGGGGAGGACGTACAGCGTCTCCGAGCGCATCGAGGCGCGACTCGTGGGGGAGGCTCACCTCTTCGGGCGCATCGCGGAGACGGGCTGCTGAGCGCGCGTCGGCGCGGCTAACCCTGGCCGCCCCACTGGCGCTTGTACGTGCCCGGCTTCATCACGACGCGCATCGTCTTCACGCCGATGCCGCCGTCGCGCTCGACCATGCCCTTCGCGGGCATCTTCGCGCGGCCGACGCAGACGAGCTCGCCCTTGAGCGAGAAGACGGCGACGAGGTCCTTCTCCTCGACGCGGCTGTCGACCTCGATGACGCCCGGAAGCGCGAGGTCCGCGCCGTGGCAGAGCGCGTCGACGGCGCTGTCGCGGACGGTGACGGCGGGAAGGTGCGCGACGAGCTCCTCGACGGGGCGCACGACCTCGCGCAGCCACGTCTCGTCCTTCGTCTCCTTGTAGTGCTCCCACGCGTCGCGCACGTCCTGGAGCGTCACGCTCGTGTCCTCGGGGAAGGGACCGGTGCGGCTGCGGCGAAGCTCGCGCATGTGGCCGCCGGGGCCGAGGACGAGGCCGACGTCGTGGCAGAGCTTGCGGATGTAGGTGCCCGCCTCGCACGACGTGCGGAAGAGCGCCTGGCGGCCCGTGACCTCCATGACCTCGGTCTTGTAGATGGTGCGGATGCGCAGCTCGCGCTTCACGGCCGACTTGAGCGGCGGCACCTGGTAGATGGGGCCCTGGAACTCGAGAAGGACCTGCTTCATGCGGTCGGGCTTGACCTCGCGCTGCGTCTCGAGGACGCAGACGTACTCCTTGGGGGCCTCGAGGAGCGTGCGCACGACCTTCGTCGCGTCGAGGATGGCGATGGGCAGGACGCCCGTGACCTGCGGGTCGAGCGTGCCGCCGTGGCCGGCCTTCGCGACGCCGAGCGCCTGCTTGAGCCACGCGACGACCTGGTGCGACGTCGGGCCCGCCGGCTTGTCGAGGTTGATGACGCCGAGCCGGAGGTGCTCCTCGATGGTGCGCTGCGACGGGGGCTTCCCGTGGGCGGGGTCCGTGTCCGCCTTCGCGCGCCGGAGCATCTCGGCCATCGTGGCGGCGAGCATCGCGCACCCGCTTTAGCCCTTCCGGCCCGGGAGGCGCTCGGCCGCGCGCGGCACGCGTGCTCACGCCTGCGAAGGCCCGAGCTTCGACAGCACAAGCTCCGCGATCTCGTCGGGCGTGCGCGTGGAGCTGTCGATGACGAGGTCGTAGTGGCGCGGGTCGTTCGGGTCGAAGCCGTAGAACTCGCGGTAGCGCTTCGCCTCGCTCGCCTCGCGGTGGCGGTTCTGCGCGAGGACCTGCATCCAGTCCTTGGCGCCCTCGCGGTCGGCGACGCGCCGGGCGCGCACCTCCTCCGGGGCCTCCAGAAGCACCTTCAGGCCGTCCGCGTGCGCCTCGCGCAGCTGCCAGGCGACCATCCGCCCCTCGAGGATGATGCCGCCCTGCTTGGCGACCTCGATCATGCGCCGGTCGAGCTCGATGTCGATCTCGGGGTGCGTCTCCGCGTAGGAGCCGAACGCGTTGACGTCCATCCCGTGCTCCTTCGCCATCGCGCGGAAGATCTGCCCCGCGTACACGTGCGGCATGCGCAGGCGCGGCGACAGGTTGCGGCAGAGCGTCGTCGTCCCGGTGCCCGGGAGCCCCGCGACGGCGATGAGCGTCATGGCTCTCCCGAGGCGGCATCGTCGCTTGAACGCTTTGGCGGCTCGGTCGCGAGCGCTGCCGACACCCGCCCACCGCGGGGGCGCGGGGAGCGCGGGGACTCGCGGAGGAAACCAGGCATCGTCTCCTTCGGGTCCTCGGGTCCTCGGGTCTTGCCGCGTAGCGGCGCCACGAGAGAGGCAACGGTGCGCCGCGCCGCTCACCGCGGAGGACGCGGAGCGCGCGGAGGACGCGCGGAGGCGGTCCTGCACCGCATCCTCGGCAGAGGCGGGGCGTCCTCGGCCTCCGCCTCACGCCTCGGCCTACCTCGGCCTCGGCGTCGGCGCGTCAGCGTGCTCTCGCCGGCGACTCCAAAGCGTCAGGCTTCGCCTGCCGCTTTTCCGTCGCCGTCGAGGTCGACGTGCCGGTACTCCCAGAGCTTGAGCGCGCGCTGCGCGATCTGGCCGAACGGGATGCCGAAGAGCGAGTAGAGAACGATCCAGCGCGGGAACCAGCCGGGGTTGCCCGTGATCCACGTGTAGGGGGCCATGATGTCCCATTGGTCGTTCCAGGGCGCCTCGAAGTGGAGCGCGCCGTCGATGGCGAGGCTCGCGAGCCACGCGCCCAGCCACGCGAAGATGGGGATGACGAGGAGCATCGTGAGCGCCATGGGCTTCATCTGCTCCGTCTGCGCGTCGGCCTGCAGGGCCATGAGGTCCTGCTGCGCCTCGGTGAGCTTCTTCAGCTTGTACGTGTTGTTCGACTTCCGCGCGTCCTTCATCTCCTTGCTGAACGCGCGCATCGCTTCCTGCATGCGGGCGAGCTTCGTCCAGTCGGTGAGGAAGTGGCGGATGGCGGTCGTCGCGATGACGAGCACGACGCTCGCGAGGAAGATGGTGAGAAGGGGCCAGCGGCCGCCGAACCCGATGAGCGGGTTGAGGATGAGGCCCGCCACCCACGCGGTGCCGTCGCGCAGGCCGCGCGGGTAGTCGAAGAGGACGAGGAAGACGAGCGCGAAGCTCAGGATGATGAAGGGCGTCCCGAAGAATCCCTTCTTCTTGTCGGCCACGCGCGTTCACCCGACGATGCGCAGGATCTGGTCGCGCGTCTCGTTGACCTTGCCGTCCGCGTTGACGACGATGGCCACGGTCGCGCCCGTGAGCGTCGCGACGGTCATCGCGGCGGCACGGTTCATCTGCTGGTGCGTCGCGATGTCCTCCTCCGAGTCCGGGTCGCGGGCGCGGGAGGGGTCGTTGTTGCGGCGGCCGACGATCTCCTTCGGGCTCGCCTCGACAAGGATGAACTGCTTGGGCTTGAGCGCCTGCGCGACCCACGCCGGGATGCCGGGCAGGAAGCCGCGCGGCGTCTTGATCGTGCAGTGCGTGTCCACGATGACGTCGCCCATCTGCGCGATGGCGTGGGCGGCCGACTCCTGGATCTCGCGCTGGATGGCCGGGTCGAGCTTGCGCATCTCGTCGCGGTCCTTGACGAGCCCCTTGGCCTTCGCCACGTTGAACATCTCCGTGCCGTACACGACGACCTTGGCGCCCTTCGCCTTCTGGGCTGCGTCGATGACGGTGGACTTTCCGACGCCCGGGACGCCGGTGATGATGACGACGGCCATCGAGCCGCGCTAAGGGGTGCCCCTACTAAGCCGTTACGGGCGCCTCAGGAGCGCGACGAGCGCGACCGCGAGCGCCACGAGCGCGAGCGGCGCGCCGGGGGTGGGCGCGGCCGGCGTCGTCGGCAGGTCGCGGGGCGGGCGCTCGACCGGCAGGCTCGGCGGCGGCGCCGTGGGCGCGGGCGTGGTCGGGCCCGGCTCGCCCTCCCAGCTCACGGTGATGGGGCGCGAGCTCGCGCCGCTCCCGATGGAGGCCACGACGTTGAGGTGCACGACGCTCGAGCCCGCGCCGAAGGCGGACGGAGCGACGCGCACGCGGCCGCTGAGCTCCACCGTCTCGTTCGCGTCGAGCGTGAGCGACGAGGGCTCGTAGAGGAGCACCGCCGAGGTGAAGCCGAGCGAGACGTCGACGGGCGTGGGCCCCGCGTTGTGGAGCGTGACCTGCAGGCGCGCGTCGCCGCCGCGCTCGATGTGGAGCGTCTCCGGCTCGACGCGCACGATGTCGACCGCCTGCCGCGGCGGCGCCGGGGGCGCGGGCGGCGCGCCCAGGTGGAGGCGGTCGAGGCGCGAGCCCGCCGGCTGGAGCGGCTCGTACGGGAGCGTGAGCCCTTGGCCGTCGAAGCCGCCCTGCAGCACGGGGCGCCCGTCGGGAAGGACGCCGACGGCGCGGCTGCCCATGAGCGACACGGTGAACGGCTCGCGGAAGCCGCGCAGAAGAAGGGGCTCCTGCCACGTCGCGCCGCCGTTGGCCGAGCGCTGAAGCCACAGCTGCTCGTGGCCCGTGGCCGGCGTCGACCAGATGGCCCAGACGGTGTTGCCGCTCGCGGCGACGAGGCACGAGCTCACCGACCGCTCGGGCGGCACGGGCGTCGGCGTGGCCTTGCGAAGGTCGCGGCCGGTGAGGGTGCCGTCGGCCGCGAGGCGGATGAGGTACGACTCGAACACGACCTCGTTCCCGGTGAACCTTGCCCAGACGACGCACACGTGGGCGTTGCGGGCGGCATCGACCGCGATGCTGTGCGCGTACACCTGCCTGTCGAGCGGCGGGACGAAGGGCACGGTCACGTTGCGGATGTGCGAGAACGACGCGGCCGTGATGCTTGTGGAGGGGGGCGCGAACGAGACCCACGCCTGCATCGAGGCGTTGGGCATCCCGCTGCTCATCGTGCCGACGAGGCCGATGGTGCCATCGGGAGCCACGCTCGCGCGCAGCGACTGCGCGTAGCCGGCGCCGAGGATCTCGCCCAGCGGCGTTGCCGTGCCGTCGCGGTGGATGCGCAGGACGTTCACGCCGCTCGCGCCGCCGGTCTGCGCGACCTCGCGGCCGTGCGCGTCGAGCGTCTGGAGCGCGCCCGACCAGAAGGTGAGCATCGAGCCGTCGGAGAGGGGCACGAGGTCGCCGTGCAGCGAGTTCGGCGCCATGCCGTCGACGGTGAAGGTGCGCTCCGCGACAAGCGTCAGCGTCGTGAGGTTGAACCGGTGATATCGCCAGTGCTCGTACGACGTGTAGCCGGGCTCGTAGTCGTTCGGGTCGTCGACGTAGCGGAACGTGCGCGTGAGGAGGACGAGCGCGTTGTCGGCGCTCACGCCGCTCAGGAAGATCGGATCCGACGTCTCGCCGCGCGCCATCGCCACCGGGCCGCGCCACGTGCGACCGGCGTCGTCCGAGACGCGCAGCTGGAGCGTCTGCGTCTCGTCGCTCGTGACGAGCACGAGGCGTCCATCCTGCGTCACGTGGAGGTCGCGCGCCCAGATGCGTCCGACCTCGAGCACGGCGGCCGGCAGCGTGCGGCCGGTGGGGCCGCCCGACGAGATGGCGCCGGCGTGCGCGACGAGCGTCGCGTTCATCGCGACGATGGCGCTCGCGTTGAGATAGGCCGGCGCGTGGGGGAGCGTCGGGAGGGGGAGCGCACCGTCGAACACGCGCACGGTGAGCGGCACGTCGCGCGGCAGCCCGTCGAGGCGCAGCGTCGCGTTCGGCCCGGCGCGGTCGACGCGCACGACGCGGTCGACCCACGCGCGCTCGTCCTGGTGCGTGACGACCACCTGCGCGCTCGCCGGCGAGCCTTCGTTGAGCTCGACGACGAGCGTGCCACCCTCGACGCGCGCCTCGAGGGGGAGGGCCGAGGCTGCGGGCGCGAAGACGAGCAGGAGAAGGAGGAGGGCGGCGGGCACCAGCGGGCGCACGGGCGGCGACCGGGGGGCGCGCTCATCAAGGCTTGGATGCGGGTCGGACGCGCCTATTCGTCCTCGTCGTCCGCGGCGGCCTTCTTCTTGGAGGCCTTCTTCGCGGGCGCGCCCGCCGCGCTCGCCGCGCCCTTGCGCTTCTCGGCCTCGCTGATGTCCCAGGCCTTGAGCGCGTCGGCGAGCTGCGCGATGACCTCGCGGTCGATCGGAAGCGTGCAGCCGCCCTTCTTGTAGCGCGGCTCGCCGTCGGACCCGTAGAAGCCGCGCGCGAGGCGCAGGTACGGCGTCTCGCGGTTGGCGTCCTTCACGAGGTTGATGGAGAGCTCGAGGAACTCGCCGCCGTTGTTGAACTCGACGCGCTCGGAGCTCAGCATCTCGAAGTCGGCCATGCTGGGCGCGAGGCCGGGGCCCCGGCTTCAGGTTTGTGCTTCCGACGAGTGCCGGGTTCCGGGTGCCGAGTTCCGAGTGCCGGGTGCCGAGTTCCGAGTTCCGAGTGCCGAGTGACGGTGCGTCACTGACCGCTCACCGCGGAGGACGCGGAGCGCGCGGAGGACGCGCGGAGATTGAGGGACCAGGAACCAGGAACTCGGAACCAGGAACCAGGCACCCGGAACTCGGCACTCACCACTCGGCACTCGGCTCTAAATAGCGCTCCCGCGGTCGCGCGCGCATGAGCTTCCTCTCGCACCTCGAGTGCGGCATGTGCGGCGCGCGCCACGAGGCGGACCGCCTGCAGAACCTGTGCACCGCGTGCGCGAAGCCGCTTCTCGCGCGCTACGACGTCGAGGCGGCGAAGGAGCGCGTGACGCGGGACGCGTGGGAGCGCGGGGTGGACTCGCTCTGGCGCTTCCGGGACATGTTGCCAGGGCCGCGAGCGCAGCAGGAGCGCCGCCACGGTTGGGCGCCGGTGACGCTCGGCGAGGGCATGACGCCGCTCCTCCCCGCGCCGCGCCTCGCCGAGTCGCTCGGCCTCCCCAAGCTCCTCGTGAAGGACGAGAGCGGCAACCCGACGGGCTCGTTCAAGGCGCGCGGGATGACGGCGGCCGTGACGATGGCGCGCGAGCTGGGCGCGAAGGCGCTCGCGGTCCCGAGCGCGGGGAACGCGGGCGCGGCCCTGGCGGCGTACGCGGCCGCGGCGGGGCTCCCGGCCGACGTGTACCTGCCGGCCGACACGCCGCCGGGCATCGCGCGCCAGGTGGAGGCGTTCGGCGGCCGCGCGCACCTCGTGAAGGGGCTCATCACGGACGCCGCGAAGGAGGTGCAGGCGCGCGCCGCGCGCGGCGAGGTGTTCGACGTCAGCACGCTGCGCGAGCCCTACCGCGCGGAGGGCAAGAAGACGATGGGCTACGAGGTCGTGATGCAGAACGGGTGGCGCATGCCCGACGTCATCGTGTACCCGACCGGCGGCGGCACGGGCATCGTCGGCATGTGGAAGGCGTTCAGCGAGATGGAGGCGCTCGGCCTCGTCGGCTCCGAGCGCCCGCGCATGGTGAGCGTCCAGAGCGCCGGGTGCGCGCCCATCGTGCGCGCGTTGTCGGCGGGCGCGGAGAGCGCGGCGCCGTGGGAGGACGCCGCGACGAGCGCGTGGGGCCTCCGCGTCCCGCGCGCCATCGCCGACTTCCTCATCCTGCGCGCGCTGCGCGCAAGCGGCGGCGCCGCCGTCGCGGTGAGCGAGGAGAGCATCGCGCAGGCGCAGCGCGACATGGCGCGGCTCGCCGGGATGTACGCGAGCCCGGAGGGCGCGGCGACGCTCGCCGGGCTGCGCGCGCTCCTGGACGACGGGACGGTGCGGCGCGACGAGCAGGTCGTCCTTTTCCAGACGGGCTCGATGTTCCCGTACGCCTGAGCGGGCGCGCGCAACGGCTATAGCGCCCCGGGCCGCTCGCGGAGGCATGGACCTCGACTCCGTGCCCGAGATCGGCCCCGCGTTCGCGCAGAAGCTCCGCGACGCCGGCGTCGCCAACGTCGAGGCGTTCGTCGTCACGGAGGACCTGCCCGCGCTCGCCGAGCGCAGCGGCATCGACCGCGAGCGCCTCGAGTCGTTCCGCGACGCGGCGCGTGGACGCGTGGAGCAGGTGCTCGCCGAGGCGGGTGTGACGGGGCCGGAGGGGCTCGCGACGGCGGACCACGTCGCGCTGTCGATGCGCACGGGCCTCTCCGTCGAGTACCTCGCGCGCTACCGGGAGGCCGCCCAGCACGTCCTCGACGGCCCGGAAGCGAAGGTCGTCCTTGTCGAGGGCGCGCCGGTCGCCCGCGTCCACCTGTCGGGCGCGACGCACCACGCGGTGCCGCTCGTGACGGCGACGGCCGCCGAGGACGACGACGCGGTGCTCACCCGGGCAGGCGGGGACGCCGTCCTCCTCAAGCCGGAGACGGACGCGGTGCCGGTCCTGATCGCGGGCATCACGCACCGCGCCATCCCGCTCTTCAAGGAGCGCCGCAAGGAAGGGGGCGAGGTCGAGGAGGTCCGGGTGCGCGTCGTCTCCATCCGCGAGGTGGAGGAGAAGCCGGCGAAGAAGGGGGGCCTCGGCCGCCTCTTCAGCCGGAAGAAGTAGTCCGTTCGAAAGCCGCACCAAGGCTATGAAAAAGGTTCCCTCCCACGGAAGGGTGTGGACCTCCTGGGCGTGCGCGGCATCGGCCCCTTGTATCGCGAGAAGCTCGAGGCCGCCGGCGTCCGCAGCGCGGAGGCGCTCGCGTGGGTGGACGACCTCCCCGCCCTCGCCGCGCGGACGGACATCCCCGTCGGCCGGCTCGCGGCGCTCCAGGCGGAGGCCGTGCGCGCGGTCGGGCGCCAGGTGCGCCCGCCCCCCATCGCGCTCCGCAGCGCCCTCGCGTCGGTCCTTCACCTGGCGCGCACGGTGCGCGACTCGCGCCCGCTCAGCTGGGTGGCGGGAGGACGACGCTCCACGTAGCGCCGCCGTCCCCGCTGCGGTAGATGCCCTTCTGATAGCTTGCCGCGTAGAGAAGCCCCGGCGTCTGCGCGTGCGTCGCGAAGTGCGCGAACGCGCCCGCGTGCGGGAGCGCGAGCGGCGTCCACGTGCGCCCGTCGTCGACGCTCCGCAGGATGCCCGTCGCGGTGCCCGCGTAGAGCGTCGTCGGGGCCGTGGGATCGAACGCGACGCCGAGCGTGGGGACGTCCCCCAGCGCCTGCCACCCGTCGCCGCCGTCGACGCTGCGGTAGAGGCCGCGTCCCGTCGCGGCGAGGACGACATCGCGCTCCGTCGGGTGCGTCGCGAAGCCGGCGACGGGCAGGCGGGAGCGCGCAGCCCACGTGGCGCCGCCGTCGTCGGAGCGCAGCACCTCGCCGCGCCACGAGACGTAGAGGCGCTGCGGGTCGGCCTGGCTCACGGCCATCGCGTGCGCGTCGACGCCCTCGAGCGCGATGCGCCGCCACGTGATGCCGCCGTCGTCGCTGCGCAGGATGCCGAGGTTCCCGCCGCTGCGCGGGTGGCCGCTCGCCCAGAAGACGCGCGGGTCGCTCGGGTGCGCGGAGAAGCCCATGAAGTCGTCGCGCGCCTCGCCGACGTACGACCAGCCGCCCCCGTCGAGGCGCAGGAGGCCGCGGTGCGTCGCGACGTAGAGGATGGACGCGTCGGTGGGGTCGAGCGCGAGGCCGTGCACGTCGACGATCTCGACGGAGGCCGGCGGCGTGGGCGTGGGCGTCGAGGCAGGGCCGTCGCTCGCGCAGCCGGAGAGGAGGAGAGAAAGAAGGAGCGCGGCCGTCAGCGCGCGCATGGGCACCTCAGATGAGGTCGAGCGCGTTCTCGATGCGGTTGAGCTCGGGGCCCGTCGTGACGGAGCCGGCGATGGCGCCGTTCCGGTTGGCGACGATGCCTGCGCCGAGGAAAGGCGCCCCGTGGTTCACCGTGCCGATGTCCGCCTCGACCTTGAAGAGCTTCTCGAGGAGGTCGAGCTCGTCGTCGGTCGTCTTGGGGTGACAGAGGACACCCTTCGACGTCACGCACGCCGCGCTGCCGACCGTCTTGAGGCCCGCGAGCGTCCCGCGCTCGACCGGCACGCCGAGGATCTCGGACACCGACTTCTCCGCCTGCTTGGAGAAGTCGGGGTTCACGTACGCGCCCGCGTCGTTCACGAGGATGTTGTTGCCCGCCGCGTTGAACTTGCCCGCGACGCGGCCGACGCGCAGACCGAGCCCTTCGAGGACCGCGATCTCCGTGTCGTCCACGAAATCGGCGACGATGGCGCCGTGCGAGTTCATCGCGACGACCGAGCCGATGATGTTGGAGCCGCCAACGCTCAGCGTGACCGTCTTGACGCCGAGCGCGCGCTCCATCTCCGCCACCACGTTCTCGGGCGTGGCGGCCGGGATGATCGCGAGCTTGTCGCTCGCGCGCGCGAAGACGCCGACGTACGGGCTGCCGTTGAGGTCGAGCCGGACCAGAGGCAGGTTTACGCCTCGGGCAGGCTGACTTCAACGACGCCGTCGTCGAAGCGGATGGCCTTGACGCGGATGCGGCGAGGCGGCTTCTGGATGCCGCGCGCCCAGATCGCCTCGTTCACGGGGTTGTCGATCCAGACCTTCTCGGCCTCGCTCTTCATGTGGCGCGCGAGGAAGGTCTTGATCTCCTTGACCGCGCGGTTCGCGCGCTTGGGGCGGGGCGCCTTGAGGTAGGCGTCGCGGAGGGGGATGGTGTAGATGCGCTCGAGTTCAGCCATTCAAATCACTTCTCCAGGTGGCTGCGGCGCCAGTGGTGGCGCTTGGGGTGGTTCGTGAACCGGCGGTTCGTGCGCTGGATGATCCAGGCGGGAACGCGCCGGTTGCGCTTTCCGGCTGCGGCAAGGCGCAGCTTCTTTCCGAGCATGTTGGGCATGAGTTTCATCTCCGTTCGATCGTGGGCTCGCGTCCCTTGGGCGTCATGCGCGCGAGAAGCTCTCGGAGCGTCGCGTCGTCGATGCGCTGGCGGATGCGGCCCTGCTGGTAGAGCGCGATGAGCTGGTTCTCGACGGCGGCGGCGATGTCCGGGCGCGCCATGCGCACTCGGGTGAGGCGCTCGCGAGCCTCGGGCTCGAGAATGGCGCGGAGCACGTTCTCCTTCGCCGCTTCCGCCTGCGCCTGCTGCGCCTGCGCCGCAGCCATCTGCTGCGGGTCCTGCGCTTGGGCCTGGGCCTGGAGCTCCGCCATCCTTCGGCGGCGAAGCTCCTCGAGCTCAACGTCGTCCATCGATATCACCTGCGATCAGTACTTCTCGAGGCCAGGGATGGCCAGCGTCTGGCGCACCGCGTGCGCGCTGTTGTCCAGGAGGCTGCGGCCCTTCGCGGACACGACGCGCCCCTCGCCCTTCACGGGCTGGACGAGGCCGGCCGCCTCGAGCTGCTGGAGAGACTCGCGGATGACGGAGCCGCTCCCCTTCTTCGCGCGGTTGGGCTTGACGCCGCGGTCGCGGCTGCCGCCGAACTCGCTGCGCAGCTTCTGCGTGCCGACGGGCCCCATGATGTACACCTTGCGCAGCACGGCGGCGGCGCGCGTGTGCCACCAGTCCTTCTCCACGGGGGGCTTCTCCGCGTGGATGCCGGTGGTGACGAAGGGGGCCCACGCGGGAGGCTGGATCGCGCTCTCCTGCTTGAGCTTGGACGCGACCTCGCGGATGAGCGGGTCGGCCGGAACGTCATAGACGGTCGTCATGGTGTTCGATTCCTCTGTGTCTTCCGCCTTGTCCGGTCGGGCTCCCGGGGGAGCTCCGCCGGCCCGACAGCGCCTCTCGGCGCGTCCGTGGGGGTCGACCCCGGGCGGGAATGCTGCCACGGGGGGACTTGTATATGAAGGCTTGGGCGGGGGC